>JAPKMO010000043.1 GCA_026645945.1 Anaerolineae bacterium
CCAGCAGCGCCTCCAGAATGATGCTGATGATGCCCATGACGATGCCGCCCAGGATAGCCGGCCCCAGGCCGTCCACCGACAGGCGCGCCGGGATCAGGCTGGCGGTCAGCAGCAGCAGCAGGCCGTTAATCACCAGGATGAACAAACCCAGGCTAAGGATGACCGCCGGGCAGGTTAAAATCATCAGGATCGGTTTAACCAGCGCATTGACGATGCCGAACACCAGCCCGATGATAAGCAGCGTGCCGATGTCATTATCCGCGACAGTGATGCCAGGCAGCAGTTGAGCAGTGATAGCGATGCCGATGGCGTTGATGATGACTCGGATCAAAAAGTTACGCATAGATCGCTCTCATTCAGTTTCAGCCGGGACACACGCCGCAGCGGTGTCCCGGCATATTTTCAGGAACTACGCGCCGGTCTGATTTCGCCGCCGCCGCAAAAGGGCGAAGATAATAACCAGCACGATGATGACCACCACAACAATCAGCAGAATCGGCAGCAGGTCAGGGCTGCCGGCAGTCTCGCCGGGTACGGTTTCGATGGTCAGCGTCCCGATGGGCGTCAGGGTCGGGTTCGGCGTCCGGTCTGTCCGCTCTGGGGTCGAAGTTGGGCTGGCGACCACCTGGGCAACTTCGGTCGGCTGCGCCGTCGGCGCGGCTTCAGTCGCTTCTTCGGTCGGCTCTGCCGTTGTTTCAACCTGGGCGCTGGCGGTCAGCTCGGCTGCGAGAGCCGCCTGAGCGTCCCGCGTCGCCTGGGCATCCAGCGTGCCTTGAGCATCCAGCGTGCCTTGAGCATCCAGCGTGCCTTGAGCATCCAGCGTCGCCTGCGCGTCCAGTGTCGCCTGCGCGTCCCGCGTCGCCTGAGCATCCAGCGTGCCTTGAGCGTCCAGTGTCGCCTGCGCGTCCAGTGTCGCCTGCGCGTCCAGTGCGGCCTGCGCGTCCCGCGTCGCCTGCGCGTCCAGTGCGGCCTGCGCGTCCAGTGTCGCCTGGGCATCCAGTGCGGCCTGGGCGGCCAGCGCCTCGGCAGTTGCGGTCGCGTCGGCCTCGCTCAGGGCGGCTGCCGTCAGTTCTGCCGCCAGGGTTTGCGTGGCGGCGGCCTGCTGTGCCGCCAGGGCATCACGGGTAGCCTGTGCACTCCGCGTGGCCTGCGCGTTAGCGGTGGCGCGCGCGTCGGCGGTGGCGCTGGCAGCCGCTTCCAGGGCCGCGTTGGTAGCCGCATTTTCGATGATAACCGCCTGCGCGGTCAGGTTAATGGACTCGGCCTCGGCGGTCAGCCCTACCCCGGCGGTAGCGCGCGCATCGGCGGTCGCCTGGGCATCCAGGGCGGCCTGGGTGTCCAGTGTCGCCTGCCGTTCCTGGGTCGCCAGCGCATCCTGAGCGTCCCGCGTGGCCTGTTCGCTCAGGGCAATCAGGGCGTCAGCCGTGCCGGTGGCCTGCTGTGCCAGCAGCGCGACCTGCGCGGCGGTCGCCGCCGCGTCTACCGTCGCGGTGAAGGTAGCTATAGGAGCAGGCGTATCGGTCGGAACGGGCGTATCGGTATCGGGCGGGGTCGGGGTGGCGCTCGGCATAGCCGAAGCTGTCGCCGTCAGCGAAGGCGCTTCCGACACCAGGAAGGCGGCATCTGCCGCTGCCGTCTGGCCGCCGGCGTTACCCACCACAACGGTCAGGATATGCGCGCCCGGCCCCAGCGCCAGCACGTCGAGTTCGGCGGTGTAAGGCGCAGCGGTCACAGCGGCGATTTCCACACCGTCTACCGCAAACGTCACGCCGGTGATGGCGGTCTGGCCGCCGGCTTCAACCGTGACCACGCGGTTAGCTTCCAGCGTTTCGCCCGGTTGAATGCCGATGATGGTGATGTCCGGCGGCAGCGCCGCCACTTCAAAATCAACAGCGGCAGCGGCGGACTGGCCGCTTTCCAGCGTCACGGTGGCCGTAAAACGGTTTGCGCCGGGCGGAAGTTCCGCCGCATTAAGCGTGATTGTCGCCGGCGCGGCGATGGCCGTAATGCTGTAGTGGTCGCCAACCGCCAGCACGATGCGCGTCACAGGCGTTTGCCCGGCGGCATCCACCGTCACAGTCACGCTGTCGCTGACGAACTGGCCGCTTTCCAGGCCGCTGATGGTGATCTGCGGCGGCAGCGCGGCTACCCGGAAATCCTGCCGGGCGGTTACGGTCACGCCGCCGGCGTTGGTGACATCCACGAACAGGATGTGTTCGCCGGGGGACAGGCTGGCCGGGTCGACCGTGAACAGGAACGGCGCGGCGGTGACAAGCGCCGGTTCGCCGCCGTCAATGTTAAAGGCCGCTTCGGTTGGCGGTGTCTGGCCGGTGATTTCCAGCAGGATGGTCTGCGGTTCGGCCAGTTCCCCCGCGCCCAGACCAACGATGGTGACGTTAGAAGGCAGGGCGGCCACTTCAAACGTGCCGGTGAACTGGCCGACTTTGCCCGTTACGGAATCCAGCGCGCTGAAGGACAGGCTGTGTTCGCCGGGCTGCAGCCGCTCCGGGTCTATCTCCAGGCTGTAGGGCGGCTCGTTGAAACTGGCGGCGACCACGCCATCCAGCCGGAACTGCGCCAGCGCAATCGGGTTATCGGCCCGAACGTCCGCCGTCACCATCACCGGCGCGCCGATTGGTTCGGTCGGCAAATCCGGCAGCGAGATGAGCGGCACTAAAATCGGCACGCGAACGACTGTATCGGCGCTGGCGCTGCCATCTGGCGTTTCCACATCCACCGTCAAGCCGTACTCCGTCCCATCGCCCGGCACGTCGGCGTTCAGCGTGATGATATACTGGCTGCGAAGCCGGGCGGCCAGACCATCGTAAACGGCAATTAACTCATCCGGCGTGGGCGACTCGACAAACTGGGCGTTGGTTCCCGTCGAAATTTCCTGCAAATACGTGCGATCAATGCCGTAACCCAGGCCGATGGTATAAACCGGCACACCCCGGATGATCGCTTCGTTAAGCGCAACGCCGCGCTCCACATTGCTGAGGTCGCCATATTCCGCGCCATCGCTCAAAACAATCACCGCGCGGCGCGACGAAGGCGAACCGGAAGCCTGGATAACAGCCTCCAGCGCGCCTTTATAAAGTGCCGTCTTGCCGCCGGCTTGCAGCCCATCAATGGCATTCAGCAGCGCGGTTTTGTCGGTCGTATAATCCTGAACTAGCTTTACATCACTGTCGAAGGTTATAACCGCGACGGGATCGTTCGGCCCGATGGCGTTGATAAACTGTTTGGCGGCTTCGCGTGCGCGGTCTATCGGCGCGCCGGTCATGCTGCTGCTGGTATCAATCGCCAGCACGACGGCAAAAGCCAGCTGGTCATCGGTGACATTTTCCACCTGAACCAGGGTCCCCCGCTCCGCCAGGTCGCCGCGAATGTTAAAATCTTCAGTCGTCAGGCCAAAAACCGGCTGGCCGAGCTGGTCGAATACGGCGGCGTTGATGACGATGGTCGGCAGGTCGGTGGTGTTCACCCCCGTGATTTCGATTCGCACGCCGGGCGTCTCCTGCGTGGCCCATAGGGCGACCGGAGCCAGTAACAATGAAAAGATCAGTAAAAAGAGTACCCGTTTCAAGGTTGCCCCCGATATTGATGAAAGTAAGACCCCGCGCGGCAAAATGCCGTAGCACATGAACCAGCTTTATCTGCATACTACTGACAGTGGGCTTAAGCCCACTGTCGGAAGTAGACATTATCATCTTGTCCATGCCGTAGTTTCTATGTTAACCTAATTTTCATTTCCCGCAACTGTATGGTTTTTAGGGGTGGGGCGGAAGTTGGCCGATGTTATAACCCAGGCTGATGAGGGCCTTGGTAGCGGCCTCGGCAACCGTTGAATCGGCGTCAAACCGGCGGCGCTGGTCATTGCTCACCGCCAGCAAAGGGGGAATGGCGCGTTTATCACCCAACTGCTGCATGGCTAAAATGGCACTGCGCCGCACGTCCACCTCGTCGTTTTGCAGCGCCTTTTCGATGGCGTCGAAATGGTCATGCCCCAACCGGGTGAGCGCAAAAGCCGCCCACACCACCAACTGTGGGTTGCGATGTTTGAGCAGCGGCTTGAGGTATGGGACGGCGCTGGTATCACCCAGCGTGCCAAGCGCGTTGGCGGCAGCACCCCGGACGCCAACGTGTTCATCCTGGAGCGCGTCAATCAGCGGCTCGATGGCGCGCGCGTCCCCGGTCTGCCCCAGCAGATAGGCCACAAACTGCCGTATTTGTACGTCCGGGCTGCGCAGCAGTTGAATCGCGCCCTCGATGTCAGGGGTATTGCTCGGATGTTCGGTCATAACAGATCGGCAGGGGTATTTGAACGATTCAGCACCGTATTTAAGTCCGCGATCTGTGCCGGGGTGCGGGTGAGGCTTTCCTGAACGATCACCGCATGGACTCCCAGTTCGGCCACTGCCGCCACTTCATCCAGCGAACGCAGGCCGTCGGTGAACATCACCCGCATGTTGGACGGAATCTGCCGCCGCAGATGAAGGGCATTTTCCATATCCAGCCGGTGCGTGGCGGCATCCCGGCTGCGAATACCGATCACATACGGGCTTAAGCTCAGGGCGTAATCCAGCTCGTGCTGGTCGCTCACCTGCACAATCGCCGTCATGCGGTTGCGATGCGTGGCGGAAACCAGCGCCCGCAGCGTCGGCGGGTCTACCACGCCGGAGTGTAACACCAGCGCCGAAGCCCCGGCAGCGCGGGTTTCGACCACCTGATACTCATCCAGGATATAATCCTGGCTGATGATCGGCAGGGGTACGGCGCGCGAAACCAGCACCAGGTCATCCAGGCCGCGCTGGTACATCACTTCGTCCGTGAACAGCGCCGCCGCGTCCAGACCGGCATGAGCGTAACGCAGCGCGGTGGCTACCGGGTCGTAGGTATCCCCCAGGATGCCGGTCTGCGGCAGGGTATACCTAATCTGGCCGATAAGCATCACGGATGAGTTATCCGCGACGCTGCTTAACACCGGCTGCGGTCGTTTTTGCATACTTGCCAGCGCCCGAACGGCTTCAATCGGCGTTTTGGCTTTGCGCTCGATCAGATAGCGCCGTTTAGCGGCAATGATAACATTCAGATGAGGCACAAGTTCTTCTGTCGCCATGCGAAATTCTGGGCCGCCCCGGTGAGGGGAACGCCTCCTTATGACCGAAATAGACGGACTTATTTGCTAATTTCCTATTTTAATGGTTTTTTTCGATTTTGTGGGGCGTGAATTGCTGTAAAATGGGTTTGTGTTTGGTTTGCAAATCGGTGTTATCATACGATCAACTTACGCGACAGACCATCATCACTTAAGGATCGGCGTTATGGAACTCTCACACGATCAAGTCCGGTGGATTGCCGAACTGGCAAAACTTGACCTGACCGACCAGGAAGTGACCCTGTATGCCGGGCAACTTTCCCACATTTTGCAGTATTTCGAGCGCCTCCAGGCGTTGGATACCTCCGCTATCGAACCAACGGCCTCCGTGCTGCCATTAAAAAACGTCCTGCGCCCGGATGTGGTCACGCCGCCGCTGACACCGGAGCAGGTGATCGCCAATGCGCCGGATTCGGACGACAGCCAGTTTCGTGTAAGCGCCGTGTTGGACGAATAACGCCCATCTGATCGAGAGCGAAACCATGCCAAGCCAACGATTACTCGTGATCGAAGATGACTATGATGTGGCCGAAATGCTGGTGATGTATTTCACATCCTACCAGTACGAGGTTTTTCATGCCGATTCGGGATTGGCGGGCGTCGAAATGGCACGCGCCAAATATCCCCAGTTGATTTTGCTGGATGTGATGATGCCGGACATAGACGGCTACGAAACCTGCCGCCGCATCCGCCAGATGACGCTGACCAAATATATCCCGATCATTTTTCTCACCCAGCGCGACGAACGCGCCAACAAGGTCAAAGGGCTGGAATTGGGCGCGGACGATTATATCACCAAACCGTTCGATATTGATGAACTTCGGCTTCGCGTGCAGGGTGCCATTCGTCGTGCCACCCGCGAAAGCCTGCACGAATCCCGCACCGGCCTGCCGACTGGGACGCTGGTAGAGGAGGAAATTCAGCGCCGCCGCTACCTCGACCGGAACTACGTCAGCCTTCAGTTCGGGCTGGACGGCTTCAAACTCTACTGCGATGTTTACGGTTTTATGGCCGGGAACGAAGTATTTGGTTTCGCGGCACGGGCCATCCAGCAGGTAGTGACCGAATGCGGCACGTCGGACGATTTCATCGGCGTGATAGAAGACCACTTCATCGTTTTGACCGACGCCGACAGAGCCGCTTCTATCGAAGCCGGTATCAAAAGCGCCTTCGCCGAGGGCGTAAAAACCTTCTATACGTTTGCTGATGTGGAACGCGGCGGCCTGCTGGTGGGCGCCGGAACGGACGAGGAGCGGCTGGTTTCGTTGATGGATTTAGTTCCGATCAACGCGCCGGTTTAATAAAACGCCGGTCGCCGGGGGTTCGACCGCTGGCTGCTGGCCGGAAAACCCGCTTAAAGGGGTGTTCTTCAACCCAACGCACCGGGTTTTGACTCAGCACTTATTACTCATGGATAAACCAATCAGACTGTGCCTGATCCTGGGTAGGCAGCGGGCGCTAGCTTGCTGCCAGTGGGCTAAGAGTTTACCGCCAGACAGTGGGCTTAAGCCCCCTGTTCTGCTATCAGATCAATCAGTTTACGGATAGATACTAAAGCGTTACAGTCTATCAGGCTCATTCTTTTCCGTTTATCGGCACCTGGAACTGTTTGCTTTTAACCCGGTTTCTGCTATGGTTGTGTTACAGGAGCGAAACCGATGGCCGTCCCACGCAAACCCCGTTTGATCTTCCAAACCAGCGTCCGGCGCAAGCCCTTTTTCCGGCGTTTTGCCTGGGCGGCGCTGGCGACGGTCGCCGCCCTGGCGGCGGCGCTGGCCCTGGACTACAGCGCCGGGCGCGGCCTGCTGGACGCAGTAACGGCGAACGTTGGCCGGGCCGCCGGCCTGCTGGCTGCCCTTTTGTTCGGCCTGCGCGCGCTGGCGAACCTGTGGCGCGGGCTGCGCCGCCGCGATGAAGACCTGCGGTTTTTCGACAAAGGTTTCGTCTGGACACGCGGCCAGGATCAATATAAATACGGCTGGTCACAGTTAGTCGTGTACCGGGAAGGCGGCGGCGGTTTTTACGCCGGGCGGCGCCCGTTGATTCAGTGGGGCGGCCATACGCTTACCATGCAGGATGGCCGCCGTTTTAAAGTCACCGGCACGCATGGCGACCTGCGCGAATTCGCCCGCGCGGTTCGCCGTTATGCCGCCAGCGCCACCGGCGCCCGGATGGCGCGTGCGCTGCGCGAGGAAAAACCCGCCCACCTGCATCCCAAACTGACCATCTGGCCGGGCGGAATCGAGGCCGGCAGCCAGGAAATACCCTGGGCCGAGGTGGACGTGCGCCTGCGAAACAAGACGCTGGTCATTTCGCGCCGGGCGGAGTCAGGCGCGTTCCGGGTAGTTCGGCGGTATAATGTCCGTAAGGTCAACAATGTGGGTGGGCTGATGGAACTGGTCACGGCGACTATTCCGAACTATCAGCCGGAGCGCCTTAAAAAGCGCGGTGAGGTTTATGGATAAACCGGAGACGAAGGTTGTGTTAAGCCGTCACCGACTGCCGCTGCCCTACCGGGCAGGACTGGCGGTGGCATGGCTGCTGCCGCCGGTTCTTCTGCTGCTGGCGCTGCTATACGGCGGGCTGCCCCCCTCCGGGTTCGATCTGCGCCTGGGGCTGCTGTTCGGGTTGATGTGCGCGCCGGCGTTGTATATCTGGCGCGAAGGCGTGGATGTGCTGCCAGGCGGCATCGTCGCGCGCGTGTTCTGGCCGCGCTACCTGCCTTACGAACGGCTGGAGGCCTGGTATTTTGACGGGCGCGCCGACTGGCGCGTGCTGACGATCTGGTCGCTGTCGGGAGAAAAGGCGCTGGAATGCCGCGCCGGCCACCTGACGAATTTTCCGGCGCTGCTGGCGGCGCTGAAGGCCAATATCCGCTGCCGCCGCCGGTCTGCATAAGTTCCCCATAAATACGTTACAATAAAAGCGAACCGCCGGATAGCTCTTAGTGCGGAGTTTGTATGACCGAACGCGAACAGCTTGAGCAGGCGATAGCCGCGCAAGAAGCCCTGCGCGGTATCCTGGGGGATGCCGTCGTGGACGCGACCATCACCGTGCTGCGCGAAAAACTGGCCTCCCTGGAAAGCGCGTCTCAGGTTTTTGACCAGCGCAAACTGGTGACTATCCTCTTTACCGATACCGTCTCATCCACGCAGATGTTCGAGCATCTCGACCCTGAAGATGTGCTGGAAATCATGGATGGCGCGCTGCGTATTTTCACCGAGGTCGTCGGCAGCATGGGCGGCATGGTCGCCCGCTTAATGGGTGACGGCGTGCTGGCTTTTTTTGGCGCCCCGGTGGCCCAGGAAGACGACGCTGTGCGCGCTGTGCGCTGCGGCCTGGGCATCGTCCGGGGCGCGCGCGCTTATGCCGCCGAGGTCGAGTCGCGCTGGGGCGTGAAGGGTTTTAACGTCCGCGTCGGCATCAATACCGGGTTGGTCGCGCTGGGCGAAGTCGGCAGCGCCGCCGGTTCGGAATATACCGCGATGGGCGACGCCATCAACCTTGCCAGCCGGCTGGAACATGCCGCGCCGCCCGGCTGCGTGCTGATCTCCCACGATACTTACCGCCACGTGCGCGGCGTGTTTGAAGTCCGCACCCTCGAACCCCTTCAGGTAAAGGGTAAAAGCGACCCTGTTCAGGTGTACGTTGTCGAGCGCGAAAAACCGCACACCTTCGGCGTGGTCACGCGGGGCGTGGACGGCATCAAAACCCGTATGATCGGGCGCGAGATGGAACTTAAACAGCTTCAGGCCGCGCTGGAGTGGGCCATTGAGGAGAGCGAAACTCAGGTCGTCACCATCCTGGGCGAGCCAGGAGTCGGCAAATCGCGCCTGCTGCGCGAGTTCGACAACTGGATTGACCAGCGGCCAGACGACGTGTTTCATTTCGCCGGGCGGGCGACGATGGAAATATCCAAACTGCCCTACGCCCTCATCCGTAACGTGTTCGCCTTCCGGTTTGAAATCCAGGACAGCGACTCCGCCGCCGTCGTGCGGGAGAAGCTGGAGCGCGGCATCGCCGGGTTTATGGGGCCGGACAGCCACCACAAGGCCCATTACATCGGCCAGACGATCGGCTTCGATTTTTCCCACAGCATCTTCTTGCAACAGGAAGAGCCGCATCAGGTCGTCCAACTGGGTATGTATTACCTGACCGAGTTTTTCGCAGCGGCGGCGGCGCACCATCCCGCTGTGCTGTTCCTGGAAGATATTCACTGGGCGGATGATAAATCGCTCGATCTGGTGAATTATCTGGTGCGGTCACGGCGCGACCTGCGCCTGCTGGTGGTGTGCCTGGCACGCCCGACGCTGCTGGAGCGCCGCCCGCTGATGTGGGATAAACGCCACGAGTTCCACACGCTCATCGAACTCTCGCCGCTGTCTAAAGACGATACCGGCCAACTGGTGGACGAAATCCTGCGAAAAGTGGAAACCACGCCGCCGCATTTGCGCGAACTGATCGTGGATAGTTCCGACGGCAACCCCTTTTACGTCGAAGAACTGATAAAAATGCTAATAGACGACGGAGTGATCGTCATGGGCGCGGATCGCTGGCGGGTGGAAACCTCGCGGCTGACCGATATGCGGATTCCGCCCACACTGACCGGCGTTTTGCAGGCGCGCCTGGACGCCCTGCCGCCCAAAGAACGAATCGTTTTGCAGCGGGCGTCGGTGGTGGGGCGCATCTTCTGGGATCGCGCGGTGGCCGAGCTGCACGCCGAGGGCGACGAGCCGGTAGACGACATTGGTCAGGTCATCACCTCGCTTCGCAAGCGCGAGTTGATCCGCCTGCGGGAAAAATCGGCCTTTGCCGGGACCGAGGAATACATCTTCAAACACGCCATTTTGCGCGATGTCACCTACGAAAGCGTGCTGCGGCGGCTGCGGCGGGTTTACCACGCTCAGGTCGCGGACTGGCTGGTGGAACGCAGCGGCGACCGCATCGGCGAATACACGGGGCTGATCGCCGAACATTACGAGCGCGCCGGCGATACCCACAAGGCAATGGCTTACCTGGGCCGGGCAGCCGAACAGGCGCTTAACATCAGCGCCTACCGGGAAGCGATCAACCTGCTGGAGCGGTCGCTGGCGCTGTTGAGCGAAGATACCGGGCGCGCGCAGGAAGCCCTGATTAAATGGCAGTTAGGACAGGCGTATCGCGGCCTGAGCGCCTACGCCAAAGCCAGAGAGCTGTACGAAGACAGCCTGAAGCTGTTTAAAGCCGCCGAAGACCGGGCCGGCATCGTCAAAGCCCTGTACGAACTGGGCTGGCTGGTCGGTTATATCATGCGTAACCACGACGAAGGCGAGGCTTACTTCCAGGACGCGCTGCGACTCGCCCGTGAAATCGGGGACTTGCGCGGCATTGCCTGGGCGCTCAACGGCCTGGGCGTCCTGGCGCACTGGCGGCAGCGCCATGCAGAGGCCATCCGGCACTATGAAGAAAGCCTGGAACTGGCGCGGCAGATCGGCGACCAGACGCGCATCGCCGGCGCGCTAAACAACCTGGGGCTGGTGAAAAAGGAACTGGGCGAATACGACGAGGCGCGGCAGCGGCTTGAAGAAAGCCTGGAAATCTTCCGTGCCATCGGCAACCGCGCCGGCATCGCCAGCCCGCTCACCAACCTGGGCGACCTGGCGGGCAAACTGGGCCAGCATGAAAAAGCCCGCGAATATTACATCGAAGCCCTCAAAATCCATAAGGAAATCGGCAACCGCGCCGGCATCGCCGGTACGCTCTCCGGCCTGGGCAGCCTGGCGCGTTTGCAGGGCGAATACGAAGAAGCCCGCCAGCGATTCGTGGAGTCCCTGGCGATCAGCAAAGAAATCGAATACCGCACCGGCATCGCCATGAGCCTGGAAGACCTGGCGCTGGTGGCGCGCTTCCAGGGCAACTATGCCGAAGCCCGGCAGCGGCTGCACGAAATCCTGCAAATCGCCCGCGAACTGGGCGACCGACGGGAAATTGCCGAGGCGCTGCTCAACCTGGGAGCGGTCGAACGCGCCCAGGGCAACTGGGACGAGGCGCGGCGCTACCTGCAAGAAAGTCTGGCGATGAACGACGCGCAGGATAATCGTAAAGGCGTGGCGGCGGCGCTGGATTTCCTGGGCGACGTGGCCTTCACGCTCCAGGATTACGAAGAAGCCTGGCGCTGTTACGAAACCAGCCTGGCAATTTACAAAGAGTTTGAAGACCGCAGCGGCATGGTGGTGGCCCTGTGCGGCCTGGGTGATGTGGCGGTGGCGCTGGAGGAATACGATACCGCGCGCGAATACTTCTACGAAGCCTTCACCGCCGCTTCCACCATCCGGGATACGCCCCTAACGCTGTGGGTGCTGACCGGCATCGCCGCGCTGCTGGCGAAAACCGGCGAACAGGAACGCAGTGTGGAAATGCTTGGCCTGGTGCTTGACCACTGCGCCACCCCGCAGGAAGCCCGCGACCGCGCGCAGGCCATTTTGGCCGGGCTGGATATGCCGGTGCTGGAAATAGACAGCGCCCTGGAGCGCGGCAAGGCGATGGACGGCGTGGAAACAACCCGCCAGTTGTTCCGCATGGCCGATAATAAGTGGTTAATGTGATGGGGCGCACCGGCGTGCGCCCCGCCCTCAAATGCTAAACGCCTCTAACGAATTTCGGGCCGGAGGATTTCCGCCAGCACCGGTTCGTAAATGCGGATTCCGACGAACTGGTTCAGCACCAGGTCCATAAACTCGATGTTCGGGTTATCCGCCGGGATGGCGATGTGCGCGGTAGCGATGAAGTGTCCCCGCTGCCAGTAGGCTAACCCCCGCACCATCTCCCGCTCGCAGACGGTTTCCGTCCGGGTGAACAGCGGGTACGGCAGGTTGGGCGAATCCTGGCTGGTAAAACCGTCCGCCGTCAGCCGTTCGGCCAGCGCCGGGTCGGCCAGCGCCGCCGCCGCGTCGGCGCGGGTGGCGAAGGAGTCCAGCGTATACCCCAACGAGCCGAAAACGATGTTATCCAGATCGCAGCCGATGTTCGTCACCGTATTGGTAATGTGATACTCATGGCCGTAACGCTCCAGGAAGTCGGCATACGACTGACGGGCGCTTTCCGGTGCGGCGGCGATCACGTCCTCGGTGCTTAACGTGACGGTTTCCTGGGACAACAGCTCCTCAAGATCCGGCGTGATGGTATCCTTCATGCCCTCGAAAGCCGTAACAACTTCATCCTGCGTGGCCGTCGCCGGTTCTTCATAGGTCGTTTCAACGCCGGTCGGGTCGGTGACGATCACCACCGTTTGCAGCGCCGTGCCGGCCTCGGTGGCCGTCGCCGGGTCGCGCAGTTGGAGCGCCTCGACTGTTTCCTGGCCGTCCAGCACTTCACCAAAAATGGTGTGCTGGTAATCCAGGTGCGGCGTGGGAGCGGTGGTGATGAAAAACTGGCTGCCGTTGGTATCCGCGCCGGCGTTTGCCATCGCCAGCCAGCCCGGCACGTCGAAGTTCAGGAAGCCGACCAGCTCATCCTGAAACTGATAACCGGGGCCGCCCGTGCCGGTTCCGGTCGGGTCGCCGCCCTGCGCCATAAAATCTGCGATGACGCGGTGGAAGGTGGTATTGTTGTAGTAACCCTGTTGGGCTAAAAAGACGAAACTGTTGACGGTGATGGGCGTCAGCTCCTCAAACAGGTCTACGTAAATCGGCCCGGCCTCCGTACACAGCACCGCGCGGTAGTCCACGCCGGGTTCTAACACCTGCTCCGGCTGCGAAAAAGTGCGGTTCGTCGGGTCCTGGGCCGGCGCAGCCTCCGCGCATATCTGAGCCGGAGTTAACCCGGCCTGCGCCGAAACCGTCGTCCCAATCAGCAGGATGACCAGCGCCATCCAATATACTTTTTTCATCAAAAGCTCCTGATGCAGCTAGGTACAGCTAATGGTTGGCGTATTGTACCCGCCGGGGGAAATTCGCGCGAACGTTCTGGGATGAGAAAGCGATGAGATGCTGCGAGGGGGAATGTTACAGGCTGCGGAGTTTTGCCATCAGGCGTTGAATCACGCCCCAGTCGGCGTTCACCAGCCGGTGTTTTTGCGCCAGTTCGCGCAGCCGGGTGATTTCGCCGAACAGGGTCAGGCGGTGAACGGTTTCGCCGTTGACCTGATACCAATCGTCAAACAGGTGCGTGACCTGCGGCTCGCGCCGGTGTACCATCTGGTACGCACGCCGGTAGTTTTCGATCACGAATTTAGGTTTGATGGTCGCGTCGTTCACCGTGTACGTCATGCCCCTAACCTCAAGGGATTTTTAAACCGGAAACCGACTCATCCTCTGAAAATGGAGTGTGAGGTAAAAACCTTGCGCCGGACTTAACGGCCTGCATTCCAAAATTCCAACGATTGTCAGGCGTTCAGCCCACGCCCACCCTTCGCCGGCATCCAGCTCAGGGTCAACTTTTTTATAATATCCTTAGACGAGCCGTCACGAATCGTCAATAGTCCAATAGTCTGCTTATGAGACGATATTGGGATGTGAGTTAGGAGGTAAACGACGATGCGGCGCAAAATTTGCATTTGGGCGATTGTGGTGGCGCTGCTGGCGGTTTTTCAAACGGCAGCGGCGCAAGGCGTGGTTTGGACGGGGCAGTATTACAATAACGCTTTCCTGCTGGGCGAGCCGAATCTCGTCCGCCAGGACGCGGCTATCGCTTTTGACTGGGGTACGGGCGCGCCTGCCCCTGGGCTGAACAGCGACGGGTTCACCGTCCGCTGGGCATCAGACCCGTATTTCCCCGCCGGGACGTACCGCTTTTGGGCGCTGGCCGATGATGAAGTGCGGGTGAACGTCGGCTATGCCGCCGTCCCGCAGATTGATACCTTCGGCAATCCGAAGGTCGGACAGATCGTGTCGGCGGATGTTACGCTGACGGAAGGCGTGCATCACGTTCAGGTGGATTATCGGGAAAGCACCGGCCAGGCTTACATCTACGTGACGTGGGCGAACCTGGCGACCAACCCCGCCGGGCCGAATTTCCCGGCCCCGCAGTCCGCGCTTAACGTGGGCCTTAGCCCCTGGACGGCGCAGTATTATGCCAACGCGGCGCTGGCCGGCGAACCGGTGCTGATTCAAAGCGAGGCCAGCATCAATCATGACTGGGGCGCGGGTTCTCCCCTGGCGAGCATTCCCGCCGATAACTTCAGCGCCCGCTGGACGAGCCTGCAAACGCTGGAGGCCGGCACGTACCAGATCAGCGCGCGCGTGGACGACGGCGTGCGCGTGTTCGTGAACGGCGTGGCAGTCATCAACCAGTGGGGGCCGGCCAACGCAGTCACCCATACAGCCGCCATCACGCTGCCCGCCGGGACGCATAACTTTATGGTGGAATATTTCGAGGCCGGCGGTAACGCTTTGATCGAGTTCAGCTTGCAGCGGTTGGGCGTCGTCAGCCCGCCGGTCATCAGCCCGCCAGCGTCCGCGACCGGGACGGTCGTCACGGCCTTCCGGCTGAATGTACGCAGCGCGCCGGACGTGCGCGGCGACATCCTGACCAAAATCAACCGGGGCGAAACCTACCCGGTGGTCGGGCGCAATGCCGACAGCACCTGGTGGCAGATCAACGTGAACGGCACGTTGGGCTGGGCATTCGGGCGTTTTTTGAGCGTCAGCAATCCGAACGCCGTCCCGGTCACACAGGCCGAGGGCGCAGTCACCGCCCCGCCGCCCACGACCGGTTTTTCCGCCACCCCGGTAGCGACTGTCAATTTCAGGGGCGGCCCCGGCACACAGCACGCCATCCTCGGCCAGATCGCCAGGGGCGTGAGCGTGCCGGTCGTCGGGCGCACCGCCGACAACACCTGGTGGCAGGTCACTTACCAGGGCGTCACCGGCTGGATTAGCGCGCGTTTTGCGCCGCTGGACAGCGCGGCCAACCCCGGCGCGATCCCCATCACCGCGCCCTGAGCAGCAAGCACGCCCCTCCGGTCAGAGGGGCGCTTTTTTTCCTGACGCCGGCGTTTGAAATTTATAACACGGGCGTTTATGTTCCGTCCCCCACCCGCCCACCGGCCAGCCAGAGATTCGCCTACACTGGTTATAGATGTCGTATGTAAAAAATGGCGAGAAAGGTGAAAGCCATGTCGCGGGTTCGTTTTATCTTCATCGGTATGGCGATTCTACTCATCGGGCTGACGGCGCTGCCCGCCGCCGCGCAGGGGTTATGGACGGCGGAATATTTCAGCAACCCCTACCTGCAAGGCCCGCCAGCGGCCATTTTTTCCGAAGCCAGCCCATCCCACAACTGGGGCGCGGGGTCGCCCAACCCCAGCCTGCCGGCGGATTATTTTTCGGCACGCTGGACAAGTACGCAAACGCTGGCGGCGGGAACATACCAACTGACCGTTCGCGCCGATGACGGCGTGCGAGTGCTGGTGAACGGCCTGCCATATATTGATGAATGGCACGTCGCATCCGGCAGCACCTACACGGCCACGCTCAACCTGCCGGCAGGGACGCATACCTTCGTGGTGGAATATTATGAAGCCACCGGCCTGGCCTTCCTGGAGTACAGCTTCGGCGGCGGCGTCCCCGGCGGCGCGACGGCGACCGTCAATACGGCCATGCTGAACGTGCGCGCCACGCCCAACCCCTTCACCGGCGCGATTTTAACGCGCATCACGCGCGGGCAGATGTACACGGTGATCGGGCGCAACGCCGACACAAGCTGGCTTCAGCTTGACGTAAACGGTCTCCCCGGCTGGGTGAACGCGCGCTACGTCGTGGCCGTCAACGTCCAGAACGTGCCGGTAACCGACCCCGGTACGCGGCCCACCGGCGCGACCGCCACCGTCATCACCTATGCGCTGAATGTGCGCGCCGCGCCGAATCCTTTCACCGGCGCGATCCTGACGCGCATCCGGTTTGGCGAAACCTACCCGGTCGTCGGGCGCAATGCCGACAGCAGTTGGATTCAACTGAATGTGAGCGGCGTCATCGGCTGGGTGAATCGTTCCTATACCGCCGTCATCGGGCTGGAAACCGTGCCGGTGACCGACCCCGGCACGCGGCCCACCGGCGCAACCGCCACCGTCATCACCGGCCAGTTGAACGTACGTGCCGCACCCAACCCCTTTACTGGCGCGATCCTGACGCGCATCAACCTGGGCGAAACGTACCCGGTCGTCGGGCGCAACGCCGCTTCAACCTGGCTTCAGCTCAATGTGAACGGCATCATTGGCTGGGTGAACGCCCGTTACGTGGCCGCGTCTAACCTGGCGAATGTGCCGGTAACCGGGTAGCGCCGGCGAAAAATCACCGATGAAACCTGTAGGGGAGCGCCTGTGTGCGCTCCCCGGCGCAAGCACACAGAACTGCCCGGTGTGCGCTCCTCTATGCCGCCGCACAGGTTTTCCCTTGCAATTTTTCCCTGGCTGCGCCGATTATGGGAGCTTTTAACCCGCCCCTACATAACGAATCGTAACTGCGTTATAATCGCGCGGCGATTAAGCCCAGGCTCAGCAAACGCTGATGCATTTCTTACGTGCCGGCGTTAGTCTCTTACCTCGGATTCTCGACCCAATGCAGGGGAGGGGAAAGATATGATCGAAGTCCAGAATTTAACCAAACGTTATGGCGCTGTTCCCGCAGTAGATAATATTTCCTTCACCGCCCATCCCGGCCAGGTGACCGGCTTTCTGGGGCCGAATGGCGCGGGCAAAACCACTACCATGCGGATGCTGACCGGCTATATGCCGCCCACTTCCGGCAGGGCGCTGGTGGCCGGTTACGATGTTTTTGAGCAAAGCCTGGAAGTCCGCAAGCGCGTCGGCTACCTGCCGGAAAACGTGCCGCTGTACCGCGACATGACCGCGCTGGGGTATCTGATGTATATGGGCGAAATTCGCGGCATCCCCAACCGCCGCGACAAAGCCTATGAGGTGCTGGAACAGGTGAAGCTGGCCGACCGCGCCAACAGCCGCATCCGCACCCTGTCCAAAGGGATGCGGCAGCGCGTGGGGCTGGCGCAGGCGCTTTTGCACGACCCCGAAGTGCTGATTCTGGACGAGCCGACCATCGGCCTCGACCCGCTGCAAGTGCTGGAACTGCGCCAACTGGTGCGCGAACTGGGTAAAAACCATACCGTTCTGTTCAGCACCCACATCCTGTCGGAAGCCGAGCAGGTGTGCGACAGCGTGGTGATTATCCATCGCGGCACGATTGTGGCCCAGGGGTCGCCGAGCGAACTCCGCAGCACGCTGGAACGCGGCGGGCGTGTGTTCGTGCGGACGAACGCCCCGGCGGAAACGGCGCTGCCCCGGCTGCAAGAACTCGCCCAGGTCGCCCAGGCCGAGACCGGTCTGGATGGCGTCATCATCACCCCTGCCGACCCGAACGCCGACCCGCGCCCGGCCATCGCCCGCGCGGTGATCGAAAACGGCTGGGATTTAATCGAACTGCGCCCGCTGGCGGTGAACCTGGAAGAAATCTTCCTGGAGCTGACGCGCGCGCCCGAAACGGCGGCGGAAGCCGAACCAACGCCGGAAAGTGAGGTCGTAGCATGAGCGCCATTTTCGCCGTCTTTAAACGCGAACTCGCGCTGTACTTCCGTTCGCCCATCGCCTACGCGGTGGCTTTTGCCATGCTGCTGTTCCTGGGCATTTTGTTTAACGGCAATCTCGCCCAATCGGTGGCTTTTAACGTCAGCGTCGCCCAGCAGGGCGGCGGCGGCGTCACCGCCAGCGACCTGAACCTGGCCCCGGCGCTGATTACCTTTCTGATGTTTTTGATCGGGCCGCTGCTAACCATGCGCCTGCTGGCCGAAGAGTCCCGCGAAGGCACAATTGAAGTACTGATGACGCTGCCGATGAACGAAGCGCAGTTTATCATCGGCAAGTTCCTGGCCGTCTGGTCGTATTATACGGTGCTGCTGCTGCTGACGGTCGTTTACCACCTCATTTTAACGCTGGTGGGTGTGCCGGATGCCGGCGTGGCCTTCGGCGCGTACCTGGGCGCGTGGTTGTACGGCGGCGCGGTGCTGGCCGTCTGCATGGTCTGGTCGGCAGTGACGGAAGACCAGATTGTGGCGGCCTTCCTGAGCGCGGCGACGGTGCTGGTGCTGTACCTGGCCGAAGTAGCCGCCGTATCCCTGACCAGCAGCCCCACCCTGGCGAACGCAGCCGGCTTTGTGCGCGAACTGGGCTTGCAGGCGCATTTTGGCGCCACGCTGGCAAACGGCATCATCCGGGCTGAAGACATCGCGTATTTCGTGCTGATGATGATCGGCGCGCTGTTTATCACCACGCGCATCGTGGAAACTCGGCGCTGGAGGGCGTAACCATGACCGACCAGACTCCCAAAATGAACGAACAGGAAGCTTTTATTCCCCCCTACTATATGCTGATTCTGGCGCTGGCCGGGCTGGTCGTGGCGCTGGCGGTACTGGTCACACAGCCAACCTTCACGGTTGTCGGCTGGGGCGCGCTGGGCATCGGCGCGCTGGCGCTGGTGGCCTGGGTCTTGATGGCCCCCGACCAGGCGAAAGCGGTTATCACCGGGCGCACGGCGCGTTTTGGCGGCACCAGCCTGGTGGTGACGGCGGTTTTTATCGTGGCGCTGATCGCCGTTTACGTCTTCATTCGCGGCCAGAACTGGCGCGCCGACCTGACCGAACGCGACACCTTCTCGCTGACGACCGAGTCACGGCAGGCCATCGCCGGCATCGGGGCCGACCCAAATCTGCCACAGGTTAAGCTGCTGGCCTTTTACGGTGCATCCCAGGCCGGGCGGCGCGACCAGGATACGCTGCTGTTTGACGATTACGCTCAGACCAGCGCCGGCAAAATCAGCTACGAGTTTGTAGACCCGGAGCGCAACCCGCAGCTAACCGAACTGTACAAAGTCACCAGCAGCGGGCAGATTGTGGTGGTGGCGCTGAACGAAGCCGGCGAACCGGATGTTGAAAACGCCGAACTGGTGAGTTTCTTCAGCCAGGATGGGCTGACGAACGCCATTTTGCGCGTGGCGGCCCAGGGCGACTTCCGCGCTTATTTCCTGAATGTGGACGGCGGTCTGGGATTGACCGACGGCAGCGTGTCTGGCATGTCGCTGCTCAACGACTCGCTCACCAACCGCTACGACTGGAAAACTCAGCAGGTATCGCTGTTCGAGATGATGGGCGAACAGAGCGAAATTAACCTGAACGACCCGACGATAGATGGCCGCGTGCTGGTTATCCCCGGCGGCGACAAACCGTTAAGCGACGACGAAATGGCTTTCATCGCCAGCTATGTCGCCCAGGGCGGCAGCCTGGTGATTTTCGCCGCGCCCAGCCTCCGGGTGGCGGCGACCGCCAGCGGCGAGGCCAGCCTGTCCGCCAACCAACCGCTGGCGCTGGCCGAAAATATGTCCAAATTTCTGTACGAAAACTTCGGCCTGCGTTTTAGCGACGATCTGGTGTTGGACCCCACGCTGTCGCTGCAATCGCTGCTGCGCCCGGTGGCGGTGGACTTCAGCAGCACGCACTACATCACCCGGAATTTTGCTTCCGGTCAAAGCGGCATCGTCTTCGACCTGCCGCACAGCATCGAAATCGCCCCCACCTTGCCGGAAAATGTGACGGTTGAGGAGCTGGCGCGCAGCAGCGAAGCCTCCTTCAGCAAGTCCGACATCCAGGCCATCATCAGCAGCACCAACATCGAACAGACCGAGGACGACCCGAAGGGGCCGTTCGTGCTGGCGGCGGCGGCGGAAAACAGCGCCACCGGCGCGCGCGTGGTGCTGTTCGGCAGCGCATCCATCCCGTCCAACAACTTCGCCCTCGGCAGCGGGCTGGTCAATCTGGACGCGGCCTTCAGCAGCCTGGTATGGGCAACGCGCTTTAACGATTTCTTCAGCACGGTCAACATCCAGAGCGCACCTAATGCCCAGGACGTGCCGGTATTTGCGACCGACCAGGAACTGCGGAACATCAGCCTGCTGACGCTGGTTTTGCTGCCGTTCGGGGTGCTGGCAGTCGGTTTTATCGTCTGGTGGAACAACCGCGAGCGCGCTCGCGCCCGCTAAAACCCAGGAGGGGGAAAGACTTATGCGCCTGAATCGTGGAACACTCATCCTGCTGGTGGCGAGCGTCATCGTCATCGCGGCGGTGCTGGTGCTAAACAGCCAGCCCGCCAGCGCCCCCGCACCCACCCCCGAAGCCACCGCCGAAGGGGCGGGGCCGCTTTTCCCGGATATAACCGAGGATAAACTCGTTCGTTTTGAAGCCACCAATAACGACAGCAGCGAAAAAACAGTGCTGACACGGGACGAAGGCGGCGTGTGGACGGTGGCCGAGGCGACCAATATCAGCGACCTGGCGACCGACCAGGACAAAGCCAAAAGCGTCGTCGGCCTGCTGATCGGGCTGGCTTCGACCGACCGTTTTACGACCGAAAATCCGGCGGATTTCGGCCTGGATACGCCCACCCATACTTACCTGCTGGCCGACCAGGACGGCGCGACTTATACGCTCAGAATCGGCAACAAAAGCCCGACTTCGCCGCGTTATTATGCCCAGGTGGGCGACGATACCGCGACGGTATATGTGCTGCCGCAGGATCAGGTGGATAACCTGGCGCGGCAGATGATCGCCGTACCGCCTTACGTGGCCTCCCCCACACCAACGCCCACGCCCAGCCGCACACCGAACCCGTACAGCGAGGTCGAACAGACGGCCACCGCCGCCGTTGAACAAACGCTGGCGGCGGAAATGCTGACGGCCACCGCCCAGGCCGCCCTGGAAGCCACACCGGAAGCGACCGCCGAAGCAACTTCGGAGGCCGCGCCGACACAAGCGCCATAACACGCCGGCCTTGCCGACGCCGCACACCCCGAAAATGTACGAAAACCCTGCTCCTCATCTATGGGAGCGGGGTTTTTTGTCGGCCTTTCTTTCGCTGAAAGGAAGGTTCTGTTAAGATGTTATTGAAGAGGTGTGAGCGAATTTCAAACCAAACGGCGAAACCAACATGGCACGATTGATTATGCGGCGCGGCCCTCGTCCCGGCCAGATTTTTGAACTTAAGGAAGATGTCGTCACCATCGGCAGCGGCAGTAAAAATGACATTGTGATTCTGGATAACGATGTCAGCCGCGAACACTGCCGGCTCGTCCGTGTGATGACCGACTACGAGCTGGAGGACTTAAAATCAGGCCGGGGAACGTTCGTCAGCGGCCAGCGCGTGGAAAGCGGCTGGTTATTAAAACCCGGCAGTTTTATCGAACTGGGGGAAAACATCACCCTGGAATACGACCGGGGCGATACCAGCCTGGAAATGCCCAAAGTGCCGTCCCAGGCCCTTAATGCCGAAGCCCCAGACCCGAACGTGCATCCCTACCTGGTGATGACGGTTGGCCTCAATCCCGGCCAGGTTCACCCCCTCAAAAACCGGACGGTGCGGCTGGGGCGCGACCTGTCTAACGACATCGTGCTGCAAGACCCGGAAGTAAGCCGTTTTCATCTGCTGCTGCGCTGGACGGACAAAGGCTACCAGATCGAGGATTTAAACTCCACCAACGGCACGCGCATCAACGGCGTGACCATCGCGCCGGACGAGCCGCATCTCCTGCGCGCCAATGATATGATTCAACTGGCGACGATGGCCGAATTTCGTTATACGTGGCAGCCGGGCGATGTCGCGCCGCTGGAATCCTCGACCAAAAGTACGCGGCGCGTGCCGCCCAAACTCGACACCAGCGAGATTAATATCCTGGGGCCTAAACGCCATAAACACCAGACCAGCCGCCTGGGGACCGGCTTGCAGCCCGGTTCGCTGGTAGACCACCTCTTTATCGCCTACGCGCGCGAAGAATGGGAGGCCATCGTCGCGCCGCTGATGGCGATTTTGCAGGACGCCGGACTCAAAGTCTGGGTGGATCAATATCTCGTCCAGGGCGGCGACGATTGGATGCTGGCCGTCGAGCAGGCGCTTTCGGAATGCTGGCTGCTGCTGTTGGTGGTTTCGCCCGCTTCGCTGGAGTCGCGCTACGTGCGGCTGGCGTATCGCTATTTTCTCAACCGTGAAAAACCCATCATCCCGATGCTGTATGTGGCAGTCGAAAACCTGCCGCTGGAACTGAGCAATTCAAAATCCATCCGGTACGACAGCCACAACCGCCGCCAGAGTTTTGATGCTTTGATCGGCGAGATTCGCCAGCGGCGCTGAAACGGCCTGATGGGAAAAAATTTACACACTTTTCAGGATTGTCAGAATGCTGTCAAACCTTTTGTTGTGTACACTTGGGTATTAGGGGCTGTCTATCGAATAAGGATGATGGCATGTTAAGCGAACGCCAGCGCCTGGAAGCCTTGTACAGTATCGCTGCTGCGCTGCGCCGGCAGGACGCCAGCGCGCCAGCCGTTTTGCAGACCGCCGTATCGCTGACCGCCAGCCTGCTGGGCATCCATCATGGCGGGGTGGTCACGTTCCACAAAGACGACAAAACCAACGATATTTTTGTCCTGGGCGAAAACGCCGGCCAGCCGGACACCCGCCGCCAGGTGTGGTATCGGTTGATCGCGCATGGGCTGGTGGGGTACGCACATCACGCGCGGCGCACCATCGTCGTGCGGGACATCAGCACCGACCCACGCTGGCCGCGCCTGCCGGAAACCCCCTTCATCCCCACCCAGGGGTCGGCGGTGGGCGTGCCGCTGGAAAAAAACGGCCATATGTACGGCGTGCTGGCGCTCATCCACCCGGAAGTGGATTTTTTCGATGCCGGTACGGTCGAAATGCTGGAAGCCATCGGCGACATCCTTTCAGCCAACATCGGCAACGCCATCGCGTTTAACACCACCCCCAAAGACGAAAACCGCTACCAGTGGTTGTTTGAAGATGCCGTCGTGCCGATCATCATCACCGATCTGGACGGGTACATCGTGGACGTGAACCGCAAAGCCTGCGAGTTCCTGCGTTATAAACGCCAGGATTTGCTGCAGCTGCCCATCACCGCCATTCACCGGATGGGGACAGGGCCGGTCGGCGTCAACCGCTTCGAATCGCTGCAAATGGGCAAGGAAGTGGAGTTTAAGACGGCGGCCTGGCCGTCGGAAGGCGCGGACATCCCGGTGATCGTGCGGGCGCGGCGGCTGTTTTTTAACGATCATGATGTGATCGCCTGGGTCGAACAGGATGTCAGCGCCCAGATGGAGTTGGACCAGCTTCGCCAAGACCTGGCGGCGATGGTCTACCACGACCTGCGCGGCCCGCTGCACACCATTTACGGCAGCCTCAGCACGCTGTCGCGGCTGCTGGCGAGCAGCGGCCAGAAAACCATCCTAGACCTGCTGGATGTCGGGGTACGCAGCACGCGGCAGCTTTCGCGCATGGTCGAAAGCCTGCTCGATATTCAGCGGCTCGAAGAAGGCAAAGCCGTCCTCGACCCCAAACCGACCTCGATGCACAGCCTGCTGGCCAATGCGGCGCAGCTCATCCAGCCGATGGCGCTCGAATCCAACCAGCGCCTGCTGTTCAACCTGGACGGCGAACTGCCGTTCGTCACGGTGGACGCCGATATGATTCTGCGGGTCATCACCAACCTGCTGGAAAATGCTGTCAAATATACGCCGATGGGCGGCGCGATTAAACTGGGGGCGGAGGCGGTGGAAGGCAGCGTTCGTATCAGCGTCGAGGACTCCGGGCCGGGCATCCCCAAACACATGCAGCGGCAGATTTTCGATAAATTCAGCCGGGTGAAATACCGGGACGCGCCAAAAGGGGTCGGCCTGGGGCTGGCCTTCTGCCGCCTGGCGGTAGAGGCGCACGGCGGGCAAATCTGGGTGGAGAGCGAGCCAGGGCAGGGATCGGTATTTCACTTCACCCTGCCGGCCACACGACAGCTAGAAACGGCTTCGGCCTGATTTTAAGCCGCCGGGCGCGATGCCATCAGCAGTTCCATCGTGCCGGATTGGACAGTTTTGCCATCCTGGTTGACGATTTTCACCTCGGCGGTAATCACCCCCCCACCCAGGCGTTTCATCTCTTTTTTTTCTTTCACCGTCAGCCGGACGCGCATGGTGTCGCCGATGAACACCGGCAGGCTAAACTTCATCTCCAGGCCGCGAAAAGCCAGCACCGTGCGCTCCATGAAACCCAACTGGTATAACAGCCCGACTGCGTAACTGAGCGCCAGCATCCCATGTGCAACGCGCTGCCCCATCTGGTGCGTTTTCATGTATTCGGCGTCGGTGTGCATGGGGTTGAAGTCGCCGGTGAGGGCGGCAAACTGCACAATATCCGCCTCGGTGATGGTGCGCCCGCGCGTGACCATCGTCTGGCCGGTTTCGATGTCCTCGAAATAATAACCAATCGGGCCGTCGTCTTGGTAGTTCACGTCGTCATCCTCCGCTGTTGAAAAACGCCAACACGCGGCCAAGTGTAGCGCGTAACCAGATGATTGGCTATTGGTGGAGGCGTTTTTGCAGGTTGCGATTAAGGGCGATCCGAATCTGCTGAACCAGCGAATTGCCGGATACTTCGCCCTTTTGCAGCACCGGCGTGCGAAGCGCCTCCAGCCGTTCGGCGGGCAGATCAGCCCCGGTGACGACGACCACCGGAATATCGGCGGTAGCCGGGTTATCACGCAGGCGGTTTAATACCTCGAAGCCGGACATACCCGGCAGCAGCAGGTCAAGCAGGATGAGCGAGGCACTTTGCTCCGCCAGCCAGTCCAGCGCCGCCTGGCCGCTGTCCACCTGCGCCGCCGGATAGCCGGCGCGTTCCAGCAGGTCAACCAGGAACGAACGATCATCGCTGTTGTCGTCCACCACCAGAATCGGCTTCTGCGGCTCGATGCGTGTCACCCGTTCCAGCGCCTTCAGCAGCGCCTCGCGGTTGATCGGTTTGACCAGATAATCGGCAGCGCCCAGGTAAAAACCGACCGTTTTCTGCTCAATAATCGAGAGGATGATAACCGGGATGCCGGCGGTTTCTTTATCGTTTTTGAGGGCGCGCAGCACTTCCCAGCCGTTGATGGTGGGCATCATGATGTCGGTGATAATGGCCGCCGGCTGCAACCGGCGCGCCATTTCGACCGCCTGAGCCGGGTTGCCGGTCACAACCACCTGATAAATGTCCTGGGTGAGATAATCCTGCACCAACTGTAAAGCCGCCGGATCATCATCAATCACCAGCACCAGGGGACGTTCCGGGTCGCGTGGGGCGAGTTCAACGGCAGCAGCAGATATTTCATGCCGCTTGCTCAGGGGCAGCAGTACGGTAAAGGTGCTGCCGACCCCCGGCTGGCTTTCCGCCCAGATCACCCCCCCGTGCATTTTGACCAACTGCTGCGCGATGGTCAGCCCCAGGCCCGTGCCTTCATATTTCCGCACGCTGGAACTATCCACCTGGCGGAAGGCCTCAAAGATATACTTCTGATCGGCGGGGCTGATGCCGATTCCTGTATCCGACACGCTGATCGCCAGCCATTCGCCGTCTGGCAGCGCCGCCTGGGGATGGGCCATGTCCGGCACATCAAATTTTTCGTCCACAGAGACGACCCGCCGCGCCCGGACGGCAATGCTGCCCTTGTCGGTGAACTTGATGGCGTTATCCATCAGGTTGCTCAAAATCTGGTGAACGCGCAGGGTGTCGGCCTCTACCTGAGGAAGATCAGGGGGCAGCTCCACATTAACCGTCAGCCCTTTGGCCTGCGCCCTGGGGGTGAGGTCGGTGATAACATCGTAGATGACTTCGGCTATCGAAAGCGGCGCCAGCACCAGGCTCATCTGTCCGGCTTCGATTCTGGACAGATCGAGAACATCGTTAATGAGGCTGAGCAGGTGTTTGCCGCCGCTGTGAACGCGCCCCAGGCGATCAAGCTGTTTGGCGTTCAGCTCGCCGTAAACCTGGCTGAGGAGCATTTCGCTGTAGCCGATAATAGCATTCAGCGGCGTTCGCAGCTCGTGGCTCATGTTCGCCAGCAGTTCGCTTTTCAGGCGGTTGATGGTGACGGCTTCTTCATAAAGCTGCGCGTTATGAATCGCCAGCGCGACCTGAACCGCGATGGTCATGAAGGTTTCCTGCTCATCCGGCGTAAAAATGCGCCGTTCTTTGGTCATGTCCAGGCCGATGCTGCCGATCAACTGGTCGCGGGCGAACAGCGGCGCCAGCAGCGAGGAACGCCCGCCCACACGCTCCAGCGGGCCGCGCACCTGTTCGCCGACTTCCAAGCTAACATCGTAAATCGCCAGCGCGCGGTTGCCCCGCACCAATTTTTCCAGAATCGGGTTGTCGCGCATCGGGATTAACATCCCTTCGCTGCCGGTGCTGGGGTATTCCGTAACCAGGTAAGCGTTGCCGTCCTTCGGGTCAATCAAAACAATGCCGCAGTGGTCGGCTTCAAACAGTTCCGTCAGCAGCCGGGCGGCCATGTTCAGCACCACGTCCCGTTCCAGCGACGAATTCAGCATGGTAGCGATGCTGTGCATCGAGGCCAGGCGGCGCGCGCGCTGTTCCAGGGATTTTAAATGCGCCTCCGCCTGGGCGTACAGCCGGGCATTTTCGACCGCCACCGCCGCCTGCCGCGCCAGCGCGAATACGGTGCTGGCGTCGGTTTCGGAATAATAATGCGGGGCAGATTTGTCGAGCGTAATGATGCCGATAACGCGCTCCTGAAAGCGCATCGGCACGCCCAGCCAGGAGCGGGCGTGTGGCGCGGTGGGCAGGTTGGCGCTCCAGCCGACGAATTCGTGAATATCGCCGATGACCAGCGGCTGCTGCGACAGGTAAACCAGCGCGGTGGGCGTGCTGCTGCCGAAGTGCATCTCTTCCCCGCGCGAAGCCGGAGAAGCGCCGTTGGTGGCCGAAACTACCAGCCGCGAGCCGTCTTCGCAGCCGGGGGCCGGCAGCATAATCGCGGCGCTGTCATAATCCACTACCCGCTGCATCTGCACCAGGATGCGCTCCAGCACTTCTTCATAATCCTGGGTGGAGTTGACCATCTGGCCGACATCCATCAGCGTGCTGGCAACCTTGCGGCGCTCCTGTTCCGCCTGGAGCAGGCGTTTATTTTCGACCGCGAAGGCGATCTGCCCGGCCACAAACATCAATAAATACAGGTCAGGGTCGCTGTAACAGCCTGGCAGCAGGTTTTGAATGCTGACCAGACCCACCACTTCGTTTCGGTGGTTGCGGAGCGGCACGCCCATCCAGCTGCGGGCGCGCGTTTCCGGCTGTTCGCCCTCGGCGCTTACATTCAGTTTGGCGATACGTTCCCCTTCCGCCTCCACGTCGTAAAACAGCAGCGGCGTGCCATGCCGGATAACGGCTTTGCTGAGGCCGGCCAGCGGCACCGCGCCGTAATAGGCCGGCACGCCATCCCGCGAAAACAGCGGCAGCATAAGCTGGCTGGTGTACGGGTTCAGCAGGCCGACAAAAAATGAGGACGCATCGAACAACAGCGAAAGCTGCCGGTGAATGACCTGCCACATGGCCTCGCTGCTAGGTTCCTGAAGCAGCGCGCGGCTGAAGGCGTTCACGTTCGCCAGCAGGCCGTCCCAACGACTGTGAACCGCCAGATGGTGCAGCCGCGCCGCCAGCAAATGCGCCGCCAGCACCGGCACCTGGCTGCTTTGGACATCTATTTCCAGCCACAGCAGGCCGTAAACGGTCCCCTCGTAACGCAGGGGCATCAGCACTGCCGGACGGTCGCTCGACAGTTCGGCCACTTTGTCGCTGCGGCGCGGCTCGTGCCACGATAACCAGGTCAGCCACGCTTCCGGCGACTGCATCCAGGCCAGCACCGCGTCGTCCGGCTGGCAGCCGGGGCCGCGGACGATTTCCAGGCCGGCGCTGCTGTCCAGCAGGCCGATCATGGCCGGGCAGTCCTGGCGGTCAAGCCAGTTGACCAGCGCTTCGGCAGCTTCCCGCGCGGCAGCGGCTCGTTCGATGCGGGCCGCAAACTGATGAAGATCGGTGAACAATTTTTCGGTCGGCATCAACGGTATCTCTTTGCACGGTTGTTATCATTATGACACAAAATTAACGTGAAAAACGTCCAGCATCGTTTGAATCGCTTGAATTTTCTGAAATATCGGTTTGTTCCCCATCCGCAACTTTTCAGGCGCGGGCAGCGTACTATGCAGTAGAACGTCGGCATTACAGGTAAGGGAGTATGTAATGGTATCCGAAGAACGCGCCGACCAGATCGCCACCGGCGTTTTTCTCGTCGGCCTGGGTCTGCTGTTCACCAATGTCTTGAGCTTCTGGCCTGGCATCCTGTTCGTCATCGGGGCATCGAACATCGCGCGAGGAATGGCGGAAGGGCGTCCCTGGTACAACGTCTCCGGCGGGCTGTGGTTGATCGGCCTGGGCGCGGTTTTTCTGCTGGGTTTTAGCTGGCCGGTGCTTTTGATCCTGATCGGCCTTTCAATGTTGTTCGGCCTCAGCGTGAAAAACGAATGGGGGTGCTGCCAGCCGGAAAAAGCTAAAAATGGACGGAAACGCAAAAACGACGATCCGTATTACAACGACGATATTCGCACAGATGTGATCTGAGCGCAAGAGGAGCTTCAATAATGGCATCGAAAGAACGCGCCGACCAGGTAAGCGGCGCCATTTTCCTGATCGGCCTGGGCGTGATCGCCCTGATAAACTACTGGTGGCCGGGCATCATGTTCGTGATCGGCGCGGCGCTGATCGCGCGCGGCATGGTGATGGGCCAGCAGTGGCAAAACATCACCGGCGCGCTGGTGGTGATCGGCATCGGCCTGATTTTCGCCCTGGAGGACGTGATCGGCGGGGTTAACTTCTGGCCGCTGGCGTTAATCGTCCTGGGGCTGGTGCTGCTGTTCGGCAAGGATATTGTCAACCGCACCCGCTGATGCCGCGCGAAACCGCAATCAGACAGTGGGCTTAAGCCCACTGTTTGGTGTATGGATAAACTCTATGCAGCTTAAGCCAGTTTATATACTACCCCGTCTGGACTCCGGTACGGCGCGGCGCTATAGTAACACTCTGTTGATTGAAAAAGAGATACAGGCGAAAAAGGTGAACCCCTTGCAGCGTTTTTTAACCGGCTTGTGGCTGCTTTTGCTGGCGGCCTGCGGCGCGGCAGGCAGCGAAGCGCCGGTCATCGCGCCCATCATCCAGATCAGCAAAACGCCGGAACAGGTGGTGACGGACTTTCTGACGGCCTGGCGGCAGAAGGATTATCCCGCCATGTACGCGCAGCTCAGCCCGCAGAGCCAGAACTTTTACAGCCTGCCGGTATTTCAGCGGCAGTACGAAAATGTCGAAACGACCATGAACCTCAGCGACCTGAGCTTTCAGGTCGGCAAGGCGCGTTTGCAAGGCGCAGCGGCGGAAGTCCGGTACGATGTGTCGCTGACCTCACCGGTGTTCGGCACGATTGAAGACCGCAACCGGATCATGCGGTTAATCGAACAGCCGGGCGGCTGGGGCATCGTCTGGTCGAGCATGGACATCTTCGACGCGCTGGCTGCCGGCTCGCGGCTGGAGATACGCGCGCAGCGCCCGGCGCGCGCCAACATCTATGACCGGGATGGCAGCCTGCTGGCCGAGGAAAACGGCACGGTTTTCGCCCTGTATGTGGCGCAGCAGGATATGGCGGACGTAGACGCCTGCCTGGATTTGCTCGCGAACGTGCTGCGCCGCCAGCGCCGCACCCTGGTGGCGCTGTTTTCCAATTATTTCCCGGAGACGGTCTTTTACGTCGGGACGATAGACCCAGAAACCAACGCCGCGCGCGGCGCGCAGCTTGACCAGACCTGCGCGGTGCGGCGCATTGAAAGCAGCATTCGCCGTTATGCTGGCCTGGGGGCCGCCGCCCACGTGACCGGCTACATCGGGCAGATTCCCGCCGATCAGGCCGAATCCTACCAGCGGCAGGGATACAACGCCGGCGACCTGGTGGGGCTGGCCGGTGTTGAGCGCGCGTATGAAAAAGAACTGGCCGGCCAGGCCGAACAGGTGCTGCGGATTGTCTCGCCCGGCGGCGTGCTGCTGCGCGAACTGGCCGGCACGCAGGGCAGCGACCCGCAGCCGGTGACGCTGACGATTGACCGCGACTTGCAGTTGGCGGTGGCGCAGGCCCTGGCCGACGCCTATAACTGGGCTGAACCGAACTGGGCGGCGTCGGAACATTCGCCGGGGGCCGGCGCGGTGGTGCTGGACGTGAACACCGGCGCCGTGCTGGCGCTCGCCAGCTACCCCACTTTTGACCCCAGCGTGTTTAATCCAAAAGCATCCGACTACATGCCCGACCGGGGCGTTTTGTTGAGCGACCTGAACACCGACCCGCGCCAGCCCTTCAAAAACCGGGTAACGCAGGAGCAGTATTTCCCCGGTTCGACCTTCAAAATTGTCACTACCTTCGCCGCCGCTGCCGAGCGGCTGATGACCCCGACCGAATTGTTTATGTGCAGCCTGGAATGGACGAACGGCCCGCGCTATGGCGATACACTGCCGGTGCGTTCCGACTGGCGCAAAACCGACGGCCTGGAGGCGGCCGGCGAAGTCACGATCTCGCTGGCGCTTACGGCCTCCTGCAACCCGTTTTTTTACGAAATGGGCGGGCGTTTGTTCCGCGAGCGCGGCGATTCGGCGCTGGTGAATTACGCGCGGCAGCTTGGTTTTGGCAGCAAAACCGGCCTGGACCCGGTGCTGCCGGAAGTGGCGGGCAACCTGCGCCCGCCCACCAGCGTCGAGCAGGCCATTAACAACGCCATCGGCCAGGGCGAGCTTCAGGTGACGATCATCCAGATGGCGCGCATGGTGGCGGCCATCGCCAACGGCGGCACGGTCTACAAACCTTATCTGGTGCAGCAGATCGGCGGTATGGACGGCGGCGAGGCACTGTTCCAGGCGCAGCCGGAGGTGGTAAATACGCTGGATGAATACGATGCTTCGGTCTTTCAGATCGTCCAGGACGGCATGTGCGGCGTGACCACCAATGCCGATCTGGGGACGGCTGTCGCCACCTTCCGGGATGTGCAGGGGTATACGGTATGCGGCAAAACCGGCACGGCGCAGTCCGGGCGCATTGAACCCCATGCCTGGTTTGTGTCCTATGCCCCGCGTGAAAACCCGCAGATCGCCGTTGTGGTGATGGCGGAGTTTTCCCGCGAAGGCTCGGAAGTGGCCGCGCCGATCACGCGGCGCATTCTAGATGCCTATTTTGGACAGTCCGGCTGGCTGTACCCGGACTGGTGGAATGAATCGCCCTACATACCGCTCAATATCCCGGTTGGCGAAACTGGAGGATGATGCCCTTTATGGACATCGTGCGCTGCATCTCGTGCGACGGTTACGGCTGGTTTGAGGAGGACGGCGAGACGGTCGAATGTGACTGGTGCGGCGGCATCGGCTACGTCTACCGGGGCGCGGACGGGGCTGACCGGCACATCCCGGCAGGCGACTACGAAGCAGTAGCCGCGCAGCTTGAACACCTGGAACAGGAGCGGCTACGCGCACTGGGTTATACCGGCCAGGCCCGCCGCCCCTGGGAGCAGAAAATCCGCCAGCAGCGGCGAGGAACGTAACGGCGAGCCGCACCCGTAGGGGGCGGTTTAGAAACCCGCCCCTGAAAACAACAGCGCGAACCATGCGTCTGGAACAGCGTCACGAATCGTCCCGGTTCAGGCGGTGCGGTTCAAAAAATCGCCAGATGGCCGGGCTGGCATAAACATCAAAGCTGGTTTTGCCGAAGCGCGCGGACAGCCGGCTGCCCGGCCAGGTATGCCCGCCGCCGATGACGGCCAGAATTTCCACGCCGGCATCCTGCAAACAGCCGGTATAAACCACCTGCCGCACCACCGTGCCGTCATCGGGAACAAGGTCGAGTCCCTGGACAAGCTGCGGTTCGCCGGTACAGCCGTTATGTTCGCCCCAATAGGTGGCCGTCTGCGCGGTGGAAAGATAAATCGGGATATTGTTCCGCCAGATGCCCTGCCAGGGGATAACATCATCTTCCGTCCCCTGGATGACCAGCACCGGCACAGGCGCAGAGGGGTTGCAGGCTTCCAGCAGGTAGCCGGGAAAGGTCGAGGCCACCGAAGCGACGGCGGCGATTTTGTCCGGCAGTTCGCAGCCCAGCCGGAAGGCCATCATGCCGCCCATCGAATAACCGCCGGCGTACACGCGGTCGGTATCCACCCGCAGGCGTTCGGCGATCTGGTCTATCATCACCGCGATAAAATCCACGTCGTTCAGGTCGGCAGGCACGCGCTCGTCCCCCACGCGGCCATCCGCCCAGATGCCATAAACGCCGTCCGGGTAGGCGGCGATAAAACCGTAGGCTTCGGCCAGTTCGCTGAACTGCGTCAGTTCTTCCATCCACGCGCCGCTGCCGCTTGCACCGTGCATGGCGATAACCAGCGGCAGGGGGTCGCCGGCACGGGCATAGGCTTCCGGCACATAAACGCGAAAACTGCGCTGCCGCCCGCCGTGTTCCAAGCTAAAGTCGTAGCTGCCGGGCGCAGTGATCGCCTGGGCATTCACCTTCGCGCTCATGTTCACCAGCAGCAGGAGCAAAACCAGATATTTAAAATACGCCATCGAAAGTCATCCTTTCTGAACTGTTTAATGTACTGTCCAGGGCGATTGCATATCAAATCTTAACCGGCTCATGGCCCTTTCAGCCCCCTCCCCGGCCCTCCCCGTATACGGGGAGGGGGACGAGTCACGCCAGCATTCATCCTCCCCTGTATACGGGGGAGGTGTCCCGAAGGGACGGAGGGGGTCGAGAAGCAGATTGAGAACACTT
>JAPKMO010000044.1 GCA_026645945.1 Anaerolineae bacterium
CAGCTACCTGCCGTAGCCAGAGTTTTTGAACGTTTGATCGTGGGGAGGGTTTAAGACCCTCCCCATCGAATATAGCAGCACGATTTTTGACGAAAGCGCATTGTGATGACCGAAATGCCCGCCCCCATCATCCAGCTTGAAAATATTACCAAACGTTTTCCCGGCGTGGTGGCGCTGGAAAACGTCAGCCTGGACATTTACCCCGGCGAAATTCATGCCATCATCGGCGAAAACGGCGCGGGCAAAAGCACGCTGATGAACATCCTGGCCGGCGACTTGCAGCCGGATGGCGGCCAGATTCGTTTTAAAGGCAAAACGCAGGTCATCCCCAATCCATACGTGTCGCAGCAGTTGGGTATCAGCGTGGTTTATCAGGAACTGGCGCTGTGTCCGAACCTGTCGGTGGCGGAGAATATCTCGCTCAGCCTGGCCGGCGGGCGTTTTATTTTGCAGCCGCTCAACCGGCGCGCCATGCTGGAAAACGCGTGCCAGGGGTTGGAGCGCCTGGGCATGACCGAAATTAACCTCAACCAGCCGGCGGGCCAGCTTTCGGTCGCCAAACAGCAGTTGGTGGAAATCGCCAAAGCCATTTCCGTCCGCCTGGAAGTGCTGATTCTGGACGAGCCGAACTCCGCCCTCACCGACGACGAAACGCAGCATCTTTTTGAGGTGCTGCGGCAGCTTCGGGCGCAGGGCGTGGCGATCATCTACATCTCGCACCGGCTGGAAGAAGTTTTGCAGCTTGCTGACCGTATCACTGTGCTGCGCGACGGCCTTTATATAGATACGCTGAACGCCGCCGAAGCGACGGTAGACGCGCTCATCAGCAAGATGGTCGGGCGGGAGATTGACCGCCTGTACGAACGCAAGGCCGATCATGCGGTACAGGATGAGGCGGTACTGGAGATTCGCGGCCTGACCAGCGGCAGCGCCCTGCGCGATGTGTCGCTGGAAGTGCGGCGCGGCGAAATCGTCGGCATTGCCGGGCTGCCCGGCGCGGGCAAGGATGAACTGGTAGAGTGCGCCTTTGGTTTGCGCGGGTACGAAAGCGGCGAAATCCGCGTGCGCGGCGACAGCGCGCGCCTTGCTTCCCCGGCGGCGGCCATCGAGCGCGGCATGGCGTTCATCCCGGCGGACCGGCGCGGAGCGGGTGCGCTGCTGCAAATGAATGTGCAAAACAACATCGCCGCCGCCAGCCTGAAGGCACTCAACCGCCTGGGTTTTCTGCAATCCGGGATGATGGCCGACATGGGCCGCCGCTACGTGCGGGAGCTGGATATTCGCGTAGCTGGCCTGGGGCAGCAGATGGCGACCCTCAGCGGCGGCAACCAGCAAAAAGTTATCCTGGCGAAAGGACTGGCGACCAACCCGACCGTCCTCATCCTGCACGAGCCGACGCGCGGCATTGACGTGGGCGCGAAGGCCGAAATTTACAGCATTTTGCAGGGGTTAGCGCGGGAAGGTGTGGGTATATTAATCGCCTCGTCCGAACTGCCGGAACTCATCGGCCAGTGTGATCGTATCCTGGTCATGCACGAGGGGCGCATCACCGGGCATTTCCGGCGCGACGAAGCGGCGGAAGAACCGATTCTGGCCTGCGCGATGGGCCAGGCCGAACATCTGGTATAACCCAAACACGAGTAGCAAAGACCTAACGCAAAGGCGCGAAGGGGCAAAGACGCGGAGCAGGCGGTTGTGCCGTAGCTTAAAATCGTTCCCAGAGACGATACTCCCCCGATTAGTAAGTGCTTATCCGATGTGAGGCTTACAGGATGCAAGAACTGGAACGGGTTGCGCTAACTAAAGATTTGCCGGAACACGGCTTAAAAGCCGGTGATATTGGTACGATCGTGCATATTTACAACCATCATATAAGGTTATGAGGTCGAATTTGTGACCCTGGGCGGCGAACTGGTAGCCCTGGTATCGGTCTATCCGTCACAGATTCGCTCACTTGAACAGGATGAGATTGCCAGCGCCCGCCGTATGAAATCGGCATAGATCGGGCGCTGAGTCACAATCGCGTTAGATGATGAAAAACATTGAGAGCTAATCGCTCACCGTCAGAAGGGACACTGTAATGACCAGACCGATTATCACCGTCGTAGGCAGCTTCGCAGTCGGTATGACGCTCCGCACCGTGCGGATGCCCGTTTTTGGCGAAACGCTCATCGGTTCAGATTTCGACATGGGGCCGGGCGGCAAAGGATCGAATCAGGCCGTCGCTGCCGCCCGCCTGGGCGCAGAGTCGTACTTCGTCGGCATCATCGGCGAGGATAAACTGGGCGAAATCGCCACCGACCTGTACCGTGCCGAAGGGGTAGATACCCGCTACTTGAAAAAAACGCCGGAGATGGCAACCGGCGTCGGGTTCATCATCCTCAACCCGGCCGGGCAGAACGGCATCATCCTGGATATGTCCGCCAACAAGCTGATGGACGCGGCCTTTGTGGACACCGCCGAAGCGCAGATCGCCCGCAGCGCGATTGTGATGTCCGTGCTGGAAATTCCGGTCGCGGCGGCAGCCCGCGCGATGGCAGTGGGGCGGCGTCATGGCGTGCCGACTCTGCTCAACCCCGCCCCGGCGGCGCCGCTGGACGACAGCGTGCTGCAAAATATTGACTACCTGACTCCCAACGAAACCGAACTCCGCATCCTGCAAGGGCTTGCGCCCGACGACCCCACGCCCACGCCGGAACTGGCGAAACGCCTCCAGGCACGCGGCGTCAAAACGCTGATTGTGACGATGGGCGAACAGGGCGCGCTGGTGATGGACGGCGGGGATGAATTTTACGTGCCGGGTATTTCGGTGGATGTGGTAGATACCACCGGCGCGGGCGATGCCTTCAACGCCGGGCTGGCGATTGCTCTGGCGGAAGGCAAAACGCTGCGAGAAGCAGTACAATATGCGGCCTGTACCGGCGCGCTGGCCTGCACCAAACTGGGGGTGATCCCCGCGTTGGCGACCCGCGCGGCAGCAGATGAGCTGTATAACAAATATTTTGCGTCGTAGGGTGGGCTGTTCTGCCCAGAACGCGCCGCGCCACCCAAGAGGAGACTTTGTTTATGAAACGCTCGAAAATCCTGAACGCCGAACTGAACCACGCCATTGCCACGATGGGACATGGCGATCTGATGATCGTCTGCGACGCCGGTTTCCCCATCCCGGATACGGTCTGGCGTATTGACCTCGCCATTAAACAAGACCTGCCCGACCTGGAAACCATCCTGTCGCTGATCGCCGAGGATTTCATCGCTGAGAAGGTGTCCTACGCCAACGAAATGGCCGCCAATAACCCGGCGCTGCTGGAAAAGGTGCGACGCTTGTTCCCCGATGCCGACTATGCGCCCATCCCCCATGCCGACATCCTGGGCGGCATCGCCCGCCAGGCCAAGGCAGTCGTCCGCACCGGTGCATTCGACCCGTGGGGCAACATTCTGCTGTATTCAGGCGTGGACGTGCCGAAGTGGTTCTCGAAACCGGGAGTGATTGTGCCGGAATCCTACCGGAAATGGATGCGCTGACGCATCAAGGGAATTAAACAGCCTGGTTAGACAAGGGGCATAAGCTTCTTGTTCGCCCCTGTTACTGCTGCATAGAAAGGATGCCGCTGTTGAGTGAAAAGGCGATTTCTCCCCGCCAGCGGGTGCTGACGGCGCTGGCTCATCAGGAGCCTGACCGCGTGCCGGTGGACTTTCTGGCGACGCCAGAAATCTGGGCCAGGCTGGCCGATTACTTTGACCTGGATGCCGTTACGCTGAGCAAACCGGACTTTTTCCAGCCGGAGCGGGAAATCATCCTCAACCGGCTGGAGGTGGACTGCCGGGTGCTGTCTTACGATATGTTCTGCCAGCCGCCGGTTTCCATCCTGCGTAAGGATAGTGTGGTGGACTGGTGGGGCGCGCTCAGCCGTTCCACGCCGGCCCGTATGTGGCGGCTGCGAATGCCTAACGATGAATGGTACGACATCTGGGGGCATCACATTCGCATCGCCCATAACCCTACCGGCGCTTATGAGGAGTTCGCAAGCTGGCCGCTGGAAGGCGCGGAGTCGGTCGAAGACCTGCACGACCACCCCTGGCCGCAGCCGGACTGGTGGGATTTTTCGCCGCTGCCGGACGTGATTCGCCGGCTTGATGAAAGCGGCGGCTACCATATCCGCTTCCGCATCGGTTCGGTGTTCGAGCTGGCCTGGCAGCTTCGGGGAATGCAGCAGTTTTTGATGGACCTGGCGATAGACCCGGCCATCCCGCTGTACATCATGGATCGGCTGACCGAAGTGCATGTCGAAAATACGCGCCGTGTCCTAGAACTGGCCGGCGACCGGCTAGATATGGTTTACTTCTACGATGACGTGGCAACGCAAAAATCGCTGATGATCTCGCAGGGCATGTGGGAGGAGTACATTCGTCCCTACCACGCCCGGCTGATCGAAGCGGCGAAAGCCTTCGGCAAGCCGGTGATGTACCACTGCGACGGCGCGCTGTACCCGCTCATCCCGCAGCTTATCGAAATGGGCATAGACCTGCTCAACCCCATCCAGGCCGACGCGGTGGGCATGGAGCCGGAAAAACTCAAACGCGAATTTGGCAGCCGGCTGGCCTTTCACGGCGGCATTGACATCATCAAAACGCTGCCGCGCGGCACGACCCAGGACGTGGCCGACGAGGTGCGGGCGCGCGTGCGTGTATTGGGCGAAAACGGCGGTTACATCATGGCGAGTTCGCATCATATCCAGTCGGATACGCCGCTGGAAAATGTGTTGGAAATGTACCGGCTGGAACACCGCTACCGGCAGGCGGGTTAACCGGCGATTTTTGCCGCCAGAACCCCACACAACAAAATTGAGATACAATAGAGGGGCGCGCGAACGGCGCGCTCCTTCAATTTCATCTCAAGAGTCGTGATGGGCTAAGGGCTGCCCCCTGGCCCGCTAAAATAGTTTTGGCGCAAAAGGAAGCGATTTTATGGAATACCCGGCTGTCGTTCTGGAAGCGTTAGGCCAACTGCCGCGCCTGGAAACCGTCACCGTTTATGATCCCGGCCCGGATGAAGTGGCCGTTCGTATGGCCGCCAGCGGTATCTGCCATACGGACATCGGTTATATGCAGTATGCCCGCGCCTGCCCGGTGCTGCTGGGTCACGAAGGCGCGGGGGTGGTCGAGCAGGTGGGCGCGAACGTGACTCACGTCCAGCCCGGCGATCATGTGGTCATCAACTGGCAGGTTAAATGCAACCGCTGCCGCTGGTGTCTGTCCGGGCGGCAGGATTTGTGCGAAAACGTCCAGGGGACAGCCGCCCCGCGTTTCTTCTGGCGGGACGAGCCGCTGAATATCATGCTCAATGCCGGGACGTTCTGCCCGGTCGCCGTCGTGCCGGCGATGGGCGCGATTCCGATTCGGCGGGATATGCCGCTGGAAAAAGCCGCCCTGCTGGGCTGCGCGGTGGCGACCGGGGTCGGTGCGGTGCTGCACACGGCGCGCGTTCAGCCCGGCGAAAGCGTGGCCGTCATCGGCGTGGGCGGCGTGGGGCTGAACATCATCCAGGGCGCGCGGCTGGCGAACGCCGGCTTTATCATCGCCATAGACCTCAACGACGAAAACCTGGGGCGCGCGGCCAGCGTCTTCGGCGCGACGCACACCCTCAACAGCCGTGAAACCGACCCGGCTGCCGCCGTCCGGGAGATCACCGGCGGGCGCGGCGTGGAGCATGTGTTTGAAGTTGTCGGCCTGCCGGTGCTGATGCAGCAGGGCATCAACATGCTGGCGCGCGGCGGCACGCTGACGCTGGTGGGCGCGGCGGAGCGCGAGGCACAATTTTCCTTCCACCCACGCCGGTTTATGAGTATGCAGCAGAATATCAAAGGCTGTATTTACGGCAATATCCGCCCGGCGGTTGATCTGCCGATGTTCGCCGACTGGTACATGGATGGCCGCCTGCGCCTGGATGACCTGCACACGGCAACCATCAACCTGGAGGACGTGCCGGAGGTGTTCGCCGGCGGCTCGGGCGGCATTCGCACGATTATCCGGTTTAACGGCTGACCCGGTACGTTTGTTTGGAGGATAAACGATGGCGTTATACCGGCTGGAAGCATTATTCCCGCTTGAACTTCAGTCCCGCCTGGAGGAATGCCCCATCCTGGTACTGCCGTTCGGCACGATTGAATGGCACAGCCACCACCTGCCGCTGGGGCTGGACGGCATCGTGGCCGAGGGATTGGGCGAGCGCATCGCGGACCTGTCCAGCGCGGTGCTGGCCCCGGCGTCCTACTGGGCGGTGGGCGGCGTGCCATACCCCTACACGCTCAACCTGCCCGCCCAGGTGATCGAGCCGCTGCTGGTGGCGATTTTCGAGCAGTTCGCGGCGATGGGTTTTCGCGTTATCGTCGGTTTTACCGGCCACTTTGGGTTGGAGCAAACGCTGACGCTCAAACGCGCGGCGCTGGCGGTGATGGGACGATCGCCCGTCACCATCCTGCCGCTGGCCGAATATGACCTGACCACCGATGCCGGCTATACCGGCGACCACGCCGCCGTTGGTGAAACGTCGCTGCTGTGGGCATTACGCCCCGATCTGGTGCGTCTGGAGGCCGTCCCCCCCGATCAACCGCTGGACGGCGTTCTGGGGGCGGACCCGCGCGGTAAAGCCGGCCCGGAACAGGGGCGCGTGTGGTTTGAGGCCATCGCGTCCCGCGCCGCCGAGGTAGCCGGGCGGCTGCTGGCGGCCACCACGCCGGTCGAACGGGCGGCTTTCATCGAGGCGCTGGGGGCGGGTGTGCGCGTGCTGGAAAAAACGTTGGCGCAGCGCCAGCTTTTGCCGAAAGCGGCTGTGCCTTCCATCACCACCCCGGCCTACCTGGCCTACTGCCAGGCCATTTACCGGGGCGACTACCGCGCTGCCCGAACACATGCCGAGAAAAAACTGGCCGACCTGAGCGCCTGATGCCAGTCAAAACCGCAGCTTTAGAGAAGGCTTAGAGTACTCGTCAATAGCTGGTCAAAATATTGACGAACTATCTTCAATCTGCCTATAATGAAGCTGTAACAACGAGGTTTTATGGTAGATTCTTCCGTTCAGGTTATCGTTATCGGCGCGGGCATCGGTGGTTTGACGACCGCCGCCCTGCTGGCGCAGGCCGGGTATCGGGTTACAGTTCTGGAAGCGCAGACCTACCCCGGCGGCTGCGCCGGCACATTCACCCACCAGGGCTACCGTTTCGACGCCGGGGCGACCGTCGCCGGCGGCTTTCAGGCACACGGCCCGCACCAGATCGCGGGCGAACGGCTGGACATCACCTGGCCGGCGCGCCGCCACGAACCGGCCTGGGTGGTTCACCTGCCGGATCGCCGGATCGCCTTGACGGAAGATTATGCCGATGTGCTGCGGCACTTCCCGGCCAGCGACGGCTTCTGGAAGGCGCAGTCTCGAATCGCCGATCTGGGCTGGTCGCTTTCGGCACAGGGCCTGCCCTGGCCCCCGACCGGCCATCAAGACATCCTTAAGCTGGCCCGTGTTGGCCTGTTGAACCTACCCCAAGATTTGCTTCTCCTCCCAATGGCATTTCGGTCAACTAACCAGTGGTTGCAGCAGCACGGGCTGGCCCAGGATGTCGCTTTTACACGCTTTATTGACGCGCAGCTTTTGATCTCCGCTCAGACGACCGCCCGCTATGCCAACGCGCTCTACAGCGCCACCGCGCTTGATCTGGCGCGCCAGGGCGTTTATCATGTCCGGGGCGGCATGGGCGGGCTGGCAGAAACGCTGGTCAGCCGTTTGAAGGCGCTGGGCGGGCAAATCCTGTACCGCCGCCGTGTGACGAAGATTCACGTTGAAGGCGGGCGCGTGACCGGCCTCACCGTTCGTGAAGGGCGGCGCGCCAGACATGACGAACGGCTGCCCGCCGATTTTGTGGTGGCGAACCTCACGCCCTGGTCGCTGGACGCGCTGCTGGGCGAGAGCAGCCCGCGCCGCCTGCGCCGGGAAGTCAGCCGCCGCCAGGCCGGTTGGGGCGCGTTCGCGCTGCACGTTGGCCTGGACGCCGCTTCGATTCCGGCGGACTGGCCCGACCATCACCAGATCATCACCGAGATGGACGGCCCGCTGGGCGAAGGGCGCAGCATCTTCATTTCGCTCTCGCCCGCCTGGGACGATACCCGCGCTCCTGCCGGACGCCGCGCCGCCACCATCACCACCCATACGGCGGTGCAGCCCTGGTGGGACGCGCTGGAGGGCGATCCCCAGGCGTATCAGACGCGCAAGCAGGAATATACCGAGCGTATGTTGAGCGCCGTCGAAAACGCCCTGCCCGGCTTCCGGTCAAGCATCCGGCTGCTGCTGCCGGGCAGCCCGGTGACATACCAGTTTTATACCGACCGCCCTCAGGGTATGGTCGGCGGCCTGCCGCAAACATCCCTGTTCGCCGCGCGGGGGCCGCGCACCGGCATCCCCAACCTGCGGCTGGTGGGCGACTCGATTTTTCCCGGCCAGTCTACGGCGGGTGTCACGCTGGGGGCGCTGCGTGTGGCGGCGGACGTGCAGCGGGCGCTGCCGACAGGTCGTGGCAGCCGGATTTTTACGCTGCGCGCGCGTTCCGAGTCCGGCATCTGACAGCCTGACCTATTTCCACCGTTCACGAGGTTTAAACCGATGGCAGCACCGGTCATCCACTGGTTTCGCCGCGATTTACGGCTGGCCGATAATCTGGCGCTGGCTGCTGCTGCCCGCTCCGGCGCGCCGGTTTTGCCGGTGTTCATCTTCGACCCGGCCATCCTGCGCGGGCGCTACTTCAGCCTGCCGCGCTTGGTGTGGCTGACGAAGGCGCTGGCGTCGCTGGATGCCCACCTGGGGCGGCAGGGCGCGCGTTTGCTCATCCGGCATGGCAGCCCGCGCCATGTGCTGGCGGAACTGGCCGGGCAGACCGGCGCAGCGGCAGTTTATCTGAACCGGGATTACACACCCTACGCCCTTCGCCGCGACGAGGACATCAAACGGGCGCTGAACATCCCGGTTTATGCTTTTGATGACGGCCTGCTGCACCCCCCCGGAGATGTCCTCAAACCCGATCAAACGCCCTACACCGTCTTCACGCCCTTCAAAAAGCAGTGGCTGACGCTGGGAAAAATGCCCTCAGTCGGCGAGCCGCGCGGCTGTTTTATGCCGGAAGGCGGCCTGTCCGTACAATTTGGCGATGTGCCGACCCTGGCGGCGCTCGGTTTTGGTGGCGACTTTAAAACACCAGAAGCCAGCGAATCGGACGCTTTGAACCGCCTGGAGGACTTCCTGACGCAGCGCATCGGCAGTTACAGCGCCGGGCGCGACCGGCTGGCCTCCGATCCTGGCGATGATACGCGCGGCGGCTGGTCGTTTATGTCGCCGTACCTGCGTTTCGGCCTCATCTCGCCGCGCCAGATATACTGGGCAGTACGCGAAGCCTGCCGCGAAGCCGATACGCCGGCAGCGCGCGCGTCAATCGAGCAGTACACCGGCGAGCTGGTCTGGCGGGAATTTTACGCCCACATCCTGTACCACTACCCGCACGCGCTGGACGGCAGCTTCCGCCCCGAATACGATGCCCTGCGATGGCGAAACGCGCCCGACGACCTGCAAGCCTGGATGGAAGGCCGGACGGGGTATCCGGTGGTAGATGCCGCCATGCGCCAGCTTAAAACGATGGGCTGGATGCCCAACCGCGCCCGGATGGTCGTCGCCAGCTTTTTGACTAAAGACCTGCTCATCAACTGGCAGGAAGGCGAACGATTTTTCATGCAGGGGTTGATTGACGGCGACCCGGCGCAGAACAACGGCGGCTGGCAGTGGACTGCCGGCACCGGGACGGACGCGCAGCCGTACTTCCGCGTCTTTAACCCCGTGTCGCAGTCGCAGAAGTTCGACCCCGGCGGCGATTACCTCCGGCGCTGGCTGCCGGAACTGCGCGACGTGCCGCCGCCGTTCATCCACGCGCCCTGGACGATGGACAGCCCCCCGCGCGATTACCCGCCGCCCATCGTGGATCATGCCTTCGCGCGGGAACGGGCGCTGGCGGCATTTGGCGCGGCGCGGCAAAATCAGGGAAATGCGCGATAATACGCCAGAAGATTGGGAACAGACAGCTTATGCGAAAACGGCGAATCATCCGGCTGCTCTTTTTTATCCTGCTGGTCATTTTGATCGGCCCGCTGCTGCTGCCCCTGCCGCCGGTCGGCGTCGAGGCGGCGACGCTGGCCGACCCGGATGGATTTTTCATTACCGTAGACGACCTTTCGACCTACGTGCTGGCGCGCGGCCCGCAGGACGGCCCGCCGGTGCTGCTGCTGCACGGCTGGGGCGCTTCCACCTTCACTTGGCGCTTGAACCAGGACGCGCTGGCGGAAGCCGGCTACCGCGCCATCGCTTTCGACCGCCCGCCTTACGGGCTGTCTGCCAAAACTGGCGCGAACATCCCCTACAGCCCGGCGGCGCTGGCGGACTTCACCGCCCGCGTGATGGACGAACTCGGTCTGGAAAGCGCCGTACTGGTCGGCCAGAGCCAGGGCGGCGGCGTGATCGGCCATTTCGCCGTTCGCTACCCGCAGCGGGTGAAGGCGCTGGTTTTTGTGTCCGGGGCGCTGCGCCCTACTGATGACCCGCCCTCAGACGGCGAAAGCGGCGGGCGCGTCACAGGGGCAATGGGGCTGCCGTCCTTCGTCGGCACGCTGCTGGATTTTCCGCCCTTCGCCCGCTGGGCGCAGATCGGGATTCGCGCTTTCGTCAAACCGGACTTCGCCGCCAGCATCCTCAAATCGGCCTATCACGACCCGGCCTTCATGACGCCGGAAGCCGCCGAGGGGTACAGCCGCCAGCTTCGGGTGGTGGGCTGGGACGAAGCTCTGCTCAACCAGCTCAGGGGCGGCGTTTTCCAGGCCGACCCGATCACCGCCGAACAGATTGCCTCGTTCGCCGCGCCGGTGATGATCGCCTGGGGGCAGGACGATACCTGGGTTCCGGTGAGCGTGGGCGAGCGCCTGCACGAACTGCTGCCGGGGGCCGTATACGTCACCTATCCCAACACCGGCCACCTGCCGCAGGAGGAAGCCGCCGACGCCTTTAACGCCGATCTGCTGGCATTTTTGCGGCAGGCTGCGCCAGACGGCCAATAATCATGAGGGCTGCTGGAGAAATTCTGCCGCTGCGATTGACTCCCGGCTCGTTCCCGGTTAAACTGTTGGCAAATTGGCGAAACCTGTGATTGAGCGATATTGAGGTTTTGTGATGTTGGTTAACCTGTGTTGTTGTCTGAAGCGAGGGGCGTAAACCACGACTTCAGACGGCTGATAAATCACTGATGCCGGAACCGGCAGCGTAAATGAAAGCGTGGCGCGTCCCAAAAGGGAAAAGCGCGTCCACGCTTTTTGATTTACCTGCCGGTTTTTTCGTTGTCCTGCCCGGTGTCTGCGGGCAGCATTTTGACCAGGGTTACACACTGTACCGGAAAAGACGAGGAAAATATGGCGCTGCTGAACACTCACTCGAACCCTATCGCGGCAGCCGATCTGACCGGGCTGATCGGCAATACGCCGCTGCTGCGCTTTCGGCGCTTGACCGCCCACCTGCCGGAGTACATTTCGATTTACGCTAAAGCCGAGTGGACGAACCCCGGCGGCAGCGTGAAAGACCGCGCCGCCTGGAACATCATCCGCCAGGCCGAACAGACCGGCGCGCTCAAACCCGGCCAAACATTGGTGGACAGCACTAGCGGTAACACCGGTATCGCCTATGCCATGCTCGGCGCGGCGCGCGGTTATCCGGTCAGGCTGTTCGTGCCGGCCAACGCCAGCCCGGAGCGGCTCGCCATCCTGCGCGCTTACGGCGCGGAACTGGTGTTAACCGACCCACTGGAAGGCTCGGACGGGGCTATCCTGGCGGTGCGTGCGCTGGTGGAAAACGCACCGGGACGCTATTTTTACGCCAACCAGTACAACAACCCGGCCAACTGGCAGGCGCATTATCTCGGTACGGGCGTCGAAATCTGGCAGCAGACTGCTGGCCGCGTGACGCACTTCCTGGCCGGGCTGGGGACGAGCGGCACGCTGATGGGTACGGGACGCCGTTTGAAGCATTACAACCCCCGCGTGCAGGTGATCGCGCTCCAGCCGGATTCGCCCTTTCACGGTCTGGAAGGGCTAAAACATATGCCGACCGCCCTCCAGCCGGGCATTTACGATGAGCGCCTGCCCGACCGCCATCTGTGCATCGGCACCGAAGCCACCTACGACATGGCGCGGCGGCTGGCGCGCGAAGAAGGGTATCTGGTTGGCATCAGCGCGGCGGCGGCGCTGGTCGGCGCGCTCCAGGTGGCCGAGGAACTGGCGGCGCGGGACGAGCCGGGTTTGATCGTCACCGTTCTGCCGGACAACGCCTATAAATATCTCAGCGAATCCTTCTGGACGGCGGGATAATCGGGTATACTGGCGGGGTGGGTTGGTAAGCCCACCCCGTTTTTTTGCGCCAGCGCCGGAGCTTACAGCCGTTGACCGGGAGCGTTTGATAGCCATGAGCCTTAACCCCGCACAGAACTTTGACCGCTGGGCCGCCGATTATGACCGGGACGTGCGGCAGTCCGACGCCGATGAGTCATTCCCGTTCGCCGGGTATACGCGCGTGCTGGATGCCGTTGTCAGCCTGGCTGAAGCCCGTCCTGGCATGAGCCTGCTCGACCTGGGCAGCGGCACGGGTAATCTGGCGGCACGGTTTGCCGCGCTGGGCTGCGATGTGGTAGGGGCGGATTTTTCCGCCGAGATGCTGGCCCGCGCGCGCGTCCACGTCCCGACGGCACATTTCGTTCAGGTGGATTTGCTGGGCGGCTGGCCGCCGGAACTGAACCGCCGGTTTGACCGCGTGGCCTCCACCTATGTGTTTCACGAATTCGATCTGCCGACCAAAATCCAACTGCTGCGGCGTCTTGTTGACGGCCACCTCGCGCCGGGCGGGCGTATCGCCATCGGGGACATCGGCTTCCCGGACGCGCCCGCGCAGGATGCCGCTCGCCGGCGTTGGGCCGACCGGTGGGACGAGGAATTTTATTGGATTGCCGGTGAAGCCATACCGGCCCTGCGTGCCGCCGGCCTGGAGGCGACCTGCCGGCAGATTTCCGCCTGCGGCTGCGTGCTGCTGGTTACGCCGGGAGCATCATAAACCCGGCATCCGCGCGGCAAAATACGTGAATGATTTGATTCGTTTTCTGGCAGGATGACAACCCATGACCACAGACCTCCCGATGGTTCGCACCGATACCAGCAATGCTTTCGCGCACCATACCATGAGCATCCGGCTGCCCGGCATCGTCCGCGAGTTAATCACCAGCAATCCCGATTATCCGCCGCCGGTGAAAGACGCTCTCAGACGGCTGGCCGACGGTATGGAAAACGACCGCGAGATGCCCATGCTTGACCTGCCCGCCCCCGACTACGACGATTGGCGCGCCGCCCACGACCACTACACGCGCCGCGAGGGCCGCACCTGGCAGCAGACGGCCTGGTTTTTTGCCGAAACGTTCTGCTACCGCCACGTCATTCAGGCGGTTCGCTGGTGGGAAACCGGGCGCGACCCCTTCCTGCCTCAAAAAATGGAAGAATACGCCGGGCAAACGCCCTGGGAACTGCTCGAACGCGCTTCGGGGGTGGACGGCGCGCCGGAGGAACGGCTGGCGCTGATGCTGGACTTCGCCCTGTGGGGCAACCGCATTGATCTGAGTTACACCGCTGCCGCCGCGCACGGCGCGCACGTCCAGGATGATGACCTGCTGGTGGATGACCGCGCCGCCATCGCTGCTTACCTGCACCGCCAGCCGGGAATCGTCCATATCATCGCCGATAACGCCGGCACCGAACTGCTGATGGACATGGCGCTGATCGGAGAACTGCTGGAATCGCAGCCGCAGGTTTTTTTGCACCTTAAGTTTCATCCGACGTTCGTCAGCGACGCGACGGCGGAGGACGCGCGCTGGTTGATCGAACACCTGCGCGGGCGTGGGCTGCCGCTGGGCGACCGCCTGGCCGCCGCGCTGGATGCTGGCCGCCTGCGCCTGGCCCCCGACCTGTTCTGGAACAGCAGCCGCCTGCTGCGCGAAATGCCGCCCCGCCTGGCCGGCCTGTTCGCCGGAGCGCGGCTGCTCATCTTCAAAGGAGACGCCAATTACCGCCGGCTGTCGGGCGATGTGTTATGGCCGCCCGCCACTCCCTTCGGCGTGATGACCGGCTATCTGCCTGTGCCGGCGGCTGCGCTGCGGACGCTTAAAAGCGATACGATTGCCGGGCTGCCGCTGGGACTGGCCGAACGCCTGGACGCTGACGACCCGCTGTGGCGTTCCAACGGGCGGCGCGGGGTCGCCCAGGCCGCCCTGCCTTAAATATCCCCGCGCTCTCGAAAAACTGCCCCTATACAGCGCGGGTAAAGTGTGCGATACTGTACTACGGTAGGGTATGTTTAGTTCTGGTCTAACTGCATTTTGCGCCGTTTTTCCCGCTTCTGCATCGTTTGCCACGCCAACTTTCTACCTCTATCAATCGCATAATTTTCCTATATGAGGAGCAGCCACAATGGCAAAGAAGTTGTACGTTGGCAATCTTTCCTATGATACGACGCGGGAACAGATTCACACTTTATTTTCGCAGGCCGGTAAGGTCGCCGAAATCACGCTGATTACCGACCGCGATTCGGGCCGCCCGAAAGGGTTCGGCTTTGTGGAGATGGAAACCGAAGCCGAAGCGCAGGAAGCCATCAAGCGGTTTAACGGCCAGATGCTGGACAGCCGCGCCTTGACAGTGAACGAAGCCCGCCCGCGCGAAGAGCGTTCTTCCGGTGGTTTTGGCGGCGGCCAGCGCCGCGACAGCCGCCCCGGCAGCCGCAACCGCTTTTAAGCTGCCCGTTACTCTGTAACGTCGTAACATCGAACAGCGCAGGCAGTTGTCTTGCGCTGTTTTGTTTTCTGCTCTTTCCGACTTTCGGCGGATTTTAACCGTTAAGAAAAAGTGCTATAGTTTTAAAGTTATCAGGTTCAAAAATTCGGAGCAGCGAACCAAAATGCCGATTCGTATTTTAATCGCCGATGACCATACGGTTGTGCGCCAGGGCTTGCGTATGTTTTTAAACCTTGACCCCGAACTGGATGTGGTGGGCGAGGCCGCCGACGGCAAACAGGCGCTTGAACTGGCCCGCGAACTCCAGCCGGACGTAGTGCTGATGGATTTGCTGATGCCCGGTATGGGCGGCGTCGAAGCGACCGCCGCCATCCGGCGCGAGATGCCCGACGTTGAAGTGATCGCGCTCACCAGCGTGCTGGAAGACAACTCGGTGATCGGCGCGATTCACGCCGGGGCTATCGGCTATCTGCTCAAGGATACTGAGGCGGATGAACTCATCCGCGCCATCAAAGCGGCTGCCCAGGGACAGGTGCAGCTTTCGCCCAAAGCTGCCGCCCGGCTGGTGCGCGAGGTGCGCGCCCCCGAAAGCCCGGAGGCGCTGACCGAACGCGAAACCGAGGTGCTGCGCCTGCTGGCAACCGGCTTTTCCAATAAAGAAATCGCCCTTAAACTAACTATTGGCGAAAAAACCGTTAAAACGCATGTCAGCAATATTTTAAGCAAACTCGGCGTAGCCAGCCGCACGCAGGCCGCGCTGCACGCCGTTCGCATCGGGTTGGTGAATCCCGGCTGACGGCGTTTATTCACTCAGATCGGGTTTTATTGTAAGTTTTCAGGGAATGGATGCCGCGATGTATTCGGATTTGTTTCGGGACGAAAATACTGTCCTGCACGCCGCTTCTGGCAAGCTGACGCAGGCGACCACCCCCGCCGATCAGCTTGAAGCCGTCAGCGGGTATGCGCGCAGCCGGGGGGCGGCCTGCGGTATCCTGTTCCACCTGGACGACCAGGAATTGCAGCAGGAAGTTGTGGCGTGCTGGGTGAGAGGCGGCGTTTTGGCTCCGAAGATCGGTGAACGTTTCGATACGCCGGATTTCGCCCGCATGGTTTCGCCGATGCAGCCGGCCCTGTTCGCAGACGCGCCGCAGGAGACGCTGCTTTCCCCGCCTAGCCGCGCCTTTACCGCCCAGTACCGGATGCGCGGGCTGGCGGTGCTGCCGCTATACAACAAAGGCCGCTGGATCGGCGTTATCCTGTTCGCCTGGGACACCCCACAGCGTTTTGATGCCCGCGATCGCCACGTGTACGCTGCGTTCCAGCGGCAGGCCGCGCCGGTTATAGATGCGCTGCGTCTGTACGAGCAGGCCCAGCGCCGCGCCGACGAACTGGAAAAAGCCAAAAACGAGATTGACATCCTCTACGCCATTTCCAGCCGGATGGCGCGCGCGTCCACGCCCTACGAGCTGCTGGATGTCGCCAGCGGTTACGCCCGCGATCATGGCGCGAAATCCTGTATGCTGCTGTACGTGCGCGCCGCGCCGCCCCTCTATCTGGAAGTGGTCGAGGCGCTGGCCGACGACCGGGACGTGCCGGAAATCGGCACGCGCTTTGATACCGAATACGGCATCATCCGGCAGTTACAGAGCAGCCGTGACCTGCCGATTTTGCTGGAGGATGTGCAGACCGACCCCCGCCTGGACGAAACCACCCGCCAGGCTTACCTGGACTGCGGACGGCGCGCCAGCGCCCTGCTGCCGCTCAGCAACCGGGGGCGCTGGATCGGCGCGCTGATTTTTAACTGGGACGCGCCGCACCCCTTCGGCGACCGCGACCGCCGCGTGTACACGGCCCTGATTCAGCAGGCCTCTCCGATTGTTGACTCCATCCGCCTGCAAGCGGAAACGGAAACCGCCCGCCAGCAGGCCGAACTGGTGGCGCAGATCAACGCGGCGCTGCTGCAAGCCACCGACGAGCAGGCGATTTTGTCCAGCGTGTCGCTGCTGGCGCGGCGTTATGGGGCGTCTCTGTCGCTGCTGGCTTATACCGATCACGCCAGCCGGCTGGACATCGTGGCGCTGGATTCTGGCGGCAAAAGCCCGATTCCGGCGGGTATCCTGCCCATCACCACCTTTTCGCCGCAGGATTACCCGCTGCTGAACATGACGTATGCTTATCCTGGGGATGTGCTGTTCATCGAAAACAGCGCCACCGACCCGCGCACCGCCGACCCGCGCGCGCAGGCGTTCGCCCAGGCGGTCAACTGGGCGGCCTCGATTTTGATTCCGCTCAAATCCGCCGACCAGTGGCAGGGCATCCTGGCTTTCGCCTGGGAAACCCCGCAGACGTTCGACACCGACACGCGCAAGCTGTTTAACGCCATCCGGCCAACGGCGGCTTCGGTCGTCACCGGACGCCGCGCCTACCTGGCCGAAGAGGCCGCCCGGCGCGAAACCGAACAGCGCGCCCGCGCCCTGGCCGCCCTGGAAGAACGCACCCGCCTGGCGCGCGAACTGCACGACTCGGTTTCGCAGGCGCTCTACGGCATCGGCCTGGGGGCGCGCACCGCCCGCACCCTGCTCGACCGCGACCCGGCCCGGCTGGCCGAACCGCTCGATTATATCCTGTCGCTGGTGGAGGCCGGTTTAACCGAAATGCGCGCGCTGATCTTTGAACTGCGCCCGGAATCGCTGGAACAGGAAGGGCTGGTTTCGGTGCTGACCAAACAGGCCGCCTCGCTGCAAGCGCGGCATGGCGTCGCCGTGCGGACTTCCTTCTGCGACGAGCCGCCGCTGCGCCTGGAGATCAAAGAAAGCCTGTACCGCATCGCCCGCGAGGCGCTGCACAATACCATCAAACACGCCCGTGCCACCCAGGTCGAACTGTCGCTGACGCACGACGCCGAGGGGTATCAGCTCGAAATCGCCGACAACGGCCTCGGTTTTGACCCGTCCGGCACTTATCCCGGCCATCTCGGTTTAAAATCCATGCGGGAGCGCACGACCGCCCTGAACGGCATGATTTATCTGTCCAGCGCACCGGGTAAGGGGACGCGCATCCGGGTGCGGATTCCGAACGGCGAAGGGCTGGAAGCGGAGACGGACGAAGCCGGCGCGGACTAAAGCGCGATCACCGGCACGCCGTTCAGCCGGCTGGCGCGGTCGGCGGGCAGCGCCACCAGAACGCCTTCATCGCGGCATTCCAGCGCCAGCGTGGTGAAGGGCAAAAACCCCGAACGCAGCAGCAGCCCCGGCGCAAGCGCCAGTTTGAGCAGAACAGCCTCCGCCATTAACCAGCTTTCCGGGTTACGATAGGGGTAAGCACACACGATCTGCGAATCGCCGCGCAGCCGGGGGCGAGCGCGGTCAAACAACTGCCCGCGCTGGCTTAAGGACGGCCAGCGATCAACCGCCGCCCGGACGGCCTCCGGGAACCGCCGCAGCCGGTCTTTAAGATATTCAACATACGCGCCGGGGTACATCACCTGGATGACAGCCCGCCGGATGCCGCCGCGCCCGCTTTCGTCGCGCCGGTCGGTGACGGTCACTTCCGAGAGCGCCAGCCTGCCATCGTCGAGCGCAAAACTTTTGAGCGAGCGCGCGCCGGTGTAAGCCGCCCAGCCCTGGCCGCGCGGCATGGCGTTCCGCCAGATGGTCTTTAAGTCCGCGTCGCGGTAGCCACGCGTCGGCGAGGTGAAGTTGTACCCGCGCTGGTGGCCTTCAAATACGTATTCCAGGACGAGCGGCTGCATGGTTATCCTTTTCTCCGGGTGGTCAAAGCGCCTGCGGACGGGGGCGGATGGCGTTGAAGAACTTCCGCATCAGGTCCGGCACGCCGCGCCCGCTGACCAGGCTGCCGTCGGTGATGTACCACTTATAACCCAGGCGTTCGGCCTGCCCCTTCAGCCGCCGCTGTTCGTTGCGATAATGGTGGACGATCTCCTCCAGTGTGGTTTCGCCGCTCCACAGGTCGGCCTTGTTCACCAGGATGTAAAAAGCCTTCAGGTTGCGGCGCGCGGCGGGTTCGTCCTCGATCATTTGCAGCACGAAGTTGAGCGCGTCCTTTTGCAGATGCACGTCGGTATGGTCAATCAAAAACAGGATGCCCCTGGGCTGCGCTTCCCGGAACAGTTCAATCCAGTCGGTTTCCCACATGGCGTACTCGCCGCCCACGTCGCGGTTTGGCTTCAGCTTCATATACGTGTCGCCCACCTGGGACATAAAATCCGGCAGCGCGTCGCCGCCGGCAGCGGTCGGGTCAGGCTGGAAATCGTCCAGCGACGCCATATTCCGCCGCAGCCATTCGATCAGCGTGGTTTTGCCGGTCTGCCGCGCGCCCAGGACGATGAATGACATGCCGGACACCTTGATATAAAAGAAGTCCTGCAAGCCGGCCACTGTGTCGCCCACCGCGCGCGTCACGCCGGTGATCGTGCCGACGACGATGGTAATCAGCGTATCGAAGATGTTTGCCATAGTTCGCTCCTTCACATCTTACCCATTATACGCACCAGCGGGGGGAACGTTGCTTAAAGGCGGCGCGGCGTTTTTAGTGCCGATAAACCGCAGCACCGCTTAAAGCTCGCTGCAATCCCACATAAAACCGCAGCGGTCGCAGCGCACCTTGCAGGCGCGGCGTACAGTTGGGGCGCTGCACGCCGGGCAAATCGTCGAAAGCGTGTAGTTCGGCAGCGGCGGAGGTGGCAAGGAAACCCGCGCCGGGGCGGGCGGCGGCGGAGAATTGGGGGGGCGGTTCCGTCTGGTTCGAGTCATAATCCCATATGATTATCGCCGGCTTCTGGCTGTCATTTTAGCACAAAGCCGCCGCACTGCTGAGCCGTTTGAGGAGCGCGCCATGCCAAAAGTAACCACGCCTGAATGGGTGAAGGATGCCGTCTTTTACCAGATTTTCCCCGACCGTTTCGCCAAAAGCAACCGGGTGTTAAAACCCAACAACCTGGAAGCCTGGGACTCGCCGCCGACCGTACACGGCTACAAAGGCGGCGACCTGTACGGCGTCCTGGAACATCTCGACCATATCCAGGAACTCGGCTGCAACGCCATTTATTTTACGCCCATCTTCCAAAGCGCCTGCAACCACCGCTACCACACGCACGATTATTATCAGGTAGACCCGCTGTTGGGCGGCAGCAAGGCGTTTTACGCCCTGCGTGATGAAATGCACCGGCGCGGCATGAAGCTGGTACTGGACGGCGTATTCAACCACGCCAGCCGGGGCATTTTCTATTTCAACGATATTCTGGAAAACGGCGCGAAGTCGGCTTGGCTGGACTGGTTCATCGTCCACGACTGGCCGCTTTCGGCTTATGACGACTCGAAACCGGCCAACTACGAATGTTGGTGGGGGCTGCGCGCCCTGCCGAAGTGGAATACCGACAACCCCCAGGTGCGCGAATATATCATGCAGGTTGCCGAACACTGGCTGCGGCAAGGCATTGACGGCTGGCGGCTGGATGTGCCGTTTAATATCACCAGCCCCGGCTTCTGGAACGAGTTCCGCGACCGGGTGAAGGCCATCAACCCGGAGGCGTATATCGTGGGCGAGGTGTGGTGGAACAGCATCAACTACCTCCAGGGCGACCAGTTCGACGCCGTGATGAACTACCTGTTCACCGAGCCGGTCATCCAGTTCTGCGGCCAGCAGAACATCAACTTCGATCTGGTGAAAGACCGTTCCTACGACCCCTATCCGGGCATCGGCGGCAAACACTTCGGCGTCAAGCTGGCGAAAGTGATGTATATGTACCCCTGGGAAATCACCCAGACGCAGCTTAACCTGCTGGGCAGCCACGATACGGCGCGCATCCTGAACGTTTTTAACGGCGATAAAACGGCGGTGCGGCTGGCGACCCTGCTGCTGCTGACCGTCCCCGGCGCGCCGAGCATCTACTACGGCGACGAAATCGGCCTGCCGGGCGACCAGGACCCCGACTGCCGCCGCGCTTTCCCCTGGGATAGGCCGGAAAGCTGGGATCGAGAGGCGCTGGCCTATCACAAACAGCTTATCGCCCTGCGCCGCCAGTACCGGGCGCTGCGGCGCGGGTCGTTCATCCCCCTGCATGAAAGCGAGTACACCTATGCCTTTGGCCGCCGGCTGGACGGCGAAGCCCTGCTGGTGGCGGTGAACGTGGGCGATTCGCTGCACACCATCACCATACCGACGGGCGGCCTGTTCCCGGACGGCGCGGCGCTCAACACCGTTTTCGGGCAGGCCGGCATCACCCATGCCGACGGCCAGGTGACGCTGGCGCTCCCGGCGCGGGAAGGCATCGTGCTGGCGGTGTAATCGTAAAAAACGGGGCAATCCGTAGGGGATGGTTTCAGACCCTCCCTTATGTTTTGAATTTGCGAAATAGTTGGAACAGAGGGGTTGAGATAACCCCCGGCTTTTTGCGGAAAGGAGCAGCATGTCGAAAAAACGCCTGATTTTTCCGGTGGTGAACGCGCTGGCGATGGCAGCCATGTTCGGCGTGGTGGGCGTGTACGTCTGGGACATCCCGCTCTGGGCGCTGATCGGGGCGGTGGCCGGTTTCCTGGTCGGCCTGCTGGCGGAGTTCGGCCTGAAGCGGGCGGGCGCGTGGCTGTACCGGCGGCGCGCCCTGCTGGTCGTGCTGCTGGAAGTCCCGCTGATAATTTTCGCGGTCGGCCCCTACGGCTACGTGCTGGCGCTGACACGTCCGATACAGGGCGCGGTCTGCTGCGCGCCGGCGACTTTTGGCGACCGCTACGAAACGGTTTCGATACCGGCGGCGGACGGTGAAACACTGGCCGGCTGGTACGTCCCCCCGGCGGAAAATCCCGGCCCGGTCATCATGCTGCTGAACGGCTCGGCCAGCACCCGCATCGGCACGACCTGGCACGCCGTCCGGTTGGCCGACGCCGGTTACGGCGTGCTGATGTACGACCAGCGCGCCCTGGGCGAAAGCACCGGCAGCACCCAGTCGCTCGGCTGGTTAGACCGGCGCGATATTCCCTACGTGGTGGACTTTTTAGCCGCGCGCCCGGAGGTGGACGCCAGCCGCATCGGCGCGGTAGGGCTGTCGCTGGGGGCGCATATCCTCATCATGGCCGGGCCGGACGAGCCGCGTATCGCCGCCTTCTGGCTGGATGGCGCGGGGACGAACCGGGTGGCCGATTTCCCGCCCGCGAAAAATTTCAACGAGCAGTTTGCCGGGGTGATTAATGCAGCCATCGAAAACGCGGCGGCGGTTTACCTGGGTATGGCCCCACCGCCGCCGTTTTCAGAGCTGATTCCGCGCCTCGCTCCGCGCCCGGTGCTGATGATCGTGGCCGGGGCGGATGAGTTCGAGCGCCGCGCCAACGAGCGTTACGCGGCGCTGCTGGGCGAAAACGCCGAACAGTGGGTGCTGGAAGGCGTCCCCCATGTCGGCGGCCCGAATTACCGGACAGACGAGTATCTGTCCCGGATGCTGGCCTTTTTCGAGCAGGCGCTGGCAGGTTAAGAATCTGGAGACCGTGAATCTGAAGACAGTGGGCTTAAGCCCACTGTCTTGTTTGTTCGACTACCTATAGACGCTAATCCCCCGGCGGGACATTGGCGCGTGTCACGCCGTCGCCGGACATGGTGCTGACGATCTGCTGCACGACGCCGCTCAGTTCCAGCGGCAGCACAAACTTGGTGGACGGGCTGGAGCCAATATCGCGCAGGGTGGTCATGTATTGCAGCGCCATCGTCTTTTCGTCTATGTCTTTGGCCTGGCTGGCAATCGCCTGCAAGGCCATCGCGTAACCCTGCGCCCGCAGCGCCTGTGCCTGCCGCTCACCTTCGGCGCGCAGGATGGCCGACTGTTTTTCGCCTTCCGAACGCAGGATGGCGGCCTGCTTTTCGCCCTCGGCCACCGCGATAGCCGCCTCGCGCTCGCCGCTGGCTTTCGTCACCATCGCGCGGCGCTCACGTTCGGCGCTCATCTGGCGGTTCATGGCATCCTGAACCTCGCGCGGGGGCTGAATTTCGCGGATTTCCACCGTCGTCACCTTCATACCCCAGCGTTCCGTGATTTCGTCCAGCTTCACGCGCAGCGTATCATTGATTTGTTCGCGTTTTGCCAGCACGTCATCCAGGCTGATGTCGCCGATGACGGCGCGCAGCGTGGTGGTGGCGATGTTGACCGCCGCGCTCACCACATTGTCCACCTGCAGTACGGCGCGTTTGGGGTCTATCACGCGGTAATACACCAGGAAATCAATCGCAATCGGCGCGTTATCTTTGGTGATAGCCGTCTGCGAGGGGATGTCCAGAAACCGCTCGCGGATGTCCACCTTACGCGCCTGTTCGATGATCGGAATAATCAGCACGATGCCGGGGCCGCGCGTTCCAGCGTAGCGGCCCAGCGCCAGCACGACCAGCCGTTCCGTCTCCGGCACGATGCGAATCATGCGCGTAATGAGATAGAACAGGAACAGGACGACAAAGACTACCAGAATAAGCGTGAACTGATCCACCTCTACGCCTCCTCAACCGAATGTTTATGTTTAAGCCCTTCGACGGTCAGTTGCAGCCCGTCGCGTTCGATGACGACGATGGCATCGCCGGCGTCCAGTGGTTTTTCGCTGGAGGCAGTCCACTGTTCGCCGTTGACGTTCACCGTCCCGATGTAAATTTTACCCACCGGCTCGAAAGCCCTCGACACGCGCCCTGGCGCGCCCAGCAGGTGGCCGTCGTCGTCAATCACGGCGTTTTGCTGCCGCGTGCGCACCAGCAGGGGCAGCAGCGCGAAGCGGTGGTACAGCACCGACACCAGAATCGTGAGCGCGATCAACAGCCAGGAAACCTGCGGCCCGTCGAACAGGAAAAACCCGCCGACGGCCTGCAAAATCAGCCCGCCTTCGGCCACCCGCGCCCACCGCTGGTTGACAAACGGGATGACCAGAAAACTCAGCACACCCACTACCAGCGCCAGCAGCGCCAGCCAGTTGACAGGCATGGCCTGTAAAATCAGAATTTCAACCGCCAGTGCGCCCAGCGCCAGCAGTTCCAGCACCCCCGTACCGGGGACGTAGGCCGCCGTCACCGCCGACCACAGCCCAAAAACGAGGATGAGATAAACGATATTGGGTTCCGTGACGAGCCATTCAATCACCGTAATCCCTCCCCAGACACTTATTCACCCTTTATTATACGATAATTCCAGGCCGCCGATTCCCCCTAGACATTAGGGAAGTGTAAATTCAGAATTAAACTACTGGACGGCGCGGGCGCGCTGCGTAACAATTATCCTTTCGCGCCGAGTTGTTCTCGCCTGTACTCAAAAGCCGGAAGTTGTTTTAAAAGGATGAACCATGCACGCTGAAAACCTGCTGGCCGCCCGCCGCCAGAAAGACGATTTCTTCACACGACACCCGCAGTCCCCCCTCACACCAGAGCAGCGGGCGCAGTTTAACGGCCTGCGCTACTACGATCCCAACCCCGATCTGGATTTAACCGTCACCCTGGAGATGCTGGACGACGACGCGCCCGTACCGATCCAGACCACCACCGGCGACCTGCGCCATTACCGGCGCTTCGGGCGTTTTAGCTTCACCGTAGACGGCCAGCCTGCGGCGCTGACCATCTACGAGGCCGATTATGGATTTTTCCTGCCGTTTGTGGATGCCGGCGCGGGAACAGAAACCTACCCCGCCGGGCGCTACCTGGAACCCGAATACCTGGGCGGCAGCCAGTTTCACGTGGATTTTAACCTGGCTTATAACCCATTCTGCGCTTACAGCCCGGTCTGGTCCTGCCCGATCACGCCCGCTGAAAACCGCCTGAGCGTTTACATCCGCGCCGGGGAAAAACTGCCCGAAGGTGATTGGGTGGAAAAGACCTGACGCCTGTTTGTTTGGTCCCCCGGCGCGCCCGCCAAACTGCTGCGCGAATCGTTTGTTGTGGTTTATAATTCGGTTGTCAAAACGTTCGGGTGTTCGGGTGCGGGGGGATGTGCCGGTGGCTTCAACAGATCGGTTTGCGCTGGTGGTGGAAGACAGCGACGACATCGCCCGGCTGGTGCAGTTGATGCTGCGCCGGATGAATATTGAAAGCGCCCATGCCGCCAACGGTTTTGCGGCGCTGGCGTTTTTGGAAGAGCGGCTGCCTGACCTGGTGCTTCTGGACATTAACATGCCGGGTATGAACGGCTGGCAGGTGCTGGAGACCATCAAAGAGCGCCACGCGCAGGCCGACTTTCCGGTTATCGTGCTGACCGCCCTCAACGACCCCACCAACCGGCTGATCGGCAAATTGCAGCCGCAGGTTTTTTGTTACGTCACCAAACCTTTTGAACTGGATGCCCTGGCGCTGGCCGTCCGGGAAGCTTTGGGCCTGACGCCGGGCGAAGGGTAGCCAACGTGGGACATATTTTTTTAAGTTACAGCCGCCGGGATGCCAGCATCATGCTGCGCGTCCGAGACAGCCTGCGCGCCGATGGCCTGGAGGTCTGGACGGACGAAAACCTGACCCCCGGCACGCGCTCCTGGAAGGCGGCCATCGAAAACGCGCTGGAAAACGCCGCCTGCCTGGTGGTGATTTTTTCGCCGGATGCCAAAAAGTCCGCCTGGGTGCGCGAGGAGATGAACTACGCCGAAGCGCAGGACATTCGTATCTTCCCGCTGCTGGCGCGCGGCGATGAAAAAACCGCTGTGCCGTTCGGTTTCATTACCGCGCAGTGGGTGGACATCCGCCAGGAAGCAGATTTTACGTCCGGGCTGCAAAAGCTGGCCTTTACGGTGCGCGTGCATCTGGGCATGGTTTCGCAAGAGCCGCGCGCCCCGCAGCCGGCCAGCATCACCCTACACGCTGAGGAAGAACTGCCCCGCGAGGATAAAACGCAGCCCCGGCGGCAGGGTACGCCGTTTCCGCCCAACGTCACCAAAGCCATCATGGTGCTGCAAAACCGCGACAGCAAATGGTGGCGGCGCGTGGACGCTGTAACCCGCCTGGGTGAACTGCGCGACCCGGTGGCGCTGCCCGCCCTGCGCGCCTACCTGGACGACCCCGACCCGGACGTGCAGCGCGCGGCGCAGAAAGCCATCGAACTCATCAGCGCGGCTTCCGCAACGCTTAAAACCGATACGGAGGAAACGCAGCCGGTGGTCAGGCCGTTCATCGAAGGCACGTTTGAGGAAGAAATCGCCGCCGGCCAGCCGGCCTATGTCGGGGCGGGGGGCGCGGCGGGAATATCGCCGGCGGGGGAAGGTGAAACAACCCCCGGCGTGCCGGCAGCCAAAAAGACCGCCAAAATCGTCGTCACCGGGACATCGGCGGCGCTGCGGCGGCAGTTCATCAGCTCGATCAGCGAAATCGAGGTGGTTTCGACCGAACGCAGCGTGAGTCTGCCGGACGGCAGCGCCTCGGTGGCGATGGACTATGGGCAGATCACGGTTGGCGACGATCTGGTGATGTACCTGTTCGGCAGCCCTGGTGAGCGCGAGCTGGCTTTCATCTGGGAAGTGCTGGCCGAAGGGATGCTCGGTTTTATCATGCTGATGGACGGCAGCCAGCCCTATACCTTCCGCCATACGCGGGCGATCCTGGATAACTTCCGCGCTTACGCGCCGGTGCCGTTCGTGATTGCCGTCGCCAGCGACCGGGATGATGCCTGGTCGCCGGAGGATATTCGCATCGCGCTGCGCCTGGAAGAAGGCGTTAAAATTCTGCCTTACGCCGCCGGCGACCACCAGGCGGTTAAAACGGTGCTGGTTGAACTGTTCGAGTTGTTTTAGAAGTCTGTAGTCAAAAGCTGTGGCAGCGAACGACTGGAGACTGACGGCTTAAAACAACATCCCGCCGCGCGCTTCCAGCGCCTTAATCACCTCGCGGTCGGCTTTGCCGAAGCTGTAGCGGCGCAGTTCCCCCGGCGCGACCCACGCCCAGTCCCGGACGCCGATGGCCTGCGGCGGGCCGCCCCGGCAGCGGCAGGTGAAAGCGTGCAGCGTGATGCGAAAATGCGTGAAGGCGTGCCGCACCACCACGAACAATTCGCCCACTTCGACCTCAATCGCCAGTTCTTCGCGCAGTTCGCGTTTCAGGCAGTCGGGCAGGGTTTCGCCCGGCTCCTGCTTGCCGCCGGGGAACTCCCACAACCCACCAAGCAGGCCGTCCAGCGGGCGCTGGGCGATCAGCAGCTGCCCCCGCTCGTTCCAGATCATACCGGCGGCCACATTGTAATGCGGCGTTGGTGGTTTGCGCGTTTTCACCGGGCGCTGCTGCTGCGTGCCGGCGGCGTGGGCGCGGCAGTGGGCGCGCACCGGGCAATGGCCGCACAGCGGCGCGCGCGGTTTGCAGATCACGCGCCCCAGTTCCATCAAGGCCTGGTTGTAATCGCCGGGGCGGTCGGCGGGCAGCCCGGCTTCCGCCAGCACCCACAAATCCTGCTTCACGGCGGGCAGCGATACATCCGCTTCCAGATCAATCAGCCGCGCCAGGACGCGAATCACGTTGCCGTCCAGGACCGGCACGCGCTGGCCGTAGGCTATGCTGGCGATGGCCCCGGCGGTGTAGCGGCCAATGCCGGGCAGTTTTTGAAGTTCGTCGGCGCTGCGGGGGAATACCCCGCCCAATTCGCGGGAAATACGCTGTGCCGTTTGGTGTAAATTCCGCGCCCGGCTATAATAACCCAAACCTTCCCATAACTTAAGCACGTCGGCCAGCGGGGCAGCCGCCAGGTCGTCAACCGTCGGGTATGCCGCCAGAAAACGCGCATAATACGGTTTGACGGTTTCCACCTGGGTCTGCTGGAGCATCACTTCTGAGAGCCAGATTCGGTATACATCATAGGTGCTGCGCCAGGGCAAATCGGCAGCATGGCGATCGTACCAGGCCAGCAAAGCAGTTTGAAACTCAGGGTTCATAGGCGTTTGGGGTTCGGCATCTGCCTAACTCAGCATTCGGCACTTATGTAGCATAACGCTGGATAAGCTTCCCCCCAAATTTTAGGCGTTCCGTAAGCCAGATTGAAATGTAATGTTAAAATAGGCCGGTTTGATCGTCAGTGGAAGGATGGGCAGCTATGCCCGCAAAAAACAAACGCTTCATCATCCCGTTTGAGTCTGGCCGGGCGGCCTTTGCCGTTCACCTGTCCAAACGTGCCGACGCCGAAGCGGCGGCGCGCGTGCTGGGTTTTACCGAACCGCAGCCGACCATTTACGTCACCGGCGGCGCGGGGGCCATGTCGGAGGAGGACATCCGCGCCACCCAGGCGCTTGTCGAACGCGGGCTGGCGCGTTTTGCCGAAGAACGCGGCGTGGCCGTGCTGGACGGCGGCACGGATGCCGGCATCCCGACCATGCTGGGCAAAGCCCGCTGCAAGCTGCGCGCCCGGTTTCCGCTGGTGGGCATCGCGCCGCTGGAACTGGTGCGCTATCGCGGTTACGATAATCCCAAAGGCGCGCCCCTCAACGACGGCCACTCGCATTTTGTGCTGACCGCCGGGGACGAGTTCGGCGACGAATCCGACCTGATTACCCATCTGACCTACACACTCTCCGGCGAAGGTTTGCTGCCGGCGCTGGGTGTGTTGATTAACGGCGGTAATATCGCCCGTCAGGAGGTTTACGACCGCACGACCTCCGACAAGGTATCGTTCCCGCTGATCGTGGTCGAGGGCAGCGGGCGTTTTGCCGACATCCTGGCGCGGGCGTTTTATGCCGGCCATGCCGAGGAGAGCGATTTGCAGGCCATCATTCAAAAAGGGCGGCTGGCGATTGTTTCGATCAAGGACGGCCCGGAACAGATGTACGCCAAACTGGCGGCGCACTTTCAGGCCTTCAAACCCACCGTCCGGCGTTAATCGTGTTATACTGGTGGGGTATCCGGCCAGACACCTTTCGAGGGAAGACCCATGCGCCGCCTGTGTGCCAGCCTGACTCTGATCGGCCTGCTCCTCATCGTTTTACCCGCGCGCGCCCAGGACGCAACCGCTACCCCTGCCGGGCCGGATGTCGAAGCCTTAAACGCGATGGCGACCCAGGTCGCGGAGCGCGGCCAGGCTGCCTCGGAGGAGTTCGACCGGGCCATCAATATCCTGGGCATTTTTGAGGGGGTCGGCCTGGTCGTTTCGGTGATGAGCATCCTGGGTACGGTCCTGGTGGCGGTGGCCGGCGTGGTCGGCTTCCGGGGCTTGAGCGAAGCCCGCGCCCAGGTCGAAGAAACGCGCAAAAGCATCGAACGCGAGCTGGCCGCTGCCCGCCGGCAGTTCGAGTCCGACATCCGCCAGGGGCGCGAGGAGCTGGAAAGCGTGCGCGTCCGGCTGGAACAGAGCGTGGTGGAACAGCGCGAAAGCGTGGCGCAGGCCAACGTCGCCATGTCGTTCACGGCGCTGGGCGAGCGCCAGTACCGCTCGAAGGACTTCAGCGGCGCGATTGATACTTACTTGCGGGCGCTGGAGCTTGACCCCAACAACCTGATTACGCATTACCGCCTGGGTTATGTGTACACCCAGTCCGGCCAGTTAGATCAGGCTGAACCCCACCTGGCGCGCGCGCTGGAACTGGAACCGAACTTTCCCCCGGCGCTGGCAGCCCTGGGTTACGTATACCGACGCATGGGCGAAAAAATGCCGCCGGGCATGGAGCGCGAGAAGAAGATTAATCAGGCCGAAAAGCTGCTGCTGGATGCGCTGGACATCTCGCCGAAGCTGGTAGACGAGGATAGTGAATCGTGGTGGGGGTCGCTCGGCGGGCTGTACCGCCGCCGCAACCAGATTGACGAGGCCATCCACGCCTACGAGCGCGCTGCCGAGGTCACGCCGCAGTCGTCCTATGCTTTTAGCAATCTGGCGCTGCTGTATATGCAGAAGCAGAACCGCGACGCCATGATTAAAACCTACTACCGGGTGGAGCAGCTCGCGCAGCATGAAGTCCAGGCCGAGGTGGACAACTACTGGGCTTATGCCGATTTGCTCACCTCGCGGCTGGCATTGGGCAAGGTTAAAGAGGCGGAAGAAACGCTGGTGCAGGTGCTGGAAGTCGCGCCGCCGGAGGCGCCTTTTTTCTTTGAAAGCCTGCTGGATACGCTCGGACGCCTGGTGATCGCGCTGGGCGAGGCGCAGGCCGACCACGTAAAACGCGCCATCGAAATCATCGAAGGCTACCGGGAGCAGACGCAGGCGCAAAAAGCCGCCGGGTTGTCAGACTGAATTGTGAAACTTTTCGCAGATACCTGGCGTATAGCAGAGCCGGTTTGAACTCATCCGGCATGATGCGTAAGATGCTGCTGGGCCTCCGGGTGCGGAAGAGGCGTGTCCGACCGGCAGTCATGGCCTGGCTGCCGAGGGCAGCGATCCAGGCATAGGCCAGGCTTAGCAGTACCAACCGGTGCGCCACCTGATCGGGGGTGACGCCGGCGGCTGTCGCCCCAGTGCCAACCGCCGTTCAGGTCACCAAAACGCTGCTCCTGCCGGTTGCGCCGGGCATATTTGTGTCCGGTCAGGCGGCTATCGTGGGTCACCAGCGCCCACGGCTCACCGCAGCCCTCGCCCCACAGCGCGCGCATGAGGCTGGCCGCATCATCATCGGCGCGATACGTCCGCCGCGCCAGCGGCAGGCAGCGGCTTTGCCCGGCCGCCCCCACCAGCATCACCCCGATACGCCCATGCAGCTTGGTTTTATCCACCAGCCGCGTCACCTGACTGCTGGCTAAACTCGCCATCCCCGGCTGCTCCATTGTGCGGCTTGCAAGGGAAAGCCTGGATTGTCCCAAAAACGCCGCCAGCGTCGAGCCGCGCTTTGCACCGCTTCGCCGCAGATGAACTCTCGCTTTTTCAACCCCCTTCCTAAACATGTCCTCTCTTCAGCCAAGACTTGGGGAGGGACAGGGGGAGAGGACTGGCAATCACAGTGCGCTGTGTTTATTTCCCGGCCAGGCTGCCGATAGCGCGCTGCCAGCTGTCGCGTTCTGCGCCCATCGGCTGGCTGGCGTAACGATAATCATGCTGGACGATGAACGAATCCAGTTCACCCTTCAGTTTTTGCCAGATGCCCACCTGGATGGCGACCAGCCGTTCCAGCGCAGTGGGTTCAGCCACCTGGCGCAGCGCGCTGCGAAAATGCGGCAGGCACAGCCCCGCCGAGCCGCGAAACGCGCCCTCAAAACGCGCGTCCGTCAGATGATCGTTGATCGTTTGCAGGTAGCGTTTTTCGGCCTCGCCAAGCGACTGGCACACCATACACGGTTGCTCCGGTTCGAGCCGGTCGGCCAGGACGGACGGGCCGTTTTTGCCGCCGCCGGACAGCCAGCGCGAAAAGCCGGACTGCGGCTGCGCCGGGTTGGCCGCGATGATGTTCAATACCTCGTCCAGCGCCGCCGCCTGGAGGATGGCGATGCCTAACACCTGTTCCCCGAACTGGGCGAGCTGCCCATTATGCGTTTTGCACAGCGCCCGGCTGGCACGGAAAGCGGCATGAGTGGACGGGCTGTTCACGTATTCGTACAGCAGAGAATCGAGGAAACGGCGCGCATCGCGTTGAAGCAGCGTGCAGACCGGGCAGCCGGGTTCGGCGCAGGCTTCGATAAAATCGTAATAACTGAATGGAACGCTCATCAGGGTTAACCAATCGCTGCAAAAACAGGCAGGAACGAACACCTGCGCCGGCCCTTACCGGCGCAGTTTTAAGACCACTGTACCACAGATCATAAATCAGTTCGATGGGACGGCGGGCGTTTCGCCGACGCCGTGAACGGTCATATCGAAACGCGCCGGCTGGTCGGTATCGTCGTTCAGCCCAGAAATGGCGATGACCATAAACTCCCCGGCTTCCAGCGAGAACGACCACCGGCCCTGGGTGGCTGTGTCGTTGGGGCCGATCAGGTGGCGCACATGGCTGGTTTCGGCGCTGTCGCCGACAAGCGCCATCTGGAGCAAAAATTTCTGGCGCGTCTGGCTGCTCATCTGCCGCCAGCCGTCCAGTGTCCAGCCCGGCACGCCGCGTTCAGCATCATCATAAAAGCCGATCTCCGGGATGGCGATGTTATCCACCGCAAAACCGGGATTATCGCGCCCCGGAAGGCTGATATAAGCGAAACGCAGCCGGATTTCCTGCCCCGCATAGGCGGAAAGATCGGCCTGTTCCCGCATCCACACCGCATCCGGCACAAAAACACGGGTCGGGTGCGCGCCCAACGTCACCTGTGCCTCGAAGAAGGTTTCCCCGCGCTGAACGTACAGGTTGACGACCTCACCCGGCTGATGAGTCGCCAGCCAGCCGAGTAGATTGGGCTGTCCCGGCCAGGGGCGGCCATCATAACCGGCGATGGTATCGCCCGGCTGAATATCGCTCGCCGCCGTCGGGCCATCCGGTACGATCTCGGTGATGGTGATGCCGTTCGCCTCCAGCCCGACACCCAAATAGGGAAATGGGCGCGGCTTCTGCGGGCTGCTAATGCCGGTATAACCCGGCCCGTAGGCCGCGCCGTAGGGGTTGGCCGCCTGGCTGCCGGAGGTCGCCAGCGCGTCCCAGGTCTGGCCGCCGTCCGTCGAAACCTGGACGTAACCGTAGTTCCAGCCGTCGGCCAGCG
>JAPKMO010000045.1 GCA_026645945.1 Anaerolineae bacterium
GTCAAAAAGCAGATTTAGAACACTTGTACCGTTTATATGCGATTGCCCTGTCCGCAAACCTTCAGGTTAGGGTTTTACGGCGCTTTTTCGATAACCTGTCAGACTATGAGCGTATTCAGTCGTTATCCAGTCCTCGGTATCGGCCATATTCCCGCCTGTTTAGGTAAGGCGATTGTAACATATGCCCGCGCGCCGTCACGCCGCGCCGTCCAGCGCCAAATCGTGCAGCGCGATCACCGCCCGCTCCAGGTCGTCCTGCGCCACCACGAACGAAATGCTGCACTCTGACGACCCCTGCGCGATGGCGATGACGTTGATGCCGCACTCGCCCATCACCGAAAACACGCGCCCGGCCACGCCCGGCGTGCCGCGCATCCCCGCGCCCACCGCCGTGATAATCACCACGTTTTCTTCGACATCCACCCGGTCAATATCCCGCCGTGACAGTTCGGCGGCCAGTTCCGCTTCAATCGCCTCTCGCACGTTCAGTGCGGTGTTGTCTGTCACCAGAAAACAGAAACTCTGCTCCGACGACGACTGCGAAATCATCAGGATGCTGGCGCCGGCCTGCGCGCTCGCCAGGAAGGTGCGCCCGGCGATACCCGGCACGCCGATCATACCCTTGCCGCTGACCGTCAGCAGGCTGACATTTTTGATGCTCGTCACCGCCTTGATGACCGTGTGTGTGCGCTCACCGTTTTCGCGGATGAGCGTGCCGGGGTGCTGCGGATTAAACGTGTTCCGCACTCGAATCGGTATCCCCTTGTCCAGAATCGGCTGGACGGTTTTGGGATGCAGCACCTTCGCGCCGTAAAAGGCCAGCTCGCCCACTTCCTGGTACGAGATATACGGCAGCACGCGGGCGCGTTTGTCCAGGCGCGGGTCAGCAGTCATCACGCCATCCACGTCCGTCCAAATCACCAGTTCGTCGCTGTTGGTGCAGGCGGCAAAAATCGCCCCGCTGTAATCGCTGCCGCCCCGCCCCAGGGTGGTAACGTTGCCGTCGCGCGTGGCTCCCAGGAAGCCGGTGATAACCGGCGTCACGCCCCGCTCCAGCATTGGGCGCAGTTTTTCGTCAATGCGCGCCTGGGTTTCGGCCCACAGCGGCGCGGCCTGCTGGTATTGGTCATCGGTCAGCAAAAAGTCGCCGGCGTCAAAGGCGCGGGCGTCCAGCCCATGATGCCGCAGCACCGCCGCCACTACCCGGCAGCTTAAACGTTCGCCAAACGAAACCACCGCGTCCCAGATGCGCGGCGTGGCCTCGCCCAGGATGTTCACCGCCTGGCAGATTCGCGTATATTCCTCCAGCAGGGCGGCAATTTCCGCCTGTGTCTGTTCGCGGTTTTTGCCCGGCGGAATCAGGATATTCAGTGTATCGTCGTGGCGGTCGCGCAGTTTGCGCGCGGTGTCCAGGTAGCCCCATTTATTATCGGCAATCGCCATCTTCACCGACGCCAGCAGCGCGTCGGTGACGCCGGACATGGCCGAAACAATCACCATCACACGGCTGCCTGCCTCCACCTCGCCCTTGACGATGCCGACTACATTGGCAATCGCTTCCGGGCTGCCGACCGATGTCCCGCCGAACTTCATCGTTATTAGTTTGGTCATGGTTTTTCGCTCTCCCCAGTATCTCAAACAAAAAAGCGTGTGGGGGGTTCCCACACGCTTTCATCAACGTTCTTGCCCTGGCGACTATGGCAAGCGGAAACGCCCCCGCACCTTTCGATGGGGATTAGTACCCATACCCATAGTCATCATGAACACAACCAGGCTGCCGATCACGGCGATTCTGTCCTGTTGATAAGGCGGTTTTTTGCCGCTCCGAGTGAAGTTAGCATAACGTGTTTGCTGGAAGCTGTCAAGCAGTCCGGGCGTTAAAAATCGGCTAAAGAGGCACACATTTTCACGCTCACCCGCCCGTCAGCCGCATGACCAGCAGCGCCGCCGCCCCGAAGTTCAGCGCCAAAGCGGCCAGCAGCCCCAGCACCACCAGCGCCGGGTAGCGTTCGCGCGTGCCGGGCAGCCGCGTGGCCGTGATTTCCGCCGGGATATACCGGAACAGCTCGGATGGCTCAGGAGCATCCAGCGTGGCACGGTCGTAATCATCGAAGTCGGAAATAAACTCATCCGCCTCTTCTTCCTCGACCGCATCCAGCAGCGTGTCAACCTTTGGCGGCGTAGCGGCGCGGGCAGGCGGCGTTCTGGGCGCAGCGGCGCGCGGCGCGGAGGCCGGCGGCACGCTCGTTTCGGCGGCGCTGAACGGCCCGCTGAACGGGTCGCCGACCGGTGTGCCGACATCTAGCCCGCCAAACAGGTCTTCGTCCTCATCATCATCAAAAGCCGACGGCGTGGAGATGAACTTCGCCATCTCATCCATCACGGACGGCGCTTCAAAATCCGCGCCCAGGTCTTCCAGCAGCGTATTACCGCCGCCCAGGTTCAGGCTGTTCACCCAATCGTCATATTCCCCCGACGACGGTTCGTTCACGCGCCGGGTAGAACTGGCGCTGCTGGTGGCCGTCGGCGCTTCGTCCCACTGGATGTCCGGCACTTCGTCGGCCTCGCCTGCGGCGCTGAACGGCGAAGCCGCCGGGCGCAGGCTGCTGGGGGCTGGCGCGGGCGGCGGCGCTGGGGGCGGGGGCGGCGCGGGAGTAAAACTCACGCTCGCCAGAACGTCATCGGCCTTGCTCGGCGCGGGCGGGCCGCTTTTCTGGCTCAAAATCTGCAAACCTTGCAGCGCGCGTTCGTTGTTCGGGTTGATCGCCAGCACATTTTCCAGGCAGATGCGCTGCTCATCCACCGATTCCACCACCGCGCTCAGCCACAGCCAGGCCTGTTCGTTGTGCTCGTCCAGTTCGACCGCCTTCAGCAAAAACGCGCGGGCTTCGTCCTTACGACCGGCGCGGTAGGCGCTGATGCCTTCGCGCACCATGCCGTCCACATTTGCGGGCATAACCTGTCACTCTCTCACTTAGTATCCCAATCCATCTGAATCATAGCATAATTTCCGGCACAGGCCAGCAAACTCGGTTATCGTTTATAATAAAGGCTGTACAGACCGCACACGCCTGGAGGTGACGATGCCCGCCGCTTTGACCAACGACCGCTTTCGCCTGGAGATGTCCGTCGCCGGGTACGAATTTCCCGCCATCCTGGACGACCCGGAAGACTCGAACTGGCTGGTGATCCGCGTGGTGCTGCAATCGGTACACGGCGCATGGCGCTGGCAGGTCGAGGACGCCGGCGCGCTGACCTGGGAGCTGAACGGCTGCATCGGCTGGCTGTTTGACCTGAGCGAAGGCCGCCCGGTGGCGCAGGAATCCTACGGGTTTTCCGAGCCGGACATCCTGTTTGAAACCATCCGGGGTGAGGACGGCGGCCTGCTGGGGCTGGCGGTGCAGATGATGGACGAGTTCCAGCCGCCGACCAAAGTGCTGGTGCCGCGCCAGAACAACATCGTCTCGCTGCGGTTTCATACGCCGCCGGACGTGCTGCGCGCCTTCGCCGAGGCGCTGGCCGCTGACCTGGCGCGTTTCCCGCAGCGCGCCGCACCCGGCCAATAGACGGCCTTCTGGCCGTCCGCCGCCCCGGACTGCCCCTACGGGCGCGGGGCAGTAGGGGAGGAATGTATTACGCCCCTACCCTGCCGATGAACGTTTTCGATCTAAAGTCGCCCGTTGTAAACCCACAACGAATGTTGAAGCGACCGCCCCGCCGGACAAAAACGCCCTTTAACCCGTAAACGGGTTTCCAGGCTTTTGTACCGCCGCAGCAGGCTACGAAGGGACGCCACCACAAGCTACACGGAAACCAAACCAATAATCTCCATAGAATGGGTCGTCACCGTAATAAATGCGGTACAATACAGTAGCACGGTACCGATCGCGCATAAACGAGCAACCTCGCAATACCCGCCAGCTAGAATTTGCAGTTAAATCATTCGCGCCGGTATTATAGTCGGTCAGACACCACTCCCAGACATTGCCGGCCATATCCATCACGCCGAAGGGACTCGCGCCGTCGGGGTAGGCCGTCACCGGCGTGGTTTGCCTGATGCCGCTCTCAAGTGTATTGCAGCGTTTCGCGTCAAAGGTGCTGCCCCAGGGATATTCCCGGCCATCGTCGCCCTGCGCCGCCCGCTGCCACTGCTGCTCGGTGGGCAGGGTGATAACCTCCCCTCCCCTTCGCCCCTCCCCATCGAATGGAGAGGGGTTGAGGGTGAGGGACTTCCAGTTCAACCACCGGCAGAAGGCCGCCGCCTCGTACCAACACACATTCGCGCGCGGGTGGTCGCCCACACCGCCGAAGGCCGGGTCTTTCGGCGTCACGTTCTTTTTCCGCCAGGCTTTCGCCTCATCCGAATAATCCCACCACATTGCATCCCGGTAGCCATCTTTCGCCCGCGCAAACACGTCAAACTGCGCGTTGGTGATCGGGTATTTCGCCATCGCAAAGGCCGGCACGTCGAAGGTCTGCCCGCCCTCCGGCACGTAGCCGCCAGACTTCAGCGTCACCTGCCCCGCCGGGATTAAACACCATTCAAACGGCGGCGGCAGGATGGCGGACAGATCGGGCAGTTGCAGGGGCGTTGTAGGGGCGGGTTTGAAATCCGCCCTGGTTTCCGGGGGTGGTTTTCTCCCCTCTCCTTTCGGGAGAGGGGCCGGGGGTGAGGGCTGCGGTTCGGGGGAGGGTCTGAGACCCTCCCCTACGGGTTTGGCGGCTGGCGGGGGTGAGGGCGTCACCGGCGGCGGCAACGCCATGACCAGTTTCGCTACTGCCGCTTCTACCTGCCTGTCCGTTTGCCAGCGCGTGAAGTCCACGCGCTCCACCGCCGTGAGAAAGAACAGCGCGCGCGGCATTTCAGTCGAATCGAGTGCTACCGGAATGATCTTCTTCTGGCAGTGGCGGGCATATTGAATCTCATCCCGCACCCACTGCGAAGCCGCCGAGTGCTGGCTTAACAGAAAGACCACCGCATCCGACTGCTCGATTTCGGCTGCCAATCGTTCCGGGAAGTTCTGGCCGGCCTCCAGCCGCTTATAATCCACGAAAACATCCGCGCCGCGCTGGCTCAGTTGGTCGGCAACATAATTCGCGGCGTCTATATCCTTGCGGCTGTAGCTGATGAAAACGTGGGACATGCGTTTTCCCCCGGCGCGGGCGAGTCATATTCAACCAACATAAATTTAACGCAAAGCCGCAGATGAGCAAAGCTCACAGGCATGACCTTTAGCGTTTTGCTTCGCCAGAGGCTTAAGCCATCTGGCTAATCGGGCAGCTTGCGGGCGGGTTTTTTCCTGTCCCTACTGCCTGTAAACCATAAGCGGCCAGATCAGGTATTCAGGCTCATTAAGGCGACGTTGGCCGAAGCGTTTCGCCTCTCTGCGCCTCTGCGTCTTTGAGCCTCTGTGTTACGCTTTTAGCTTTCTCCCAGCAGCGCGGAGAGCACCGCCAGCAGCCGTTCCAGGTCGCGTTCGTCGTTATAGCCCTGGAACGATACGCGGATATACAGCCCGCCGTTCCAGGCGATCAGCGGCGCTTCGATGCGGTATTCGTCGTACAGGCGCGCCTTCAGTGGTTCGGCTTCCACCGGCGGCAGCGGAATGCTCACCATCTGTACGAACCAGCCGGGCGCGTCCGGCGATACCGGCGGCAAGCCGGTCAGGTCGGCCAGCCGCCGCCGGGCTTCCTGCGCCAGGGTATGGCAGCGCCCGCGCACCGCCGGCCAATCGCGCGCGGCCTGGAAATCAATCGCTGCCGGGATGGACAGGTAGGCCGCGATGTCCCGCGTCCCCTGCCAGCCGCCGCGCCGGGCGAAGGCCGCCTCCGGCCAGCCCCAGCTAATCACCGGCGGCTCCAGCCAGGCCTGCTGTTCCCGCCGCGCGTACAGGAAGGCTGCGCCTTTGGGGGCGCACAGCCACTTGTGGGCATTGCCGGTGTAAAAATCGGCGTCCAGGCTCGTTAAGTCCAGCGGAATCTGGCCGGGGGCGTGCGCGCCGTCAATGATCGTCAGGATGCCGGCGGCACGGGCGCGGCAGCACAGGGCTTCCACCGGCAGAACCAACGCTGTTGGCGAGGTGATGTGGCTGAGGAAAATGGCGCGGGTGCGCGGCGTCACCGCCGACCACAGCCGTTCGACTACTTCTTCAGCATCCGTCACCGGCAGCGGAATCGGGCAGCGCACGTAATACGCCCCGGTCTTCTGGCAGATATGCTGCCAGGTGTAATCCATCGCGCCGTATTCGTGATCGGTCGCCAGGATTTCGTCACCCGCCGCCAGCGCCAGCGAACGCGCCACCGCGTTGATGCCGACAGTCGCGTTCGGCACAAAAATCAGATCGGCGGGATCAGCGTTCAGGTACAGCCCCAGGCGGGCGCGCGCCTCGTCCAACAGGTGATCGTGGCGGCGGCCTAAAAATTCGACCGGCTGGCGTTCCAGTTCACGCTGCCAGCTCTGGTAAATCTCGAACACCGGGCGCGGGCAAGCACCGAACGAGCCGTGATTGAGGAACACAATATCCGGGTCGAGCAGGAATAAAGCGCGGAGTTCGTCAGCAGTCGGGGCGCGGTTGATAGCGTCCCCGTTGGTCGTGTCCGCCATCGGGTTTATCCTTTACGGCGTTAGCGTTTTTCGATCACCAGTAAATGCGACAGGCCGAAGGTATCCAGCGGCGTGCCTTCCAGGCCGTGCAGCGCCCCACGCGCCCAGCGCCCTGCCGCCCCAAAACGCGCGATGATGTTATCGTAACCGCCGTAGATGCGGCTGTGGTGCAGCACACGCACCGGCTGGCCGTCGAACAGGCGGCGCAGGCCGGCTTTGGTGTAGGCCCGCACGTGCGGCGCAAGTTGGTTACGGAGGAAATCCGGCAGGTAGTTGATAAGCGGCGTATTGCCGAAGTGGTAGACGCCGCGCCAGTAGTGGCCGTGCGTTTCGAACGGATACCAGCGGTTGGGGACAAAAATCACCGCGCGCCCGCCCGGTTTTAACACCCGCACCAGCTCGCGGGCGGCGGCGCGGTCGTCGGCCACGTGTTCCAGCACTTCGTTGGAGATGATGGCGTCAAAACAATTGGCGCGGTAGGGCAGATTTTCCGCCGCCGCCACCAGCGCATGAGGCACGCTGCGGCGCGCTTGCCCGGCGCGGGCGGCTTCGATGTCGAACACCTCCACATGGGGCGTATACCGGCGGCGAATCTGCGCGGCGTACATGCCGTTACCCCCGCCATGATCGAGGACGCAGGCGTTTTCCAGGCAAGTCCAGCGCGCCACCATTTGCAGGCGGCGTTCCTGCCCGGCGCGCCAGACGTAGCTCGGTTCGCCCCGTTGGGCGGCCAGTTCAGAAGGCGGCATTTACAGGCTGTCCAGGCGTTCGCGCACCGCCACAGCTAGCTTGGAGGTTGCTCCGGCGGGGCGGCGCGACGGCGCGCGTTCCGAGCCGGCGCCGGCTGCCGCCATCTCCGGTTTGATCGGCACAATCACCGAAATGGTCGTCCCCTGCCCCGGCGCGCTGTCAATGCTCAGCGCAGCGTCCAGAAGCTGCGCCCGTTCCCGCATGTTGACCATGCCCAGGCTGCCGCGCGCGTCGTAGTTGTTCGTCACCGATGTGAGGTCAAAACCCTTGCCGTTGTCGGAAATTTTCACCACCACCACGTCGTCCTGCCGGTACAGGCTGACGCTGATAAGCTCCGCCTCGGCGTGTTTGCGGGCGTTGCCCACCGCTTCTTCCACAATGTAAAAGATCACGCCCTGCTGGTGCTGGTCGAGCGCGCTTTCGGCATCCCGCGCCACGCGGATGGCGACGTTCTGGTTGTGCGTTTCTTTCATCTTTTCGGCCAGCTGTTCAAGCGCCGCGCTTAAACCCTGGTTTTCCAGCACCAATGGGCGCAGCGTGAACAGCATGTGGCGGATTTCTTTGGTCGTGCGCCGGGCCAAATCCTCGACCTTTTTTAACTCTGCCGGCACTTCGTCCGGCGACCGTTCCAGCATCCGGTAGATGATACCCATCCGCATGGCAATGGCGGCGATGCTTTGCGTCGGGCCGTCGTGCAGGTCGCGGGCCAGCTTCTTGCGCGCGTCTTCCTCTACCTCCACGATGCGGTCGCGCTCCTCCAGCAGGTTGCGATATAACATCGCGTTTTGCAGCGCCACCGTCGCCTGGATGCCGATGGCCGTCAGCATCTCGGTATGTTCGTCGCTGAAGGCGTCCGGCTGGTCGCTGCCGTACAGCAGCACGCCAAAGCTGTCGAACCCGGCGCGCAGCGGCACGCACAGCACCGAACGAATGTCCTGAAAGGACAAAAAGTATTGCAGTTCAGGGTCTTTTTTAGCCAGGCTGCCGAAAACCGGCACGCCCTGTTGAAGCGCCTGTCCGATAATCCCGGCCTGCCCCGGAACCACCACATGTTTATCCCGGTCTACCAGACCGCGACCCGTCACCACGTAGAGCGCGTTATCTCTGGCGCGCACCAGCAGGACGGCGCTGACCATTTTTTCCCGCCGCCGTTTCGTCTCGCGCAGGCCCAATGCCCCGGCGTTGAGCGCCGCCAGCAGGATTTTTTCAAATTCCAGCGTTTGGCTGAGCGCGGCGGCCATCTCGTAAATCGCGCGCGTGCGCTCGCGCATGTCGGCCACCTGCGCCGCCCGCGCCTGCTGAAGTTCGCGGAGTTCCTGTTCGCGTTTTTTGAGCTGGTGACTCATGGCATAACCGGAAACGCCGGTCGCAGTCGCCAGCGCGACCAGAATGGCGAACGGCATGGTGTAGTCCACCAGCCTGAACGCGAACTGATCTATTCCAAACAGCGCGATCAGTCCCGCGCCGACGGCGGCCAGCACCCCGACTGCCTGCACGACACCCCACAGCGGCCCCAGCCGCAGCATCCCGGAAACGATGATAAACCCAGCCGCCGCCACCATCAGCGTGGTATCCCCCTGGCTGACATAAACTAGAACCCCGGCGGTCGCCCAGTCACCCACCGCCAACACAACCGGCAGCGCCTTATGCAGATCGGGCAGCAGCGACACAACGGCGAACAAAACGGTCGCCACCCCGCCAACGCCGATCGCCAGCAGAACATCGTTCGCCGGATACTGAACGAACCCCTCTGGCGTTCGTGCCGTCCATAACAACACGCCGGCCAGAGCCAAGAAAACACCGCGCAAACCAATCAGGCTCCAGTCCTGCCAGTTTGCCGACTTTTGGGTATTGCTCATACGGCGCGCCTCGCCCTCACCGAAAATCTGCTTGTGAATGATATGACTAAAGTACCACGCTCTACAGTCTGTTACAAGTCAAGATTGCCGCCGCAGGGAAACCTCTAAAATTACAGTTTGTGTGACACTCGTCGGGCAAAAACATGATTCCTGTCATCAGTTTACACCTTTTGGCGCGATCTTTCGTAAAAAGTCAGAGAAACGATGGCATCAATAAGGGGGAAACTACCGATGGACGATACCGCCATCAGCCACTTCAACCAATGGGGCTACGTCATTCTGTGGATTGTGATCTTCGGTCTGTTCCTGTTTTTTACGCCCTTCTATAAAAAGAGCCAGCGCAAACCCGCCAGCGTCTACCTGGCCTTTATCATCGCGCTGGCGCTGGAAATGTTCGGCGTGCCGCTGAGTATGTACGCGCTGACCTGGGTGTTCGGCAAGGCGCTGCCGGACGGCGTGCTGTGGGGGCATACGCTCAACGGCCTCTTCGGCGATCTGGGGCTGCTGCTGTCCTACGTCTGCGTCGGCATCGGTGCGGTGCTGATTATCTGGGGCTGGCGCGACATCTACAAACACTACTGGAGCAAGGAAGAAGGCCGGGGCGAACTGGTCACGCAGGGCATTTACGCCCACATCCGCCACCCGCAGTACACCGGCTTCTGGCTGATTACGCTGGGCATGTTGTTCGACTGGGCGACGCTGCCGATGCTGATGATGTACCCGCTGCTGCTGGCGCTGTACTACCGGCTGGCCCGCCGCGAAGAAGCCGACATGGAAGCCGAGTTCGGCGAGGCTTACATCCAGTACCGCGCCCGCACCGGCATGTTTCTGCCCCGGCTGTTCCGCCGCGCGAATCAAGAACCGAAACGCGCGCGGCAGAGTTAACCGGATCACACGCGAAATGAGTCCGGCCAGCGATCATGCTGGCCGGTTATCTTTCATCTACAAGTTCATAAACCCAACGTTTGATCTACCGAAGCTCGAATCTGATGGTAGTTGATCGGAGCGGTGAGCTTTCTCAGAGAGTTGAGCCGAACACTCTTCTGATTACCAAAGCTCTGATTAATACCGTCGGTCGAAATCACGTAGAATTCCCAGGCGGCAATGTCTAAAACATTTACACGCTTCCGGTCAGTCTCGGCATAGAGGCAGAACACATAACAATCCGCTTCCCGCACAGGCTGCGCCGCTATTTTTTGAAGCCCTTCATCATAAGCACGTTTTGCGCTGATGTCGAAGATGATCGTAGAAAGTTTTTTCTGTCTCCAGGTTTGCAGATAACCTGAAGACTTGATCTCAATCTTTTTGCCCTGATACCTTAAGTCAAAGCCATTCCATTCAATTCGCGGCTCGTCTATTACACCAAGCGCAACACCTACCAGGAATTCCGCAAACACGCCGCGATTGGCGTTACTTAAAATATCAGAATAGGCCCATGACCAAAAATCGCCAACGGTTAATTCATCCAATTCAGGTATAGGTTCATCAGGCTTCAGTTTTCTGGATTGCGACATCTGCTGTATACCCGTCTGTAATGAGTTCCAGCACTTCTTTCAGGTTCGCTTGCAGATCGTCCAGTGTATCCCCGACGCTGTGTGCGCCGGGGACTATTCCCCCTATGGGCTAAAGCGCCAACTGCCCCCTCACCCAATCGACATATCTATCAGTTCAGCGATGGACTCGGCGACGCGGTGCGGGCGGTACGGGAAGCGGTCTACCATGTCGGCGGTGGTAACGCCGGTCAGCACCAGGATGGTTTCCAGGCCGCTTTCGATGCCGGCCACCATGTCGGTATCCATGCGGTCGCCGATCATCACCGTTTCTTCCGAGTGCGCGCCGATCTGCCGCAGCGCCGCGCGCATCATCAGCGGGTTCGGTTTGCCCACAAAATAGGCTTTGACGCCGGTCGCCTCGGTGATGAGCGCCGCCACCGCCCCGCAGGCCGGCACGATGCCCCGGTCGGTCGGGCCGTTCGGGTCAGGATTGGTGGCGATGAAACGCGACCCGGCCATAATCAACTGGCTGGCGCGGGTAAGCTGCGAATAGCTGTAGGACAGAGTTTCGCCCAGGACGACGTATTCCGGGTTGTGTTCGGTCATCACGTAGCCGATCTCGTGCAGCGCGGTCGTCAGCCCGGCCTCGCCCATCACAAAGGCGGTGGACTGGGGGCGCTGTGTATCGAGAAAGCGCGCCGTCGCCAGCGCCGACGTGAAGATGTTCTTCTCTGGAATATCCAGCCCGATAGACATCAGCCGCGCGTGCAGATCACGCGGGGTAAAGCGGCTGTTGTTGGTCAGCACCATAAACGGCACAGCGTCGCGCTTCAGCCGTTCGATGAAATCCACCGCGCCGGGGATAACCTGGCTGCCACGAATGATAACGCCGTCCATATCCATCAGAACCGCTTTAGGCATACCTGCTGCTCCTTGTGTTAATCACACGCCGAGGTTGAATTGTAGCACACCGGGCGCAGCCCTGGGGCAAAGCGCCGAAACTTAATCAGGGGTTAACCGCCCGCCAGACGCGCCGGGTTATCGCCCATGCGGCGCGGTTGGAAAGCGGCGAGGCTACACGTTCGTAACCTTTAGCTCCATCGCGTCCAGCAAATGATACAGGTCGGGCTTTGTTATACCGAGCAGCTGAGCCATATAGCCCAACGAAAACTCGCCCGACATGAAGCGTTGGTGAAGTGCATAGACATTTTCGTAGAAGGTGTTGCGATCAATCTGTGCTGCGATTTCGGCTGCATCTTCACCGGAACGTGCCGCGCGCTGTTCGATATAGGTTGCCAGGATTGGGTCATTAGCAGTTATCTGGCTCATCTTTACAACTCTCCCAGTTTGAACCTGGTATGATTTACAAATGCTTCGGAATAGCGCGATGCTACCGACGCGACGATTTTCTGGGCGACTGATTTCTCTAGAACGCCCGATCTCACCCACAGCACCAGCAAATCCAACAGCATAATCGGATTCAGGTCGAAGTGGGTAGCCACCACAAATCCAGCAGCATCGTCAAGAATAAGCCGGGCATCAGGCATCGTCAGAGCCAAACGTATTGTATCACGCTCACCTTCATCCACTTTGTTATATGCGCCAATTAAATCGTCATACTTTGTAACGGGCAGCTCATGCCGTTTGATTTTCTGAGCATCCAGAAGTGATTTGATTACTACAGCATCACGATACTTCAAAAATGCAGTTGTTTCTACCGCCACTGTCTCGACCACAACCACATCTGCAAACGCCAGAATCGTCTCAAGCGCAGGCTGATGCACAGGAAACAAGGCTAGTGTAATGAGTGGGCTACTGTCCAGAATCACCATTGGCCTTGGATTCTTAGCTTCCTCCATAAGTTATTTCCCCCGCATCGCCCGCCAGACGCGCTCCGGTGTAAACGGCAGGTCGCGCATCATCACGCCGGTCGCGTCGTGGATGGCCGATGCCAGCGCCGGGGCAACGCCATCCTTCGGGATTTCCGCGACGGCCTTCGCGCCATACGGCCCGCTGGCTTCATAAGTCTCCACGAAAATCACTTCCAGTTTCGGCATTTCGTCGGCGCGGTACAGGTGGTAGCCGTTAAAATCGGCGGCCTGCAAACGCCCCCATTCATCGTAGGGCATTTCTTCGCAGTGGGCATAACCCAACGCCTGCACCATGCCGCCTTCCACCTGCCCCGACGCGGTGATCGGGTTAATGGCGATGCCGCAGTCTACCGCCATCAGCAGGCGCTCGACCGTCACCTGACCGGTTTCCGTGTCCACAATCACTTCGGCGAACTGGGCGGCGAAGGGCGGCGGGCTTTCGTAGCTCATATGGCTGGCGCTCGCCATGATCTGCTTCTGGTCGGCCTGGTGCAGGCTGTGTAAGGCCACCTGTTCCAGCGTCACGCTGCGCCCGTCGCGGTGAACGACCCGCCGGTTCTCCAGTTCCAGCTCATCCGGCGAACAGTCCAACAGATGCTCGGCGGCGTGTTTCAGGATTTGCTCGCGCACCTGTTCGGCGGCCTTTAACACCGCGCCGCCGCTGATGTAAGTCGTGCTGCTGGCATACGCGCCCGTATCAAACGGCGTCATATCCGTATCCGCCGCGTAAACGATGATGTCATTCACCGGCACGCCCAGCGTTTCGGCGGCGATCTGCGCCAGCACCGTATCCGCGCCCGTCCCCAGGTCGGTGGCGCCGAACAGCAGGTTAAACGAGCCGTCATCGTTCATTTTGATGCTGGCCGCGCCCATATCCAACCCGGCGATTCCCGTGCCGTGCATCGCCACCGCCATCCCGATGCCGCGTCTGAGGTGCGGCTGGCCGGGAACGGTGCGCTCGCGCCCGCGTTTGTCATACCAGCCCATCGCCCGCGCGCCGATTTCGACACATTCCGCCAGCGCGCTGGTTTTGACGATCTGCTCAAACCCCTCGCGGCCTTCCCCCAACGCGACCGACATCACCATCACATCGCCCACTTTGATCCAGTTCCTGCGCTTGAATTCGATCACGTCCATACCCAGCGCATGGGCGATTTCTTCCATATGCACTTCCAGCGCGAACAACGCCTGCGGTGCGCCGTAACCCCGGTACGCACCCGGGGTGGGGATGTTGGTATACACCACGTCGCACACGAAGCGGCTGTAAGGCGCGTTGTAGGTGGTCAAGCCGCGAAAGCCGGACACCATCTGCACCGTCAGGCCGTGTGTGCCATACGCGCCAGTGTTGCCGATGATGTACAGTTCGGCGGCAACGATCTGCCCGTCGTGGGTCACGCCGGTTTTGAAGCGCAAAATCTGCGGGTGGCGGCTGCGCGCGCTGGTGAATTCCTGTTCGCGGGTGTATTCAAAACGCACCGGGCGTCCGGTCGCTATCGTCAGGTGGGCGCACAGGTCTTCGATCAGCATTTCCTGCTTGCCGCCAAAGCCGCCGCCGATGCGCGGCTTGATGACACGAATGCGCTTGACCGGCAGGCCGACCAGCGGCGCGATCATGCGGCGCACATGGAAGGGAACCTGCGTGCTGGTGCGGATCACCAGTCGGTCGTCCTCATCCCACCACGTTACGCATACATGCGGCTCGATGCTGGCCTGCTGTACCTGATGGACGCGGTATTCGCCTTCAAATATCCGGTCGGCCTTCGTCCACTGGGCTTCAGCGTCGCCGACTTCCGCCTCGATGTGATGCACAATGTTGCGCTCCCGATCGTGAATGCCCTCTACCGCCGGGTCGTCGTGGATGACCGGCGCGCCCGGCTGCATGGCCGCTTCCGCGTCGAATACAGCGGGCAGTATTTCATAGTCCACTTCGATCAGTTGCAGCGCCTCGCGGGCGATCTCCGGCGTTTCGGCAGCCACGACGGCCACGCGGTCGCCCACGTGCCGCACCTTATAATCCAGGCTGACCTGATCGTAAGGCTTCGGGTTCGGGTAGCTCTGCCCTCCGGAGGCATAATACACGCGCGGCACATCCTGGTACGTCAGCACCGCATGGACGCCTGGCAGCGCCTTTGCCCGGCTGGTGTCAATCCGTTTAATGCGCGCGTGGGCGTGCGGGCTGGTCAGCAGCGCCGCGTGCAGCATATCCTTCATTTCAATGTCGTCGGTATAAACCGGCTTGCCCGCCGCCAGTTTGACGGCATCCACTTTCGGTTCCGGCTTGCCGATCACCCGCCGTTCGGCCACTTCCGGCGGCGCGACGATCAGCGCCGGAATGGTGCGCGTGCGAACACCGCCGGCATCGCCGCCGTCGCTTTCCGGCTCGAACGGCCAGGGCGACTCGAACAGCCCTGGCGGCGCGGGGATGGCGCGCTCCAGCGGCTCGTAAGGCGGCACGTCCTCGCCGCGCATAACCGCCGCCGCGCGCAGAATGGCCTGCACCGGCTTGACGTAACCCGTCTCGCGGTCAAGCACGCCGGCAATCGCCGCGCGTATTTCGGCTTCGGTTGGATTCGGATTGCGCTGGAGCAGGGCATAAGCAGCCAGGATTTGCGCCGGGGTATTGTAGCCGGACTGAATCGCGCCGGTTTCAATGAACGCCTGCTGCAACGGATGCAGGCTGCGCGACGAACCGATGCCTTCCAGCGTCAGGATTTCGTGGCCGTCGGCCTGGGCCGCCAGCATGGTCTGCGAGTTAACGAGCTGGCCGTCCAGCAGCACGGCATCCGCGCCGGTCAGCCCGTGTTCGTCGCCAAACTTAACGCTGAAATACCCTTCGCGCCGCAGCAGGCGCAGCAGCCGTTCGTGCGGCTGCACGTCAAACGTCTTTTTTTCGTGGTTAATCGTGATGGTGATGTGCATGGTGGTTTACTCGTTTGGGTGCTTATGGTTGTTCTTTAAGACAGAACATAACCATCGCCTCTTGAGAAGCAACGAGAGAAGATTCTACATTGTCCTCGAATTTGACGGAGACAAGATAGTCGTGGGATAGAAATGCGTACTCGATTGGTGATTCTGGTTGCGACGGGGAGAAATTGTCCATAATGGCTTTTCCCAAGTAAGCAGCAAAAATATTATGACCTGCTCCTTTGCCGCCAAGCGTTTTTCCTGCCGCTTCAAAAATATCCGGGCGATGTTTCTTGACTGCTAACGCAATTTGATAAGTAGTCATGTATGGTCGGTGAGTGTAACCATAAACTGTTCTAGGTTCTGAAAGAATATGCAGCACAAGTTCACGAAGTTCTTCACTCCAAATTTTTGAGGTACTCATAAAGTGGGATAACCTCCTATCTTGATCTAAGTGCGCTATTCACCTACAATCGGTAGCCTTTGCTCTAGTCCGCATTTCAGCCCGCTTCTAGCGGGCTTTTTACTACTAGCCGGGTGCTTCCAGCGCCCGGCGCAGACGCATCCTTCGCCATGTAACGGAAGGTCATCTCCTCAATATTATCCACATACTGCGACGGCGAAATGAGTTCAATGCCGACAATCGTGTTATCTTAGGCCAAGTCAATCACCAGGCTGTCGTCGGCTGTAACTTCATTGGTATGCACTTTCTTGTTGTTAAACCGGATATACATCATATCCGGTTTGGCATCGTATTTGATTTCCATAGCATCACAGATTTTCTAACTCTTCATGGTACTGTTCAGGCGTTAAATCAATGTCTCGAAGGATAGCACGAAGCAGAGGGCGTGATAAATTTCGGTTGCCGTGTCGTGGTACGGTACAAGCGCGGCCATCAGGATGTTGATAGCGAATGTGACTGCCTTTTTGACGTGCAATTTCAAAACCAAGTTTCGTCAATAGAGCGTGCATTGTCTTGTAATCTACGATTTTGAGCTTGCTCGTACCGCCACAACCATTGTACCGACGAACTCTGGCAGGTCTTCAACAGGTTCGTCGAGTTCTTCCAGGCACAGTTCCAGCACTTCTTTCAGATTGGCCTGCAATTCCTCTAATGTTTCTCCCTGAGTATATGCCCCCGGTAAACCAGGGATAATGCCGAAATAGAATCCCGTTTCTGCATCGCGTTCAATGTAGGCTGTAAATGTTCTCATTTCCATACTCCTCTAAACCGTGTCTCGTTTTCCTTTCAATGCCCGTATCTCGTCGGCGTGGCTGCGTTCGTGATGGATGAAGATTTCCACCAGCCCCGGCACCGGCCCACGCTCACCCCAGGGGTACAGCAGTTCCCCGGCATACTGCTCATCGGTCAGCGCCAGCAGCGCCGCTTTCAGTTCTTCGCGCGCCAGTTCCCATTCGCGGCAGGTCTGCTCGTAATTCAAACCCTGGCGCGTTTCCACCGAGCGCGCGTTATAGTCGTTAATGCCGCGATACGCGGCGATAGCGGCCTCGCTGCCTTCGGCATACGCGCGCAGCGACGCGGCAACAGCCTCGTCCCAGCCGGTCAGGTGCGCCAGCACTTCTCGAATCGTCCAGCCGGCGTAAACTTCCGCCCCGGTCTGGATTTCATCCAGCAGCGCGCGCATGGCCTGGTGAGAAGCATCCAGTTGGTTGATAAGTTCGGCCTGTGTCTCCATGCCGTTATGGTTTTTCCTCCGGTTTTGGGTCGTCATCTTCTTTGGTCGGGTAGGTAATCATCTCGGCGTCGCGTTTGATTCCGGCCAGCAGAATCGTGGCGTCCTCATAATCCGGCTTTAGTTCCAGTGCGCGCTCCAGAGCCATAATCGCCAGCCCATCATCGTCCGACGCCTGCCCCAGCAGATACCAGCCCTCGGCATCCGCCGCATAGTCGCGCAGGTAATCCAACAGGATTTCCCGCGCCGCTTCCAGATTCAATACGCCGATATAATACCGCGCAGCATCGAGCCGCTCATCCTGTGCAGGCAATGTTTTCACCTTTCGCTCCGCGCCGGCAGTCTCCAAAATGCCCGCGCATATTCCGTCCTGCCCGGTTTCACCACTAACTCAGGGACTCCCGGCACGCTTCCAAAGCTCGCCGTGCCAAGACGGACGCCATCGCCGCCCGGTAGGCCGCGCTGCCGCGATAATCGCTCATCGGCGAAATGCCCTCAACGGCCAGCCGCGCTGCCGCCGCGATAGATGGCTCGTCCAGCGTCTGCCCCTGTAAAACCGGCAGATGAATATTCAGCGCCGGGGCCGCCGATACGCCGTGCAGGGCGACGAACGCCGTCTCGACCGAACCGCGCCCATCCACCTGCACGAAGGCCGCCGCGCTGACAATCGGCGCATCCGCCAGGGTACGCGCCACGAAGGCCGCTTCCAGCGCCTCGCCCGCTTTGAGCGCCGGGATAAAAAGGCCGGTAATGATTCCTTCAGCCAGACGCCGGCCCCCGCCGCCCTCGACCAGCGCCGTTTCAGTGATCGAAAACGTCTCGGTTTGCCCGCCAGGCAGCGCCCGCCAGACCCCGGCATCCAGCGCCGCCAGCGCCGTCACCCACTCGCCGAAATACGCCGGACGCAGCAGGCTTTCGGCAGCCGATATGCCGTTACGCAGGTTCACCGGGACGGCCCGTACCAGCGCGCGCCGCAGCGTTTCCGGCAGGCCGGCCAGTTCAACGATCTGTTCCAGGCGGCACGCCCCGCCTACCAACCAACCGCCTTCCTGACGCTCGATGCGGTTCAGTTCCGGTACGGCTTGCAGATCAATAAAAATGTCCATCGCAGCGTCCAGGCGGTTGAACGCGGCCGCGCCGCCCGCCAGCGCCGCACTTCCCGGCTGTACTGCCAGTTGCAGCGCCTCAGCCAGCGTCGTCGGACGATGATAAACTTTGGGAGTCGCCATTCTTTAACCTCGCGGGCGTTTAAAAAGGGCCTTCACGCCTTTGTCGTCATCCCACTCGAACTGCATCAGTTCCCAGCCGCCGCTGGCGTATTTGTTCAACTGTTCGGTGTATTTATCGGCGCTGGCGTGAACATCAAAGCTCTTGTCCGCCACTTCAGGGTTCACCTCGCGCCCCTGGATATAAACGACCAGATATTCCCACTTTTGCATAAGTGCTGCTCCCTTCCGTGCCTTATTTTTTCCCCTACTATAACAGGAAATCGCCGGCAAACGGTATATAAAACGCCGGTTTACGAGCCGCGCGGGTACACCGCCAACACCGCCGGCACCGGGTCGAACGAGGGCAGGCTGTATTCCGGCTCGCCGGGGGCGGCCAGAAACAGCATCGTCGAGCCGCCCCCGTCCAGGTTAAAGGCGTTCACCAGGCCGAGGTCACTGGTTGGCAGGTAGGCGCTCAGGTCGCGCAGCGTCAGCCCCAGCAGCGGCGTGACGATTAACACCACGCGCCCCTGAGCATCCTGGCCGATGGCGGTGCGGCGGGTGGCGCGGTCGGGCGCGGCGCTGGTAAACGCCTGGAGGCCATCCATCACCAGCATCGGGAAACCCTGGACGGCCTGCTCCGGCGTGCCGGCCAGGGCAGCCCCGACGTTGGCGAAAATACGCGGCGCGCCGTCCAGCACGGCGAACGTGCCGCCCCGGTCGGTGTAGGCGCTGCCATAAACCGCGCCGCCGGCCACCAGCAGCCCCAGGATTTGATGCTCCGGCGTGAAAAAATTGGCGTTGACGAAAGCCGCCGCGCCGGGGAGTTCCTGCTGCCACTGAACGACGTTCAGCGGTTGGCCGGGGCGATAAACTGCGCGGAAGGTGTAATGCGCCGGGTCAAAACGCAGCGCGAGGAGCGGAGAAAGCGCGTTTCCGGCCTCCGGCACAGTAATACGGCGCTCCAACCCCGGCGCGAGGGTCTGCCAGCCGTCGCTGATGGTGGGCGCGGGGACGCCCGGCGCGGGCGTGGTGGCCGCCGGGGCGATGCAGCCGCCGACCAGCAAAATCAATAGAAGACGCAGCATACCCTAAACTCCGATCTTGCCTGCCGCCGCGCCTTATGCTATACTCTTTTTCACAATCCACAAGCATCAAACGGGCGCATAGCTCAGCTGGACAGAGCGCACGGTTCACATCCGTGAGGTCGGGGGTTCAAGTCCCTCTGCGCCCACTAGGCCAACCTTTATATGATTAATGGGTTGGCCTTTTTGTTTTCGGCGGTTTGAACTTTCGATGATGACTTCAAGAGCAGCCGTCCGGGGACATCTGGCGGCGAAGAAAGTGTATCTGGCATTAAGTCTGGAATGTCTTGAGCCATCTCTTCCACGCTGGGGGGCGCTTTTGATAGGGGTTTTGTCTTTCGCGCATGACGAACTCGTAAACGGCTTCCTGCCAATCCTTGATGGTGTACCTGCCCGGATGAGCCAGTTCATCTGCCAACATGTGTTTGAGGGTGTCATCATCAGCGTTCAAAAAGTGCCGCACCGGCAGCCAGATGGTATCGGTGGGGTGCGCGCCCCCGGAATATTCAATCATAAACAGGTCATAGGGATAGGCGCTGCCGCCGGAAGATTGCAGATAAATCCGGGTCAGTTTTTGGCCTTGCCCGCTGACTTCGTTAAAGAGCTGTTCAAGATGCCAGGATTTTTCCAGAATTTGCCGGTCGCGTCTTTCGACAAAACGGTCGCGGAGTATAAAAAAGCCGAGCATCACAAACGGCAGTAAAAGAAGGCCGATACAGAAGATGCCCACCATGACAATACACCTCCTGTCCCTACTGAGCAAAAAACCTCTACCAACACCGAGGGGTGCAGGTAGAGGCTATCAGTCAGATGATGACAGTTTAAGCTGCTGGCGCTAGAGCGAGCCTCATCGCTTTTATTGAACATTATGGCACAATTTAAGCCGCCGGACAACCTCTTTTTTCGGAGGCGTGCCTCGCCTTTTAAACCGGCCCGTCCAACGCGGGCTGGTCATTGCGCGAAGACACACTGTCATTTAAACTCCGGCGCATGTTCGCACCCAACCGACGCCTTTATACGCTGCTGCTGATCGTCCCGCTGCTGGTCGCGTTCTGGCTGCGCGTGGCCGATCTGTCCATCATGCCGCCAGGGCTGCACTTCGACGAGGCCGAAAACCTTCAGCGGTCGTGGCGGCTCATCCGGGGTTACGGCCTGCTGCCGAATTTCGAGGGCATCCCGGAGCCGTTCGATGCCGCCGTCCGCGCCGGATTTTTGGCGTTCATCGGCGTCACGCCGTTCACCGGGCGGCTGTTCCACGCTTTCCTTAGTGTGCTGGGTGTGGCCGCCACCATCGCCGCCGCGCGCGTCCTGTACCGGCAGCATCCGCACCGGGACGCCATCGCCGCCGCAGCCGGGATGACGCTGGCCGCGCTGCCGCCTTCGGTCATCATCGGGCGGGCGGTGTACGCCGCCAACTGGATACCCTTCGCCACCATGATGGCGACGGCGGCGCTGGCCTGGGCCTGGCGCGTGGGGCGTCCGCATTATTACGTGCTGGCCGGTGTTTTCGCTGCGCTGGCGATCACCTTCTACCTGGGGGGAATCGCTTTCGCGCCGGCGCTGCTGCTGGCGCTGGGGCTGCTGGCCGCCGCGAAGGTGTTTCGCTGGCCGCGCCGCCGCCATCTGGCGCTGCTGGCCGCCAGCGGCGCTGCCGCCCTGCTGCCCTGGCTGATGATGTTCCTGTGGATTCCCGGCTGGCTTTCCGCCCGCGTCGAAGCCCTGGCCGTCCCCGGCTTCAACCCGCTGGCCGACGTGCCGACTCTGCTGGCGCAGGTTCAGAAAGCCTTCCAGCCCATCTTCATCCCGGATACGGTGTTTTTCCCAGTCTATAACCCCTACACCGCCGCCTATCTGAACCCCGCCCTCATCGCCTTGTTCGCTGCCGGACTGCTGTTCACGCTGCGGCGCTGGCGGGATGGCATCAGCCTCATCCCGCCGATGTACATCCTGGTGATGATCGCGCCCAACATCCTGACCAACGTGCCAGAACAGCCGATTCGTATGATCGGCATTTTCGCGCCGCTTGGCCTGCTGGTAGGCTTCGGTGCGGGCGAACTGCTGCGCCGGTTGAGCGGGCGTCTGCGGCCAGCGGCAGCGGCGGCGCTGGCGATCATCTTTGTTTTCACGCCCATCAGCACGCGCCATCACGTGGCCTATCACTTCAACGACCAGCCGCGCCTGCTGGACGACCCCACCAGCGTTTACAGCTGGGCCTATTATTTCGGCCTGGGTTATGCCGATCTGCTGCGCCAGGCGCAGGAATCCCAACAGCCGGTTTACCTGCCGATCGAGCAGTTGAATACCAACCGCGCGGCGGCGCTGCTGCGCCCACAGGCGTTCCCCACCGTGCGGGCGGCGCGGGATGGCGAAAGTCTGCCCGCCGGCCTGCTGCTGCGCCCGACCGCCAGCGTCACTTACGGCTTCCCGGAAAGCGACCGGCTGCCGCTGCAATATGCCCTGCTCCGACCGGACGCCGGCGAAATCGTCATTCTGCCGCCGCTGTCGTTGGACGCCGCGCAAGGGCTGGAAAGGCGGCTGTCCACCGAAGGCCAGGATTTAACCACCGCGTCAGGCTGGTTAGTCGGGCGAAAATTGGCGATTACGGCGGACGCTAATCCATTCCGGAGCGGGTGGGATATACCCGCTTCAACCGGGCGGCTGGCGCTGTTTGATGGTCGGCTGGAACTGCTGGCGCTGGACGCGCCGGAAAGCCTCGTCCCCGGCCAGTGGATACCCGTTACCTTAAGCTGGCGGCTGACCGAACGCACCAGCGCGGATTATTTCGTGCGGCTGCAAGTCTGGGATTATGCCGACGCCAGCCGGGGCGTCCAGAAGGACAGCGAGGGGCTGATTTTACGCTACCTGTACCCGACCGTGATGTGGACGCCGGGCGAAATCGTCACCGAAACGCGCTGGGTGCAGGTGTTCGACGACGCGCCGCCGGGCGGCTGCCGTTTCGCCGTGTCCGTCTACACTTACCCTGGGCCAACGGCCAAACCGCTTCTCTCCGAAACCGGCGCGGTGTTCGATGACTGGGCGCTGTCCGGGCGTTCGGCCATCCAGCCGGAGCGTTATACTACCGCCGGCGCGCCCGCTTTGGACATTCGCGCTCGTTTTGGCGATTCTATCGAACTGACCGGCGTAGATTATCCCCTGCCGGGGTCGCTGCGCCCCGGCGAGGCACTGGAGATGCGGCTGTACTGGCGAGTTTTGATGCCGGTCGAGGCCAACTATACGCTGTTCGTGCATCTTAAAGCTGCCGATGGGGCGCTGCTCGACCAGCAGGACGCCCTGCCCCACAACGGCCAGTTCCCGACCTGGGCCTGGCAGCCAGGGCAGACCGTCGTCACTACCCACACATTTGCCGCGCCGGAAAACCCGGCTGCGGCAGTATCACTGGGCTGGTATCGCTGGCCGTCTATGGAGCGCCTGCCGGTCTTCCAGGACGGCCAGCCGCAGCCGGACGATATGCTGACGTTCCGGCCTTAAACGCGCAGCGGTTTTCAGCCGTTTATCCACACCGGCAGGTGACCAAGCGCGATGATGTCCGACCAGGCGGCGCGGTCGCCTTCGGTGAAGATGGCCGCCTCCGCGATGATCTGCGCCCCGGCTTTATTCATGATGAGGCGCATCCCTTGAAGCGTGCTGCCGGTGGAGATCACGTCATCCACGATGATGACTTTTTTCCCAGCCACCAGCCCGCGATCTTTTTCGTCCAGGTAGAGCGTTTGCGCCGCGCCGGTGGTGATGCTCAGCGTCTCGGATTGCAGCGCATCGCCCATATACGGCTTGTAGGATTTCCGCAGCACGACGTAGGGTAAATTGTTCATGTGCAGGGAAAGCGAGTGCGCCAGCGGGATGCTCTTGGCTTCCGCCGTCACCAGCACGTCCGCCTCAAGCAGCAGCAGTTTCAGCGCCAGTTCCTTGCTCACCGCTTCGACCAGTTCGGTATCGCCCAGGATATTGAGGATGGCTATCCGCACGCCCGGTTTGATCTCGAACAGGCGCAGGTCGCGCCGCACGCCGGCGACTTCGACCGGGTAGGTTTCATAAGCTGTCATCGTAAAAACCTCACAGTTTAAGGGAAGATTAACCGGGCATATTTTAAAGCATCTACTCGTGGAAAACGACCTGCTCATCACCCAGGCGCACCACGTCACCCACGCTCAAAATATGCGGCCCGTCCAGGCGCGTCTCGTTAACAAACGTGCCGTTGGTGCTGCTCAGGTCTTCCAGCACCAGCCCATCGTCCCGCCGCGTCATCTGGCAGTGAAAACGCGACACGCTGCGCCGGTCAATCACGATGTCGTTCTGCGCCGCCCGCCCTACGCGGATCAAATCGCCGTTCAGGGGAAAGCGGCGGCTGTTCCATACCAGGGCTGCCGGCGTCACGCCGGGTTTTCGCTCGACGGTCGGCTTTTTAATCGCGCGTTCCAGCTCCCTGGTGCGAAGGCTCTGCGTGCCTTCGTGCCAGTCGCTCATGGTATAAAAAGCCTGTGTCGCCATAGATTTACGGCTGTATTTATCGTAATAAGCCGCGCCGCTTTCCAGATCACGCGCCTGTTTTCGCAGCGCGTCGTGTTCCTCGTTTAATTCGTCGTCCAGCGCCCCGGACTGTTCGATGGCGTCCGCGACCGCATGGAGGGACTGCGAGGCTTCTTTATAATTGCCCCGGTCGGCAGACTGGATCGCTTCGCGCCGCGCCTGGGCGGCCTGAAGCAGCAGCACGGAACGCCGCACGTCCTTCTGCGGCGAGGGCAGCGGCTCGCCCGCCGGGCCGGCTTTCACGCGCACTGGCTTTTCGATGATGCGGCGCTCGCTGCCGCCGTCATACAGCTCGTCGTATACAAACCGCAGCCGCGCCAGGTCGAACTCGCCCACCGACGGCAGCGCGGAAAGCGAAAGTTCCAGCACCAGCGTTTTGATCTCGTCGCCGAACACGTCGCCCACTCGGTAGGACACCAGCCGCGCGTTGGTTTCGGCAGGGTAAGCATTAAGCTGGGTGATGGCCTCTACATGCTCGCCGAACTCCACTTGAATGACGAGGTTCTGCCCCACCACGCTCAACAAGCCGCTTAACTCCTCCTGGAAAATCAGCGGCGCGACCTCCGGACTTTCGATGAAATAAAAAGCGCCCCCGCCGGCGTCGGCCATCGCCATCAGCAGGTCTTCGTTAAAGTCCGTCCCCAGCCCCATCGTCGTCGTGCTAATGCCCTGCTCGCGTTTCTGCTGCGCCAGGGCGACCAGCCGGGAGACATCGGTAATGCCCCGGTTGGCGAGGCCGTCGCTCATGATGATGACCCGGTTTAGCTGGTCTGGTTTCAGGTTCGCGGCGGTCAGGTTGCAGCCTTCCAGCCAGCCGGCGCTCAGGTTGGTCGTGCCGCCGGTTTTGATCGCGCCGATGCGCTGCGCGACAGCATCCTTGTGTATCACCGGCTGAGGCGGCAGCAGCACTTCAACATCGTGATGGTACAGCACGACGGACAGCGTATCGTTCGCGCCCAGGTTCTGTACCAAAAACTGCGCCGCCTGGCGGGTATAACTGATTTTATCCCCCGCCATCGAGCCGCTGCGGTCAATCACCAGGCCGAGGTTGAGCGGGCGGCGCTGCCGGTCTGGCGATGCCGCGCCGGACATCAGCCGGGCCATAAGATACAGCTTCTGCGGCTGCCCGGCAGCCAGCACTTCATGATCGAGAAAAACATCGGCCTGCATCATAAACTATTCCTGATTCGTCTCACGGCGTGCAAGCATCATTTTAACACAATAAACGGCGGGCGAATCGGGACGGTGGCGCGCTCCGGCCATACTGCCGACTTACCCTGAGTTTTTCACCCGCCTCTCAGAATTAATTGTTATGATTTTCACGATCAAAATTGTTGTCGGGTTTCAGGAAAGGACTGACAATGTTAAAAACACGGCGGCAGCAGTTTGAAACTATAGACCGGCAGATCACCGGCTGGATGGCCGCGCACGGCGTGGCGCTGCTGCGTATTTCGATGGGAATCGTCTTTTTCTGGTTTGGCGCGCTCAAACTCGTCCCCGGCCTCAGCCCGGCAGAAGGGCTGGTACGAGAAACCATCACCTTTCTGCCGTTTCAGGTTTTTCTGCCAGTGCTGGCCGTCTGGGAAATGCTGATCGGCCTGGGATTCATCACCCATAAATTCATGCGGCTGACCATTTTGCTGCTGTTTTTGCAGATGCCCGGCGCGCTCTCTCCCCTAGTGCTGCGGCCTGATCTGGTATGGACGATTTTTCCGTTCGGCCTGACCCTGGAAGGCCAGTATATCATCAAAAATCTGGTGCTTATCAGCGCCGCGCTGGTCATCGGCGCGACCGTGCGCGGCGGCGGGCTGACCAACAGCCCGGCGTCGAAAGCAGACACGGACCGGATTGAGGAAAGCGGCCTCAGCCAGAATGATTCATAGGAACGTCGTGCCGGTTGTTGCGGTTTTGCAGCAGGTTCATGAAAGCCAGGAGGATGTCCGAGCGGGTAATGATGCCGACCAGCGTTTCGTCGCGCATCACCGGCAGGCAGCTAATCTGATTTTTGAGCATCAGCCGGACGGCTTCTGCCGCCGGGGCTTCGGGCGCGATCACAATCGGCGCCGGTGTCATCATGGCGCGCACCGGCAGATGGTTGACCAGTTCTTCGTCCTGCCAGCGTTCGCGGAGGATATAAGGGGAATTTAATGCCGTCCGCACATCACGGTCGCTGATGATTCCGATCAGATGGCCGTCCGTACCCATGACCGGCAGATGATGGCAGCCGACTCGCTCCATCGTTTCCAGCGCATCGCGCAGGGTATTATTCAGCCGGATAGTAGCCGGCTTCGCTGTCATGATGTCGGATACATACATGGTTCTTGCTCCAGAATGGCCCCTGGGTGGGGCCATTGCGGCTCTGTAAATCATAGGGCGGATAAACAACTAGCTGGACGACGTTGGAGCCTGAGCGCGTGACTTCACCAGCATCCGAAAGATGTCCGATTCGGTAAGAATACCGATCAATTTCCCGCCTTCGTCCACCACCGGCAGGCCGCTGACTTTATGATCGAGCATGAGCTGTGCCGCGTCCAGAATACACTGCTCGGCGCTGACCGTTATCACCTTGCGCGACATCACCCGTTCCACCGTAAGCTGCGCCCACAGATAATTCAACTCCCAGATGCTCAGGGTTGTCGCATCGGAAGGGCTGGCCTCGCGCACATCGCCAATGGTGATGATGCCGACCAGATGGTCATTTTCGACGACCGGCACGCGGCGAATCCCGTTTTCCTTCATGATCTGATGCGCCGCGCTGATCGAAGTTGAAGGCGATACGGTGATAACCGGGCTGGTCATCCACTCACTCACCTTGACATTTTCAAGCATGGTCGGGTTCCTCCACGAACTACCATACAAACTTAACCGCCACAGAATCGAATCTTATCCCACACTATATGGCCTTATCCCGAAACGATGGTACTGCAAAAGGTATGATGGATGTCACAAAGGCTGTTGTTAGAGCATCCGCACCGGGATCGAAATCGTCAGGCGCGTGCCGGCGCCGGGCGCGGTTTCGATGTGGACACGCCCGCCGTGCAGCGCCGCCCGCTGCTGAAGATTTCGCAGTCCCAGCCCGCTGTGGTTCGCCAGCGTGTCCGGGTCGAAGCCCTGGCCGTCGTCGGCGATGACAATTTCGAACAGATTGTCCTTTTGGCGGGTGCTGATGGAAATAGTCTGCGCGTTGGCATGGCGCACGGCATTGCTCAACGCCTCGTTTGCCATCTGGCAGATTGCCTCGAAGGTCGCCGGCGTAAAAAGGGGCTGGTCGTCCGGCGCGATGATCTGTATCTGGAGCGATTCGGGGATATGCAGCCGCGTAATCATGTCGGCCAGCCGCTGGTAAATGGTCTTCTGCCGCAGGTCGCTGGACTGCAAATTCATGATGTAGCGCCGGATGTCGCCAATTACGGTATTCAGGCTGCCGATGACCTGTTCGATATCCTGCTCGGCCACTTCGCCGGACATCCGCATCAAGTCCAGGTGCATCCCGATGGCATACAGCGATTGAATCACGCCATCGTGCAGTTCCATGCCGATGCGCTCGCGTTCTTCCAGCAGCGCCAGCCGCCGCTGCTGGTCGCTTAACTGCGAACCGGCGATTGCCAGCGCCGCATAACCCGCCATCGTCTCGATCAGCCATTCATCCTGCTCGCTGAAGGGCTGGCCGTCCTCCCGGTCGCACAGGTACAGGATGCCAAAAAGCTGCTGGCCGACCTGTATCGGCACACCCAGTAGGCTGGTCATGTGGGGATGGCCGGGGCAGAACCCAGCAGCGCGCGGATCATCCTGTATCCGTTCTAGGCGCACAACCTGTCGTTCGTTTATAATAGCTCCCAGCAAACCACGACCGACCGGCAGATGACCCATCTGGGCGATTTGCTCGTGACTGACGCCGACAAATTTAAAGTGTTTGAGGGCGCCTTTAGCATCCGGCACGCCCAACGCCGCATAACGCGCGTTCACCAGGTTTTTGGATACCTGGGCAATACGTTCAAGTACCTGCTCCAGGTCGCCGGCTTCAGCGGCGTACATCACCGCCGATGCGATGTCTTTTAGCTGCGAAAGGATGACTTGCGTACTGTCAGTTTGCGGATTTTTGTCACTAGACATGAGGCGCAAATTCGATCATATACTGAAGTTTGCGCTTATTGTAACCCGAATCGGTACGTTCAGGCGAGAGTGAGATGTTATGTCAAACACGGTGCGGATTTTAATCGCAGATGACCATTCGGTTGTTCGGGCCGGGCTGCGCGCCCTGCTGGAACGCCAGGGGCGCTTTCGCGTGGTGGCCGAAGCCGCCACCGGCGAGGAGGCCGTCGCCAAAGCGCAGGACAGCCAGCCAGACGTGGCCGTGCTGGATGTGCGAATGCCCGGTGTTTCCGGCATCGAAGCCTGCCGCCAGATCATCGAAACCGTCCCCGGCTGCCGCGTCATCATGCTGACATCCTATGCCGAGGACGAACTGCTCTTCGCCGCCATCCAGGCCGGGGCTTCCGGTTATGTCCTCAAACGCATCGGCGACAACGAACTCATCCAGGCCATTGAGCGCGTCAGCCGGGGCGAAGGAATGCTCGACCCGGCCATGACCGCCACCGTTTTTACCGAAATGCGGAAGGCCAGCCAGGCACAGCACGCCGCCGCCTTCGCCAACCTCACCTCGCAGGAGCTGGCCGTATTGGCGCTGGTCGCCGAAGGGCTGACCAACCGGCAGATTGCCATCAAACTCTACCTGGGCGAAGGCACGGTGCGAAACTACGTCAGCAGCGTGCTGGCGAAAATCGGCGCATCGAACCGCGCCGAAGCCGCCGCTTACGCCGTCAAAAACAATATCCGCGAACTCGTCATGCCGCTGCAAGACGAGGAAGAAGAATAGCCAATCGGGCTACGTTTTTGCTTCGGACTGCCTGCTGGGGATGACAAACACCGGGCAGCAGCGCGTCCCCAGCACTTTATTGGTCACACTGCCGAACAGCCAGCGGCTCAACCCGGAGCGCCCATGCGTGGACATCACGATGGCGTCCACCTTCAGCCGCACCGCCGTTTCGGCAATCACCTGGGCCGGCTCGCCGATATGAGCTTCGATCTCGACCGCGATGCCGGGACATTCCAGCCCTTTGGCGATCTGTTCCAGGTAGTTTTTGGCCTGCGGCAGCAAATCTTCAACGGTGGACTGGTAATCCGGCACGGTTGCCGGGGGATAGTAGCCATAAATCGGCACTTCAGGCACATCCACCGCCGACAGTAGGGTGATTTTCCCATCCGGGCGGATGATATTCACCGCGTGTTCCAGGGCTTCCTCAGCCAGTTTCGAGCCATCCAATGGAACCAGCACATGCTTTAACATGAAAGCCGTCCTTTCGACTCGCGCTTTTCCACGCTACTTTTACTCTAAACGGCTCTTGTACAGGAAGCCAGTATCAATTATCTTACCGTCAAAGGGATATTCGTCACTTTTGGTCGAATCCCATTTTGAATAGACTGAAAGTGTTACAACATCTGTTGAGTAAGGATTGGAATATTCTATGCCTCTGGATTGGCGATCGCGTCGAATTAGCCCGGAAGAAGCCGCGCAGAAGATTGTCTCCGGCCAGCGCGTTTTTGTGACCGGCAACTGTTCCACGCCGCAGCGGTTTATTCAGGCCCTGCGCGACCATGCCCACGAACTGCACGCCGTCGAGCTGGTGCAGCTCCTCGACCTGGGCGTGGGCGATTACATCACGCCGGATATGAGCGATCATATCCGCATCAACAGCCTGTTCGTCAGCGGCAAGGTGCGTAAAGCCGTTAATGACGGCATGGCCGATTTTACGCCCGTGTTCCTGCACGAAATTCCGCTGCTGTTCCGTAGTGGGCGGCTGGTGCTGGACGTGGCGGTTATCCACGTCAGCCCGCCCGACGAACACGGCTACTGCTCCTACGGCGTGGAAGTGGGCGTCACCAAAACCGCTGCCGAAAGCGCCGGTATGGTCATCGCCGAGGTCAACCCGCACATGCCGCGCGCCCTGGGCGACAGTTTTATCCACGTCAGCCAGGTGGATTATTTCATCGAAGCCGACTACCCGCTGTTGGAAGTCCACCCGGAGCCGCCGTCTCCGATTCAGGATCGAATCGCTAACCACATCGCCGAACTGATCCCGGATACGGCTACCCTGCAAACCGGCATCGGCGGCATCCCGGACGCGGTGCTGCGCCGCCTGACCAATCATAAAAACCTGGGCGTCCACACCGAGTTGTTCTCCGACGGCGTGATGGAGATGATCGAAGCCGGCGTCATCACCAACGCGGCCAAAAACCTGCACACCGGCAAGGTCATCGCCGGGTTCGTGCTGGGGACAAAAGCCCTCTACGATTACATTGACGACAATCCGATTTTCGAGTTCCACCCCACCGAATACGTGAATGACCCGTTCATCATCGCCCAGAACGACCGCATGGTGTCTATCAACTCCGCTCTGGAAGTAGACCTCACCGGTCAGGTCTGCGCGGACAGCATCGGCACGAAGTTTTATTCCGGGGTGGGTGGCCAGGTGGATTTCGTGCGCGGCGCATCGCGCAGCAAGGGCGGCAAGTCATTCATCGCCCTGCCCAGCACCGCCAAAAACGACACCATCAGCCGCATCGTGCCGGTACTCAAACCCGGCGCGGGCGTCACCACCAGCCGCAACGACGTGCGCTTCGTCGCCACCGAATACGGCGTGGCCGACCTGTACGGGCGTTCGATTGCCGAGCGCGCGGTAGCCCTCATCAATATCGCCCATCCCAACTTCCGCGACGAACTGATGGCTTTTGCGCGGGAACAGAACTATATCGGCAGGGTTTATTCGTTTGGGGATTGACCGGGCAGGGTGCGAGGCGCAAAAACTGGCGGCGGTATTGGGGCAGCCGGGTGTGGCTGCCCAAAGGCATTACCTTGCGCGTTTTGTATCGCCAGCGGCTTAAGCCGGCTGGCTAACCGGGCAGCCCACTAAAGGAAGGTAATTGCTAGTTCCCACCCCCTGCCCAAGTTTTGGAGAGGGGGTCAAAACAGGCCATAACAGGCTTTTAAGTCCCCTCTCCATTTTATGGCGACCCGAATGGGGACATTTGTCCCCTGAGGGAAGGGGATTTAGGGGTGGGGAAGGTTCAGAACAGAACTAGCAATTACCGCCCTTCAGTGAGCTTGGTTTTTGCGTTAGCCCCGGGTTTAAACCCGGGACCGAGTTGGCCGAAGTGTTAAGTATCTATCCGTAAACCGATTGATCTGACAGCAGAACAGTGGGCTTAAGCCCACTGTCTGGTGGGTTTACGGATAA
>JAPKMO010000046.1 GCA_026645945.1 Anaerolineae bacterium
CCGGACGCAGCCCGCCGCAGCGTCGCCAGATTATCGGCCAGGTCGCCCTGGCCGCCCAGCACAAACAGCACGATGGCCGTCCAGGCGAAAAAGAGCGCCCCGGCGATCAACCCCGGCACGACAAAATACAGCCAGCCCCGCCGCCGATACCAGACCAGATCGCTTATCCAGGCCAGCAGCATCGCCGGCAGGATGAACAGCGCAAATTGGTTTTTGGTGACGCAAGCCAGGCCGAGCAGCACGCCGGCCCCGACCAGACCCGGCAGGCGGCGCGTCTCCGGTCGCAGCCACAGCCACAGGCCCGCCGCCAGGAAGGCCATACCCGGCACTTCGCCCAATACCGTCCGAGAGTTATAGGGAAAATCGGTCCCAGGCGACAGCAAAACCAGCGCCACCGCCGCCAGCGCCGGCCAGTGTCCCATAAAACGCCGGCCCAACCCGTACAGGGCGGCCAGCGCGACGAACCCGTAAACGACAATCGCCAGCCGCGCCAGGGGGATGCTTACCCCGAACAGGTTAAACAGCGCGGCCACCGGCAGCATCACCGTCGGGCCAACACCGACCGCCGGGCCATAATAACGGATTCCCTCGCTGCTGTAGTCGGCATAAATGCCGTTCAGCGCATAGTTTTTGGCGACGTGCAGGTGCGAACCTTCATCGTACCAGGGTTCGGGATAAACGTTCAGCCGGTATAAAAACAGGAACGCAGCCAGCGCCGCCACGATAACCAGGCTGGCAAGACGCACCGCCTGTTTTTGAGACAGGGCCGACACCTGGGTCGGAACAAGGGATTGACTTGCGGCCATAATAATAAACCCACCCAAAACTCATATACGATAACTTGCTCCAGCTTCTCTACCTCGGAACCGGTTTAGTCAGCTTTGGGCAGGGTTACGATCTCCCTGTTATATAGGTTCACACACTGGTTCCGTTCATACAGCTTGTTTAACTTCCCAGGCCGGCGCATCTTCAATCACCTGCTCCGCGACCTTCGCCGCGAAGCGCGTCACCGCCTCGCCGTTGCCCAGCTCAGGGTAAATCATGACCGTATTGCCCATATACAGGCGCTCCACCGGCGTTTTAATCGGCGGAATCTCGTCGCGCGTGCCCATTGGGCGAATCGGCTCGACATAACGCGCCCGCTGCACGATGAAGTCCACGATGTCGGCTTCGTTAAAGGCAGGGAACATACGCCGGAAGTGTTTCATCCATTCGGTTTTCACCTGCTCGTCCGGCCAGTTCGCCATTTCATTGTCGGGGGCCAGGTATTTGGGCAGGTAAACCAGGTGATACCCTTTGACATGCTGCGGGTCTATCAGGTTGGTCGTTTCCACGACGGCGGTGAAGGGAATCGACTCGTCGGTGATGTTGAGGACATAATAGGGCAGCAGCTGCTTTTTAAGGATCAGCAGCGGGCATAATACGCCCAGATACTGTTGTTTCGCCAGCATGGCGCGGAAGCCGGTGGGCGCTTCCGGCAGCAGGTTCGCCAGGATGGGCGAGGCCAGCGTGCTGATAACCGCGTCGTAAGGCTCGACCACGCCGCCCACGCGCACACCCGCCACGCGCCCGTTTTCGATGACGATTTCTTCAATCGGCGCGCGCAGGTGGAAGGCTACTCCCTGCGCTTCACAGCGCCGCGCCAGAGCTTCGATGAGGGTGTAATAACCGTTTTCCAGGTAACACATCATCTCGGTGGAGGTGACGCCCTCGCGCGTACCCATCATGCGCCGCAGCCGCGACCAGATGTAAGTGGCGGGGACGTTTTCCGATGTGCTGTCGAACTTAGCGCGCAGCAGCGGCTTCCACACTTTGTTATACACGCCGCGCCCGCTGACCTTCACCAGCCAGTCCTCGACCGGGATTTCGTCCATTTTTTCCCAGCGGCTTTCAAACTGGGCATAAATGACCTGCAAACCCAGCCGGAAACGCTGGAACAGGTTGAGCGGCGGGAACAGCAAAAAATCCACCGGGGTATTAAAGGGGTAAATCTGGCCGTTATCGTAAAAGCCCTGTTTGGTGGCCGTAAAGTGCAGCCGGTCTTTGACGCCGCTTTCTTCGATGAGGCGCTGCATGGACAGGTCGCTGCTGAGGATGGTGTGATAAAAGCGATCTAACCGCGCGCCCTCATACAGCATGTAGCTGGCGAGGCCGCCCAGATTATCGCCGCGTTCGTAGACGGTTACATTGAATCCCTGACGGGACAGGTGGTAAGCCAGCGTAACCCCCATAATACCGCCGCCGACCACCGCGACCGAGCTTCCCCTCATGGCTGCCCCTTGTGTTCTATGCGTTAACACAACACTATTATAGATTGTTTGCGAAAAACACGCCCGGCAATATTGCCGGGCGATGTTGGCATCACCGGAGAAAAAGTGTCAGCTTAAACTGGTGATGAATACGCCTATGATGATGACGGTGATGCCGACCAGACGGAGCGCGTTAAGGCGCTCCTTAAACAGGAAATACGAACCGATGATGATGCCGATATAACTGAGGCTGGCGAACGGATAAACGTAGCTCAGTTCCAGGTACGAGAGCGCCAGCAGCCAGAAGATTACTCCTGTGCCGTAGACGGCCAGCCCGCCGATCACCCAGGGGGAAGTCGCAATCCGCAGCAGAATGCGGCCCCCGCCGGAAGTGTCCATCCGGCCCATGCCGCGTTTAAGCAGCAGCTGGCCGCAGATGCCGAAAATCGTGCTGAAGGCGACAAAAACGAACGGCGACATTTACGAGTTCCCCTTGACCGCCGGCACGGACTCCAGCTTGCCGCCGCCGAACAGAGCCGCCTTTAACAGCCGGGCCTGGAACTTGAGATGCGACAGCGTAACGCGGGCAATCCGAATGCTGGACTGGCCGAAGGTGCGAACGTGGAGCGTGGTCGGGAACTCCGACACCGAGTAGCCGGCGCGGCAGGCCTTCACCAGCAGCTCCGTCCCGGCCAGGAAATCGTCGCTTTCAAACGACACAGTTTCGACGACACGGCGGCGGTAAGCGCGGTACAGCGCCGTCCAGGTGTGCAGCCGCCAGCTTACCAGGATGCGGTAGAGCAGCGACGCGCCGAAGCTGAACAGCAGGCGGTAGCGCGGCACGCCTTCGACGTGTCCCTGCGGGTGATAGGGCGAGGCGGTCACGATATCCACATGCTCAACGATCAGCTTGCTTAAAAGCTGCGGAATGGTGCTGAACGAATACGTGCCATCAAAATCGGTGGTGATGATGATGTCGCCGGTGGCGTGCTGGAAGCCGGTGCGGATAGCCGCGCCCAGCCCCCGGTTGCATTCGTGCGAAACGACGCGCACCGCCGGGTCGTCGGCGAAGTGGGTCTGGAGCAGTTCTGCTGTGTTATCCTTGCTGCCGTCGTTCACAAAAACAACTTCGACATCATATTTTTTGCGCAGATAAACCACCACCGGACGCAGCGCGTCGGCGGTCTGGGCCACGCCTTCCGATTCATTGTACGCAGGAATAACCAATGAAATCTTCACAGCAAACTCCCCTTCTTGATCCAGGGGCATCGGGGCTTGTTTGTTTTTGCTGCCGAGCATAACCTACCCCTTACTCCCCATAGTCGTCTTTTTTGCCTTACAAGTGCAATTTAAGTGTATGACCTTTCTCCTACCTAAAATCGCCGCATGGCGAACCGCCCGTCCAGAACCGCCGCCGGTGGACTCGCGGCTCTATCGGGGGTTTATGTTCTGTAGATAAAATGATTCACAGCAAAAATTTACAAATTTTTAGGTTTTTGTACAGTATCAAATGTACGCTGCAATATCAGGGGATGATGGGAATATCGGAAGGGTAAAAGAAAGATGGACTGGTCGCGGCTGTTTGAAGTGTTGATTGTTGTGTTGTTTACATCGGCTGGGCAGCTTTTGCTGCGCCAGGGTGCGCGGGGTTTAAATGAAGCTGGCGCCGATCTCAATGGTCTGATCGGTTATATCCTGCAAACGCCGCTGCTGTGGCTGGCGGTCGTGTTTTACGGCATCTCCACGCTGCTGTGGATTCGCGTGCTGTCGCGTTATCCGGTGGGGTCGGTATACCCGATGGTCGCCATCGGGTACGTGCTGGTGACAGCCGGCGGCGTGGTTTTCCTCGGCGAAAAAGTACCCCTGCAAGGTTGGGTCGCGCTGGCGGTGATCTGCTTCGGCACGCTGCTGCTGGCGATGACGCCGGTGCAGTCCGCTTCCTGATCGCGTATCTTAATGTCACAAGGGTATATAGAGGTATTGTAAGCATATGCAAGCCGATGTTAAACGCGGGGTAGTTAAAGCGTGGTCAACTACCAGCGCGGGCGTGGATGGTTCGCGTTTTGTCCGCCTGATGAACTGGTTCGCCCCTGGGTGGGTTTTGGGCCTGGGTTTGCTGGCGATTTTGTGCATTGCCGTGATGGCCTTCTTTTTTGTAAATCATATCAGCTTCCCCCTGAACCTGGAGCTGATGGAAGGTAATATCTTCCAGCACTTTGAGCGGGCAGCGGCGGGGCTGGCCGTTTATCCAGAGCCGTCGCCAGAATACGTGCCGCTGGCTTATAACCCGCTGTATTATTACCTGGCCGTACCTTTTGGGTGGGTGTTCGGCATAACGCTGCCCACCCTGCGGCTGGTTTCCATCCTGGCGCTGGTCGGCACAGCCGGGCTTTTGTTCCGGCTGGTTTACGTCAAAACGGACTCGCACTGGTGGGCGCTGGTGGCGGTCGGTTTATTTGCGGCGGCCTACCGGGTGATGGACGCTTACCTGGACTCGGCTCATTCCGACCCCTGGCTGCTGTTCAGCACCCTGTTAGGCACGTACTGGATAGACCGCGGCCAGTCCCGCGCCGGGAAGATGGCCGGGGTGCTGGCGCTAGTGGCGAGTTTCTGGTTCAAGCAGCATGGCGCGCTGTTCGTGGCCGGCGGGATATTTTTTCTCACCTGGAGCGAGGGCATCAAACGTACCTGGCCGTACTGGGCCGCCGCCGCGCTGCTGGGCCCGGCTTTGTATTTTGGGGCCGGCAAGCCGCTGTTTGGCGCATATTTCCATTATTTTACCTGGGAATTACCGCGCCAGTGGACGGAAATCAGCCTATGGGCGGCAGTCCGTTATCTAGCCTTCATCGCCACCTCTTACCCGGCGCTGGCGCTGGCCGCCGGGCTGCCGGCAGTTCGCGTGCTGCGCCGCCCGCGCCAGTTGAGCATCTGGCATTTTCAGTTGGTCATGGCGCTGGCGTCCGGCCTGCTGGGGGCGCTTGACCCTGGCTCATCGGACAACGTGTTCGCCCCGATGGGGCTGTGGCTCATTATTATGGGTACACTGGCGCTGCACGAACTCTCGCAGCGCGACGGTTGGGCGCGGCGGCATTACGTCCATTTGTTGGCGCTGACGCTGACGTTCGCGTTTTTTGCCTACGTCCCGGCGCGGTATGTTGTCTCGCCGTCCGCCGAAGCCAGCTATGATGAATTCGTCAGCGCACTGGAAAGCCTGGATGGGCCGGTTTATGCGCCGCACATCGGCCAGCTTCAGGCCGGTTATACGCTGTACCCGGCTGTCAGCTGGGTGGCGCTGGAGGATATGATTCGCGGACCGGGCCGCAGCACCACGAATCATCCCATATCCAGACAGCTGCTGGAAGCGGTCATCCAGCCGGAGGGGGCGGCCTACATCGTCACCAACCACCCGCTGGAAAACGATACGCTGCTGGACTTTTTGACGACCTATTACGTGCTAGAAGCCGATTGGGGCCGCCGCTTTAAGGCGCTGCGGGCGCTGCCGCACCGCTGGGACCTGGCCTGGCCGCGCTACCTGTACCGCTACGCACCGGCTGAAACGCGCCGGTCGTAAGCAGCCCGGCGGGCGGTGTTAGTCCGGCGTTAGTTTTCATAATTCTGGCTGTTACGCCGCTGCAAACCGGCCCGCCTATAATGGCGCAAAAACACCAGGGAGTTTTGTATGCCTTTTATCCATCCCAGCGCCGAGGTTGAATCCGGCGTGACCATTGGCGAGGACACCAAAATCTGGCATCTGTGCCACATCCGCCGCGATGCGCGCATTGGCGCTGAGTGCGTGTTGGGGCGCGGCGTGTTCGTGGATGCCGGCGTGCAGATTGGCAGCCGGGTAAAAATCCAGAATTACGTCTCGGTCTTTCACGGCGTCACCATCGAAGATGGCGTGTTCGTCGGCCCGCACGTCTGTTTTACCAACGACCTGTTCCCGCGCGCTATTAACGCCGACGGTTCGCTGAAAGCCGCCGATGACTGGGTGCTGACCGAAACGCTGATCCGCACCGGCGCGGCCATCGGCGCGAACAGCACCATCGTCTGCGGCATCACCGTTGGGCGCTGGGCGATGATCGGCGCCGGCAGCGTGGTGACGAAGGACGTGCCGGACTACGGCCTGGTGGTCGGCAGTCCGGGGCGGCTGATCGGCTATGTCACGCCTGCCGGGAAGCGCGTTGCCACGCCGGAGGAAGCCGCCCAGGGCGCGTAATTTTTCTATTTATTTTATACTGTGTTCAACCGGCCCTGACGCAGCCGGGGTAACTACACAAACAGCGGGGAAGCAGCCCGCAGTAAGGGGAAACATGCAGATTCCAATTGCTAAGCCGTTTATCGGCGAAGAAGAAAAACAAGCCGTTATCGCGGTTTTGAGCAGCGGCCAGCTTTCGCAGGGGCCTAAAGTGGCCGAGTTTGAGCAGGCGTTTGCGGCCAGACACGGCACGAAACACGGCGTCGCCACCAGCAACGGCACGACCGCGCTGATGGCCGCTATGATGGCGCACGGCATTGGGCCGGGCGACGAAGTGATTATCCCATCCTTCAGCTTTTTTGCGACCGCCTCCTGCGTCCTCAGCGTGGGGGCGCGCCCGGTTTTTGCGGACATCAACCCGGACACCTTCAACCTGTCGCCGGAGGCCGCCGAAGCCGCTATCACGCCGCGCACCAAAGCCATCATGCCGGTTCATCTGTACGGGCAGGCGGCCGATATGCCGGCTTTCGAGGCCATCTGCCGCAAACACGGCCTGATTTTGATGGAGGATGCCGCCCAGGCGCACCTGGCGCAGATCGGGGATCGTTACGTCGGCACGTGGGGGACAGCGGGCTTCAGCTTTTACCCCACCAAAAACATGACCACCACCGAAGGCGGCATGGTGCTGACCAATGATGACGAAATCGCCCGTAAGCTGCGGATGATTCGCGCCCAGGGCATGAACGTCCGTTATTATCACGAAATCGTCGGTTACAACTTCCGCATGACGGATATGGCCGCCGCCATCGGCCTGGTGCAGCTTGGCCGCCTGGAAAGCTGGACGCAGGCCCGCGTGAGCCACGCCCAGGTTTACAATACACGCCTCACCGGCGTTAAAACGCCCGTTGTCCAAACAGGACACACGCATGTGTATCACCAATATACCGTGCGCGTGCCGGACGGCGTGGATCGGGAAACCGTTTTTAAACGCCTCAACGAGCGCGGAATCGGCGTGCGGGTTTATTACCCGCTGCCCATCCACCGGCAGCCGGTCTTCCAGCAGATGGCAGGCTACCAGGATGTACATCTGCCGGAGACGGAGAAAGCCACGCAGCAGGTTTTCAGCCTGCCGGTTTATCCGGGACTGACCGACGAAGAACTGGATTATGTGGTGCAGGAGGTAAACGCCGCATGTTAAAAGCTGCTGTGATCGGCGTGGGCAGCATGGGGCGCAACCACGCCCGCGTTTACCGCGAAATGGACGGTGTGCAGCTGGTGGGCGTGGCGGACAAAAACGCCCAGGCTGCTGCCAAAATCGGCTCCAGCTACGGCGCGCCGGATTACGCCGACTATCTCAAACTGCTGGACGAACAGCAGCCCGATCTGGTATCGCTGGCCGTGCCGACCAGCCTGCACCATGAATTCGCCGGCGAACTGATCGGGCGCGGCGTCCATGTGTTAATCGAAAAACCCATCGCCAGCAGCGTCGAGCAGGCCGAAGACCTGATCGCGCAGGCGCAGCGGCAGGGTGTCGTGCTGGCGGTGGGGCATATCGAGCGTTTTAACCCCGCCGTGATGGAACTGCGCCGCCGCCTGCGCGAAGGCATGGCCGGGCGCATCTATAAAATTCATGCCGAGCGGCTTAGCCCCTATCCGACGCGCATCCAGGATGCCGGGGTGGTGATTGACCTGGCTTCGCATGATATTGATCTGCTGCGCTACCTGATTGACGAGCCGATCACCCGGCTGTACGGCGAAACGCTTCAGAGCATCAACTCCGACCGGGAAGATATGTTCAACGGCCTGGTTCGTTTTAAAGGTGGCGCGGTGGGCGTGCTGGATGTGAACTGGATCACGCCGACGAAAATCCGCCGGCTGACCGTGACCGGCGCGCGCGGCATGTTCCGCTGCGACCTGCTGTCGCAGGAGTTGTTCTTCTACGAAAATGAAAGCGCGCCCAGCCAGTGGGATACACTCAGCATCCTGCGCGGCGTAAGCGAAGGCAACATCATCGGCATCCGCGTCCAGCGCCACGAACCGCTGGCCGCCGAACTGTCCGATTTTGTGGCCGCCGTGCGCGACAGCCGCCCGCCGACCGTCACCGGCCAGGACGGGTTGGAAACGCTGCGCGTGGCGGTTCAGTTCGTGCGTTCCGGCAAACAGACCGAGATCATCGTCCCGGCACCGGCATAAGGGCGCACCCTGGGGCGGCCCGGTGTGGTCGCCCCTACGAATGAGACAGTGGGCTTAAGCCCACTGTTCTATTAGGCGAAGATTGCCTGCTCTGATGGTTTATTCCAGGCGAACAGCCTGCTATGTCCGGTGGCAGGCGACCCAGTGACCGGGCAGAACTTCTGTCAAAACCGGGTCAGGTTCCTGGTAACACAGGTCGAGCGCAACCGGGCAGCGCGTGTTGAAGTTGCAGCCGACCGGTGGGTTGGCTGGGCTGGGAACGTCGCCGGTTAGGATGATACGCTGGCGTCTTTCCTCCACCGTCGGGTCGGGGACGGGTACGGCGGACAGCAGCGACTGCGTGTAGGGGTGCAGGGGATTTTCGTACAGCTCGTCCGCGTCGGCCAGTTCCACGATTTTACCCAGATACATCACCGCCACGCGGTCGCAGATGTGGCGCACCATGCTCAGGTCATGGGCGATAAACAGGTAGGTCAGGTTCAGTTCGTCCTGCAAATCTTCCAGCAGATTAACCACCTGCGCTTGAATAGACACATCCAGCGCCGAAATCGGCTCGTCCGCCACGATGAAGGACGGCTTTAAGGCCAGCGCGCGCGCCACACCGATACGCTGGCGCTGCCCGCCGGAGAACTCATGCGGGTAGCGGTTGACGAAATACGGGTTCAGGCCGACGCGCTCCAGCAGGGCTTCGACGTATTCCTGCTCTTCCTTTTTGTTGTTCATAATTTTATGGATACGCAGCGGCTCGCTGACGATGCGCCCGACCGACATACGCGGGTTAAGCGACGCGAACGGGTCCTGGAAGATCATCTGCATCCGGCGGCGCATCTTCCGCAGTTCTTCACCGGGCAGCGTCGTCAATTCCTGGTTTTCAAACACGACCGAGCCGGCGGTGGGACGATAAAGCTGAAGAATGGTGCGCCCGGTGGTGCTTTTGCCACAGCCGGACTCGCCCACCAGTCCCAGCGTTTCGCCTTTATACACGTCAAAACTCACATCGTCTACGGCTTTCACCGCGCCCACCTGCCGCTGCAAGATGATGCCGGATGTGATGGGAAAATGTTTCTTCAGGTTGCGAACTTTAAGGATAACTTCGCCTTTGGATCGGTCTTTCGTGCCGGTAATTTGCGGTGCGGGGCTAACCATGTTGCGGTACTCCATGCGCTTCGGCGATCCGAACATCTACCCAGCAGGCGCTCAGGTGGCCGGGTTTACCATCGGCAGCCTGTACCAGCGGGGGCATTTCGGCGCATTTATCAATACGATATGGGCAGCGGGGCTGGAAGGGGCAGCCTTTCGGTTCGACACGCATGTCCGGCGGCGAGCCTTCGATCTGGTTCAGCCGCGCGCTGCCGCCGCGCTGGTCAAGGCGTGGCAGCGATTTGAGCAGACCGAGGGTGTAGGGGTGGCGCGTATCCTTAAACACTTCTTTCACCGGCCCGCGTTCGACGATCAGGCCGGCGTACATGACCTGCACCGTATCAGCCAAGCCGGCCACGATGCCCAGATCGTGCGTGATCCAGATCATCGCCATACCGATTTCGTCGCGCAGGCGGCGCACCAGGTCGAGAATTTGCGCCTGGATGGTCACGTCCAGCGCGGTTGTCGGCTCGTCGGCGATCAGCAGTTTGGGATTGCAGGACAGCGCCATAGCGATCATGGCGCGCTGGCGCATACCGCCGGAGAACTGGTGCGGGTAGTTATCCAGGCGTTTAGCCGCGTCGGAAATACCCACCATCGCCAGCAGATCGGCGGCGCGGGCGCGGGCTTCCTGGTTGCTCATACCCAGGTGCAGCTTAAGCGCCTCGGTGATCTGCGTCCCGATGGTTAACACCGGGTTGAGCGAGGTCATGGGGTCCTGGAAAATCATGGCGACTTCTGCGCCGCGCACCGAGCGCATTTCTTCCTGCGAGAGTTTAAGCAGGTCGCGCCCACGAAAATTCACCTCGCCCCGTTCGACCTTGCCGGGCGGCGTTGGAATGAGGCCCATGATGGAAAGCACGTGCACGCTTTTGCCGCTGCCGCTTTCCCCTACCACCCCCAGGGTTTCGCCTTCTTGGAGTTTGTAGGAGACGCCGTTTACAGCGTACACCGTCCCCTCTTGCGTATAGAATCGTGTAACGAGGTCTTTGACCTCCATCAGGACGGGCTGAGTCAAATCCTTATCCTCCCAACACTAGCAACCTGTATCAGGTCTTTTGGTGAACATAACGTGATGTAATTTTGCACACTTCGGTGCAAAATGCAAAAAGTCACTTAACCGGCCTTTAACCCGGTTTGGATTAGATACTCATCAGATTGCGAAACCGTTCGATTTGTTAAGGTCTTTTATTTTTCCAGCGCCTCGGCGGCGGGCCGGGTCGTTAGCTGCGCCCGATACCAGTCTATCGTTTCCCGCAGGCCGTCGCGGAAGTTCGTCCGCGCCCGAAAGCCAAATTCGCGCTCGGCGCGGGTGATGTCCACGTTGCGGCGCGGCTGGCCGTTGGGTTTGCTGGTATCCCAGCGAATTTCACCCTTAAAGCCCACCAGTTCGGCGGTGGTTTCGGCCAGGGTTTTAATGCTGATTTCCACGCCGCTGCCGATGTTCACGGGTTCGGGTTTGTCGTAATAGGCCGCCGCCAGCGCGATGCCTTCCGCCGCGTCCTTAACGTACACAAACTCCCGCGTCGGCGAGCCGTCGCCCCACAGCACCACATGGTCACGGCCTTCAGCGCCGGCCTCGATCATCTTACGAATCAGCGCCGGGATGACGTGCGAATTCTCCAGGTCGAAGCTGTCGCCGGGGCCGTACAGGTTGGTCGGCATCAGGTGGATGGCGTTATAACCAAATTCGGCGCGGTACGCCTGGCTTTGCACCAGCAGCATCCGTTTCACCAGCCCGTAAGGGGCGTTGGTTTCCTCCGGGTAGCCGTTCCACAGGTCATCTTCCTTGAAGGGAACCGGCGTGAACTTGGGATAGGCACAGATCGTACCGATGCCGACGAATTTGGGGACGCCGGCGCGGCGGGCGTATTCCAGCGTCAGCGCGCCCATCATGATGTTGTCGTAAAAAAAGACGCCGGGGTGTTTGCGGTTCGCGCCGATGCCGCCGACGGTGGCCGCCAGATGGATAACCATCGTCGCGCTGGGGAAATCGGCATACATGCGGGCCACCGCTTCCGGCTCGCGCAAATCATAGTCCTGCTTGCGCGGCACAAAAATCTCGCCCGCGCCCATCGCCCGCAGCCGGGCGACCAGGTGCGCCCCCAGGAAACCCGCGCCGCCGGTGACGATCACCCGCTGTTCCTGCCAGTCAAATGCCATAATCACGATTCCTGTTGTCCGTAATCGGTTTTCATTCTACCATATGCCGCCGGGCGAGCGAACGGCGAGTTGATCTACCCCCATCGCGGCAGGCGGTGTTATAATCAAACTTGCAAACTGGCATAAGGAGATTTAACCATGCCTCACCTGGGGCCTACCGAACTGCTGATTATCCTGGTGATCGTGCTGCTGCTGTTTGGGGTCGGGCGGGTATCGAAGATCGGCGGTGAACTGGGCAGCGCCGTCGCCAACTTCCGCAAGGGAATGGAAGAAGGCGCGAAAAAAGATAAAACCGACAGCGAAGAGCCGAAAGCCTGAGTTGGAGATGGGCGCGGCTGTTCTGTTCGCGCCCCACTAAACTTATCCCCCACTAAAGCCCATCCAGCACGCGGGTTGTTTCGCGTTCGAGGTCGAAATGCAGTTTTCGGGCGACCCCTGTCGGCGCTTGCAGGTTATAGGTGGCGATTTCACGGTTGAGTTTTTCGGCTTCGACGGCAAGATGTGACCGGACGCGCCGCCAGGTCTCGTCTCCGCGCGCCTGCTCCAGTTCGCTGCCGCGCCGGCTGAGGCGGTAGGCGCGCGCCGCGCCTTGCAGCCGTTCCAGCAGGCGTTTGCGTTTTTCCTCCAGCGTCCGCCCCAGCATCATCCAGTCCGGGGCAAGATCGTTATCCTTAAGAATTTTATAGGCCAGGCGCTGTTCGCCCGGCGTGTAGGGGTTGTCATCCAGCTTCAGCGGTTTACCCTGACCCGGCAGATTGGCGAACTGCCCGTCGGCCATCGCCTTACGAATCGCTTCGTCAATGCGGGAATGCCATTCGTTCATGGTCGCGCGCTCCTGCCGGTAAACCGGCTTTTGACGATTCAGGGCAGGCTGACGGGCGCCGGCACACGGAAGGTAGACTGCACCGTGCCGTTGCGGTCGCGCAGCGTCAGCACCGCGCCGGGCGTGCCGAACAGCGGCGCGTTCCGGTTCCAGAACACAATGCTGGCGGTATCCTGCCCGACCCGCGTGGCGATGCGGATGGAGGCCTGCGAGAAGATGAACCGTTCGGCAAAAGTGTAAACGTTCTCGCTGCCGTCGTTTAATGTCCAGCCCTGAAGATTCACGTTCGCGCCGTTGTTACGGATGACCACTTCCTCGCGCGTCACGTCGCCCGCACCGATCACCTCAACGATTTCCACCTGCGCGTTAGCTGCCGTCGGCGGCAGCGTCAGCGTCGGGCGGAGGGTGGGCAGCGCCTCGGCGGTGGCTTCTGCCGTCGCTTCCGGCGTGGTTTCCTCGGTTTCGGTCGCCGTTGCGACGGCCACGTCGGCAGCTGTCAGCGGACAGCCTTCCAGCGGCACGATCAGCACATCACCGATTTGCAGGCCGGTAGCGGTTTGTTCATTCAGGCCGTTGATTTCCATCGTCTCGAAAAAGTCCGCCCCATACTGCTGCGCCACGCCAAACGGCGTATCGCCGGACTGAACGACATGCAGAATGCAGCCCTCCGGCAGCGCGGTAGCCGTGCCTTGCAGCGGCGTATTTTGACTCAGCGCGCCGCTCAAAATCTCGGCATCCTGGGTTGGGGCGGGGGAAAGCGGCTGCTCCGGCGTGGAGTCCAGCACGCCGGTCGGCAGCACGCCGATAGAACCCGGCAGCGGCGTGGTGGTGATGATGCGCACCGGGATGGTCGCGTTCGGGTCGGGGGTATTGGTGATACGTACCTCGACGGTGATAACCTCCACCCGTGAACTGGATGGATTCTGGGCGCTCCACAGCGAAATAACGCCGAAGGCCACGCCCAGGGAGATGAACACGTTCAGGACGATAAAAATAATCAGCGAACGGCGCCGCATAGGCCCTCTTTTCAGCAGCATAACTTAAGCCCCCACCCACAGTGAATATTACCATAGGGCGTATAGGCGGGCAATTCGGGCGCGGATGAGGGGAAAACTCAACGCAAAGGGGCAAAGACGCCGAGAACACCGCAGGGGCGGGTTTGGAAACCCACCCAACCAGGCGCGCCGGAAATTCGCTTACACCAACACAACCAGGTTGTTGCGGTGAATCACGGCATCGCCGTAGGTGTAACCCAGAGTTTCCGCGATCTTGGCGGATTTGATGCCGCGCAGTTTGAGGACATCGGCGCTGCTGTAGCTGGTCAGCCCGTGCGCGATCTCGCGGCCATCCGGCGCAAACACGGCCACCGTTTCGCCGCGCTCGAACGCGCCCTCGACGCCGGTGATGCCGACTGGCAGCAGGCTGGCACCGCCTTTGAGCAGCTTGCTGGCCGCACCGGCGTCCACATGCAGCCGCCCGCGTGGTTTGTCCGCCAGCAGCCAGCGTTTGCGGCCTTCCAGGTGGCTGACGACCGGCTCGAAGCGCGTGCCAAGCGCCTCGCCGGCGATGATGCGCGCCAGCACGTCCAGCTCTTTGCCGGAGGCGATCACGGTAGTCACGCCGCTGCGGCTGGCAAGCTGCGCGGCCTGGATTTTCGTCACCATGCCGCCCGTGCCGACATTCGACCCCGCGCCCCCGGCCAGGGCGTACATCTGTTCGTCAATGTGGCGCACCTGCTGGATGAGCTGCGCGCCGCTGTCCAGGCGCGGGTCGGCGGTGAACAGGCCGGGCTGGTCGGTGAGGATGACCAGCAGATCGGCTTCCAGCAGGTTGGCGACCAGCGCCGAGAGGTTGTCGTTGTCGCCGACGCGAATTTCGTCGGTGGCGATGGTGTCGTTTTCGTTGATGATCGGCACGATGCGGCGTTCGATCAGTGTCAGCAGCGTATCGCGGGCGTTGAGGTAGCGCGGGCGGTCGGCCAGGTCGTCGCGGGTGAGCAGCACCTGCCCAACGGCGATGTCGAAAATGTCGAACAGCTCGCCGTACAGGTGCATCAGCCGCCCCTGCCCGACGGCGCTCAACATCTGTTTGGCCGGGACGGAGCGCCCCAGGTCAGGGAAACCCAGCCGTTCGCGGCCTGCCGTCACCGCGCCCGACGAGACAACCACCATTTCGCGGCCATTCTGGTGCAGGCGCGCCACCTGCTGTACGATTTCCAGCATCCGCTGGCGGTTAAGCTGCCGCGCGCCGCCGGTGAGCGTGCTGGTGCCGAGTTTGACGACGATTCGCATAAAAGAAGTTCCGAGTGCTGAGTTCTGAGTGCCGAGTAAAGGCGAAAAGAGTTTAACACAGAGGCTCAAAGGTTCAGAGGCGCTGAGAAAAAAACAATATCCTCTGCGTCTTTGAGTCTCTGCGTTATGGTCTTCATTCACATCGGGATTATAGTCCCCAACAGGTGGATGTGCTATACTATAACTGGCTTACAATGCTGCGAAGGATATGATAATGCGGCGCTTACTGGCTTTCTGCTTGGTGGTGCTGGCCGGTAGTTTGTCTGCCATCCGGGGGCAGGCCGAACCTAATCTGCGGCTGATTGTTGATCGAGATCAGGCTTTGACCATTTACATAGCGGCGGGGCAGCCGGTCAACCTGAACGGCCTGGCGCTGCGTTATCTGGACATCTCCGGGACTGTTCAGAGCGTTCAGGTCACTGCCGGATTTGACGCCCTGCGGCTGTCCGGCGGCGTGGCCTCGCCGGGCGCGTGTTTCGTCTACCGGCAAACCGGCACCAGTCCGGTGCTGCCGGGGATATGCGCGCAGCCGGCGCTGCTTTTCAGACGCGAAATCACCCAGGCCGACGTTTTCTGGTACGACTTCACAGCCAACCGGCGGCGCGACATCGCCGTGTTATCGAACGGCTCGTTTACCGGCATCTGCCCGGCTTCGGCGGTCGAGTGTCCGATTATTTACACACCGCCCACGCCTGCGCCACCTGCCGATACGCCTGCGCCGCCGACCGATACACCTGTGCCGCCGACCGATACACCTGCGCCCACACCGCCCTATGACCTGGCGGCGCTGGCGGCGCTGGCCTCCTCGCAGACGGCCTATAACGCCGACTGGACACCCTTCACAAAGGTTTTCGACGGTGTGGAGATGGCGCTCGTCCCGGCGGGCTGTTTTGAGATGGGCATTACGGGGGAAGGCGGGCGGCAGTGTTTTTACGCCCCGTTCTGGATAGACGTAACCGAAGTGACTAACGCCGAATACCGGCGCTGCGTGGAGGCAGGCCGCTGCGAGGCGCCGACCAGCCGAATCTATTACGACGATCCGGCTTTTGCCCGCGCGCCGGTGGTTTACGTCTCCTGGCTGGAGGCGGATGTGTACGCGCGCTGGCGCGGCTGTTACCTGCCCAGCGAACGCGAATGGGAATATGCCGCGCGCGGGCCAGATAACCTGCTGTATCCCTGGGGCGGCGCGTTCGACGGCACGCTGCTGAACTACTGCGACGCCAACTGCCCGGCCAGCCGCGCCGACTCGACGACCAGCGACGGCCACGCTTATCTCGCGGCAGTCGGGTCGTATCCGGGCGGGGCGTCGTGGGTGGGCGCGCTGGATTTGAGCGGCAACGTGGCGGAATGGACGGGCAGCCTACAGCGGGACTACCCGTACAGCGCCGATGCTTCCGAGGACGGCGGGAGCGACCGGCGCAGCAACCGCATCTTCCGGGGCGGGGCGTGGGATGATGATCGCGGCAGGGTGCGGGCGACCTACCGCGCCTGGGGCGATCCGATTGTCTCGTCATCGTCTATCGGTTTCCGCTGCGCGCGCCCGTACCGGGACGGGGATTTGATGCCGTAGGGGGAAAATGTGGGCGCATGGCCGTGCGCCCCTACCGGCAACGTTATATTTAAGGCTGTCTATGAAATTCAATCCTGGCGATCATCACTGCCATTCTATTCGTCTGCCGGATTATGATTACACGCAGAACGGCGCGTATTTCGTCACCTTGTGCGTTCATCAGCGGCAGTGTTTGTTTGGCGATATTAGTGATGACGGTAAAGTGCATCTGAATGAATATGGGACGGTGGTGCAGAAGGAATGGCTGCGGACGGAAACCATTCGGCCAGAAGTGGAATTGGGCGAGTTTGTGGTTATGCCCAATCATTTTCATGCCATCGTGATAATACGTGACGTAAGGGCGCACGGCTGTGCGCCCCTACAAAATGCCCCATCAGACAACAGCAGTTCTTTAAAACGACAGCCGAGGTCATTGGGTTCGTTGGTTGCGGGATTCAAATCCATTACGACAAAACGCATCAACATTCTCCGCAGTACAGCCAGCGCGACGGTGTGGCAGCGCAATTATTACGAACACGTCATCCGTAACGCGCGCGATTTTAGCGCCATCTGTGCGTACATCCTCAATAACCCGGCGCGGTGGATGTTTGACCGCGAGAATCCGGCGGCTGTCAGGCCAAATCATGGAGACTAAATCCATGCCGCTCGGTACTAGACCATCATGCCAGCTTTTACCCCGCTGCGAACCTCCGCCACCACCTGCCGCAGCAGGCGCGCGCGCTGGCCGATGGTCTCCAGCGGCATGTGGCCGTCGCCGGTCAGCCAGTTCGCCATGCCGCAGGCCACCGCCCCGGCTTCCATAAATTCGCGCACCGTCACATCGTTGGTGCCGCCGTTGCACATAAAGCGGATATGGTCAAGCGGGCCGCGAATGGTTTTGAAATAATCCAGCCCCAGCGGGCCAATCGGGAAAATCTTCAGCAGCTTGACGCCCATTGCCCAGGCGTCCACACATTCGGTCGGCGTAATCACGCCGGGCGCGACCAGTACATCTGCGGCCTGGGCGGCGCGCACGACCTCCGGGTTAAAAGCCGGCGAGACGATAAAATCCGCGCCGGCTTCCAGCACGCGGCGGGCGGTTTCGGCATCCAGCACCGTCCCCATACCCACGCAGGCGGCGTCGCCATACTCGCGTTTGGCGGCCTGCATGGCTTCGATGGCGTGGTCGGAGTTCATGGTCAGTTCAAAAACGTTGATGCCTTCGCGCATCAGAACGCCGGTCACGCGCAGGGTGTTGTCCGGCGGGAAGTATCCACGCATCCCGGCCATCAGGCCGCCGTGTTCGACCATCCCATAAGCGGTATCAGCGTTCATCGTTTTCGCTCTCCTTCGTTCAAACCGTGTGTGCGTTTATTATAGCCGTTCTATAATAACAGGCATGATCGAAAGGCTGAAAACCTTGATGAAACGATTCGCCTGGATGATGGTGCTGTTCCTGCTGGCGGCCTGCCAGTCCAGTTCGGAACCGGAAGTAGTGCCGACGCTGATTGACCTGAATGCGATTTCCACCAACGACGCGGCCACCGCCATCGCCGCTGCTGCGACGGCGGATGCCAACCGTCCGCCCACGCTGCCGCCCACCTGGACGCCCACGCCGGAGGCAGTCGTCCAGACCAGCGCCACGCCGCCCCCGGCCACACCGCCCGGAAGCGCCAGCAGCGGGATGATCTTTTACGTCTTCAACGGCGATTCCATCGTGCGGCTGCTGCCGGACGGCTCGTTCGAGGAGCTGATTCGTGTGGGCGGCGCGCCGTCGGATTTAAGCGTCTCGCCGGACGGCAGCCTGCTGGCCTACGTGGCGCAGGGCAGCGGCAGCGCCCGCGAGGTGTTCGTCAGCAGCCCGGACGGTTCGTACACGCAGCAGGTATCGTGCCTGGGTTTTTCGCGGGTAGTAGACCCCACCTGGAGCTTCGACGGGCAAACGCTGGCCTTCGCTGCCTCGCAAACGCCCGACGGCGTGCTGGGCATTTATGTCGCCGATTTCGCCGGCAGCGGCCAGTGTCCAACCGGCAACAACCAGCACCAGATCGTCCAGTTGGAAGAAACCCGGCTGTATGGCCTGGCCTGGAATCCAGCTAAAAATATCCTGTTTTTCAGCGCCGGGGCCATTTCTGCCCTCAACCTGGCCGACGGCAGCCTGTATCCGGGGCTGATTCCGGCCACCGGCTTCGGGCCGAACCTCAGCCCGGCGCACCACCCAACCGCCGACCGGCTGCTTTACCTGAAAGCCCAGCGCGACAGCCGCACCGGGCAGATCGGCGGCGCAGTGTACGAAATCAACACGGCGGCGCTCGACCGCCCGCAGGAGATACGCGGCATTCAGGTATTCGCTCGCAGCCTGCGCTGGAGCAGCCGGGGCAGCTATCTGCTGCTGGCGACCGAACGGGATGTATGGTTGCAGGACGAACGCACCGGCTCGTCACTGGCGGTAGTTGAAGGCAGCAACTTTTACCCGCAGCCGGCCATCAGCCCGGACGAAACCTTCATCGCTTACGTGGACGGCGGCCAGGCCGGCAGAACCGTGCCGCAGGTATACATCGTGGGGCGGGATGGGCGAAACCCGGCTCAGATCACCGCTCACCAGGAAGGCAGCATCACCGACCTGGTGTGGGGGGCGAGGTGAAGACCTATGCACAAATTGATTGAATCTGATTTCGAGCAAAGGGCTTATGGATAAACCAAGCAAACTGCCTGAGTGGGCAGCAGGACAGTGGGCTTAAGCCCACTGTCTATCTGGCTTCATTCTTTTCCGTTTGTCCATTAAGTCCCTTGCCTACCTTGTGAGTGGTGAGATGAAAATTCTGATTGCCCCCGGCGCGTTTAAACACAGCCTGAGCGCGACCGCCGCCGCCGAAGCTATCGCGCGCGGTTTGCGGCGTTCCGGCCTGGATGCCGAACTGGTTTTTCTGCCGGTTGCCGACGGCGGCAACGGCACGCTGGACGCTTTTCTGGCAGGCGGCGGGCAGCGTATCAACGTTTCCGTTTTAAATCCACTCCGGCGTCCGATGGTGGCGGCCTTCGGGCTGCTGCCGGACGGCGAAACGGCGGTGATCGAAATGGCGCTGGCGTCGGGGCTGGAGCTGCTGCGCCCCGGCGAACTTAATCCACTGGTGGCGACCACCTACGGCACAGGCCAGTTGATGCAGGCGGCGCTGGAGGCCGGTGCGCGGCGGGTGATCGTCGGCATGGGCGGCAGCGCCACCGTAGACGGCGGCGCGGGCTGTTTGCAGGCGTTGGGCGTGCGGCTGCTGGACGCCTACGGCCAGGACGTGCCGCCCGGCGGGGGCAGCCTGAGCAGCGTGTATACGATTGATATTTCCGGCCTAGATGCCCGCTGGCGCGCAGTTGAGGTCATCATCGCGTCGGATGTCGAAAACCCGACCACCGGCGAAACCGGCGCGGCGGCGGTTTTTGGCCCGCAGAAGGGCGCCGGGCCGCACGAAGTCCGCGTGCTGGAAGCCGGGCTGCGCCACTTTTTTACGAAGGTGCGCGACCAACTGGGCGTGGATGTGCTGGATATACCCGGCGGGGGCGCGGCGGGGGCGCTCAGCGCCGGGCTGATGGCCGTCCTGGGCGGGCGCATCGAGTCCGGCATAGATATCATCCTCGACCGGCGCGGTTTTGACGAACACCTGCGCGGCGCGCGGCTGGTTATCACCGGCGAAGGGCGCATGGACGAGCAGACGGTTTACGGCAAAGGACCGATTGGCGTGGCGCGGCGGGCGCGGGCGGCGAGCGTGCCGACGGTGGCGCTGGTCGGCGGCCTGAACGCCGACGACGCCTTGCTCCACGAGGCCGGACTCCGGGCCGTGCTGCCTATCGTCACCGGGCCGATGGCGCTGGACGATGCCCTGCGCCGCGCCGATGAACTGGTCGAACGGGCGGCGCTGCGCCTGGGCTATTTGCTGGCGCTGGCAGGGGGATAACGGGCAGGCAGCGCAGGATATATATAAAAAGTCCATTGGCGTGCTTGTGACCAAGTGTTCTATAATAAGGTTTATGTTTAGCGAGATTAGAAAAATGAATAAACAGAAGCCGCCCAAAGGCATTGAGTGGACGCGGATAAAAAAAAGCGTAGATGGTCAATTGGTAGAACTGCCGGGATATACATGGAATCCGGTAGGGGGCTGCCTGCATGGCTGCACCTGGAAAATGCCCGATGGCTCGGTGACAGAGTGTTATGCCAAAACAATTGCCGAACGATTGGCATCTGGCGGTTATAAGCAGGGGTTCGCGCATCATTACTGGCGGCCTCAGGCATTAAAAGAACCGCTCCGCCTTAAAACGCCAGCCGGAATCTTTGTTGGCAGTATGTCCGATCTTTTCGGTCATTGGGTTAGTGAAGACCAGATTCGCCAGGTGATGAACGTCATGCGCCAGGCGGATTGGCACACTTTCCAGACCTTGAGTAAATACCCGGTTCGGCTGCCGGATTTCAACCCGTTTCCCTCGAATGTGTGGGTGGGAGTCAGTTTGCCCGCCGGACACCTGATGAAGCCTGAGGGCGGCGCGCGGGCGCTGATGGCTTATCTGCGCCATATGACGTTGATACAGGCCGACATCCGGTTTATGAGCATCGAACCACTCTGGTTCGATGTCGCGCCTGTGTTTGATGCCTGGCTGAAAACCCACGACCGCCTGCCGTTCGAGTGGGCGATCATTGGCGCGGCATCCAATGGACGCAAGATATTTCAGCCCAAACCCGAATGGGTCAGCTCGCTGCTGGACATTCTGGATGAACTTCATATCCCGGTGTTCTTTAAGGGCAATCTGAAATGGCAGCCCCGCCGGGAGCTGTTTCCGCAGCCCGGCGTAGAACGGGTTCATGAACTGCCGGCTGCCGAACGATTCGTGTTTACAGCAGCTTTGGCTGGCTGACTTCCTGAATCGCCCCGCTCCAGAAATCATTGCCCAGATCGTGCTTGCTGGCAAATATCAATGTGTAAATCTGGGTATTGTTGCGGTTATGAAATGTCCTTTCTTCCGGGTGAATGGTATAACCCAGCGCGGCCAGCCTTTTTTTATAAAAATCGAGCATCTCTCTCCGAACATGGGAACCATCTTTGTCTGCGACCTTGCGATAGACATCTTTCCATTCTGGCGTTCCAAAGAAGGAGTCGATTCGGGTACTGGTCTCTTTCTCAATCAGCTGCTCAACATTGCGTGTAAAGCCGCTGGTCGAGAAATTGATGATTAAATCCATGCGTTTCATTTGCCCAAGCTTTCTGACCGTCTCCCAGTTTAATTCCAGGCCTTCTGGATCAAGGAAAGCGAGGCTCAGACAGGGCCAACTATCAGGGATATACGGCTTGTCCAGCGCGCGAATTTCCTCAACAATCTTGTCAACTACCTCGTTACAATTTCCCTTGATAACTTTGACGGCATCGCGTCTTTCGCTCGCCGATACTCGTTTATTGAGGGCGTCGGCGTAGTGGGGATCAATTTCAACAAATCGGTAGTGCGTGAACGAGTATTGTGCAGTTAGGGCGATTAAGGGCGAACCAAGCATGACTGCGCCGCTCGGCTCAAACTTGTTTTTGCCCGGCCCGGCCATCAGATCAATGAAAAACAGCGCCCTCCATCGTTTGTCTCGCATAGATGTGACGAAGCGATGAACGTAACCTCGGAGAATGGTGAGTTTATCCCTGGCATAATCCTGGCTCTGGCGCATAGGTAAACTATCTTCGTTGGGCTGAAGGTATAATTCAGACAAAGCCAAAACTCCCCTGGAAGAAATAAGATACCTTTAATTATAAAATATAATACCCACACAGATGCCGAAAATTTGTTAATTAACAGTCGGGTGCTGTGTTTTTTGTCGCGGATAGAATCGGCTGGCGGCAGTTTTTTAATCCATCCGGTGAGTTGGGGCGGGGAAGCCAGGGTGGAAGGCGTCCGCCGGACTCAGCACGACCGACACGCCGGGCATTTCGGCGACGCGCTGCGCGGCTTCGGCGACGGCGGCGCGCAGCAAATCCGCGCCGGTTTGCGCCCGCGCGTTCATCAGCAGGCCGATGCGCCGGTCAGGCAGGTCGGGGACGAGCAGACGCCGGTTGTTTTCGTCCCCGGCGGTGATGCTGATTTTCGCGCCGCCGTCCAGGACGAATTTGAGGTGCGCGACGGTCGCGTCCAGCGCGGCCAGCCGCTCCAGGATGACTTCGATGAACCGGCTGACGGCGGCCTGCCCCTGTCCCGGCGGCACTTCCAGCGCGATACGCTGGTCAAGCCAGGCGAGTTCCGCCTCGCCCTGGCCGTAGCGGCGGTAATCTATCGCGGGTGAAGGCGCGGCGGCGACCCCATTGACGCGCAGCGACTCCACCCAGGCCGCCACCTGGGACTTATCGAGCGAATTTTGCAGCCGCACATTTTTATGCGGGTAAACTTCCCGCGCCAGCGCCTCGACCTCCCGGCGTTCGTCCGGGGTCAGCAGGTCGGCCTTGTTGATGACCAGCAGACCGGCTTCCTCGATCTGTTTATCGAAGATGTACAGGATGTCGTCGCTAAACGGCAGGGCATAACCCAACAGCCGAAAACGCAGCAGGCGCGCATCGGCGAAAACCGACAGGCTGGCCGGGGCATGGCGCAGTTCCAACAGCGGTTTGAGTACCGTCGCCACCAGGTCGGCGCACGAGCCGACCGACTCGGCAAATACCACGTCGGGCGCGTAGGACTCGACCAACTGCGTCAGGCGGGCATCCAGATCGTCATAATTGCAGCAAAAACAGCCGCCCGTCACTTCCACCGCCGGCACGTCGCCCAAGCGGAAAAAAGCCGTGTCCACCAGATAGCGCCCCTGGTCGTTGGTGACAACGCCGACGCGCTTACCCTGCTGCATCAACCAGCGCGCCGCCGCCGCGATAGCCGTCGTTTTGCCGCTGCCTAAAAACCCGCCTACCAGGTGTAACTGCATGTATCGCATTCCTCATCGCTTCAGGTATTTTTCAAGCGCCGCCCGCAGCTCCTGCGCGCTGGGGATGATCGAAGAAAAGGCCAGTTCGCCGTTGATATAAATGCTGGGCAGGTTTTTGACGCCCAGTTTTTTACAGCGCGCCACGTTTTCCCGCTCGGTGAACTTGTATTCCACCAGATCAACCAGCCCGGCCAGTTCGTTCGCGCCGCGCACCGCCGCGCCCAGCATATACATGCAGGCCGCGCAGGAGTCCGAGTCAAGTGTGAAGACTTCGATGAGCGGTCTTTCCAGGTGGGCGTAATTGGGCAGTTCCACCTCAAGATCAAACAGCTCCGGGGCGTGATAATTTGCCAGCATGGCGCGCACCTGGGCGGTATTCCGCAGCGCCTCCCCGATGCCGATGGTATTTTCCGGCGGCACATCGTAGGGCATATCGCAGCCGGGCGAAACAATCAGGTTGTGTGTGTCCACGCTGTCCAGCAGATCAAGCGCGAATTTCATATTATCCTGCTGTGTGCCAAGCAGCATGACGGTCGTCAGCGGGATATTACCGCCCAGGGCGATATTATAACGGTCGGTGATGGTTTTGGCGGCGGGCAGGTTGATATTCTCATCAATCGAAATGCAGTCCGGCCCGGTCTGGCACATCGGCTCGATGTTTTTGGTGGCGTCGCCACAGACGAAAAACGAGGACGGTACGTTCATGTCGCGCAGGAAGTCGTAAAGCCCGGTGAAGGCCGCCGAGAAAAACTCAACGAAATGCTTCGGCCCGATCTGCGACACCATCGGGTCTACGATGGCGATCACGTCCATTCCGGCTTCGATGTAAAACTCGGCTATACGGCGGCTGACCTTCAGCGTGTAGGCCGTCAGTTCATGCACCAGGTCAGGGTTAAGCATCATGTCCATGAAAATTTCCGTGCCGCGCAGGTGCGAAGCCAGCGTGAACGGCCCGCACACCAGACCGTACAGCGCGGTATGGTCGCCCACCGCCGCCTTCACGCGGCGCATGGCGTTCAGCACCAGCGGCAGCCGCCCGTCGCTTTTTTCCGGCAGCCGGGTCGGGATGATCGGGTCGTCTGCCAGGGGATGCGAGGCCACCGACGGCGGCGCTTTTTCCGCCCACAGCAGGTCGCAGCCCAAAATTTCGGCCTCGATTTGCAGGTCGAACAGCACCGGCTGGCCGTCCGGGCTGTAGAGGCGGTTGGCTTCCAGCAGCGATTCGACCAGCTTGTTTTCGTCGGTCAGCACTTCCTGCGCGCTGTATCCTTTCAGCCGCCCGGCATGAACGCCGGCGAACGGCACCCAGGGAACCAGCGGTACGGACTGATGGCGCAGCGTTCGCAGCACCAGTTCTCTGCCGGTCAGTTGAAGGTGGTTATGAACAGACATAATGATTTAACCTGGAGAAAATCCGGCTTTGATGGTAAATGCCGCCTTATCAGGCGGCTGTTTACAGCATATCAGTCCAGGGGAACAAAACATATAACGATTGTTTACAAAAGCGGGTGATAACCATCATATCCGGCTAGGCCACTGTCTAAAGGTTTTCAATGACCTCACCCCCACTCGCTTTGCTCGTTTTCCCTCTCCATTGGAGAGGGGCTTAGGAGGTGAGGTTGTTCGCGGAATTTCCCTCGATCAGGCGGTCGCCATGTAGTGCATCCAGACAGTGGGCTTAAGCCCACTGTCTATAGCCCACTGTCTATAGCCCACTGCCGGTATGCAGATTAAGCCGGCCCATGCACTTAGGCCGTCGCCGTGTAGGCCGCTTCGCCCGGCTGGAAGGCTGCCCGCTCAACCCGGTACAGCACCAGCTCGGAATTATAATAGGCATTCGTCAGGCCGACGTGCTGCATCCCAATCTTCTGCATTACCCGCTGCGAGGCGATATTCGGCGGGTAGGCCAGCGCCAGGATGTACGGCAGCGCAGCGGACTCGAAGCCGTAGCGCAGGCTGGCGCAGGCGGCTTCGCTGGCGTAACCCTGCCCCCAGTAAGCCTTGCCCAGCGCGTAAGCCACTTCGACTTCTCCGCTTTCGGCCAGAACCATCAGCCCGCAGTTGCCGATGAAACAGCCGTCGGCTTTCGTCTCCAACGCCCACACGCTGAAGCCGTGCTGCTCCTGATGCCGGATGAAAAACGCGATGACCGCCTCGGTTTTTTCGACCGGGCGCGGCTGGCCGCCGGGCAGGTAGCGCATCACCTCGGCGTCACTATGAATAACAGCCTGGAAGCCGCCCACGTCATCGGGGCGGAACGGGCGCAGGCGTAAACGTGCAGTTTCGATGGTTGGCATTATTTTTTCTCGATCACAGATTAGGCGCTGAAACTTCCAGCAGCTTCAGCAGCGGCAGCCACCACTGGCGCAGGATGACCAGTACAGCATCAATTGAAGTAACAATCCTTAATCCGAACACAAGCGCATATTCATAATCGCCGGCGTTTTTGCTGTTTTCCGGTATCAGACCAATACAGAACTGCGTACCGTTTGAGCCGGCAGTTATACTGAAACGATAATATTCTCCCTGGAGTTCTGACAATATACGTTCGCCCAAAGACAGCCCCGCAGCGCCCATAGCTGAAATCCGATCCTCATCAAGATTGCCCGGATCGTGGCTGGCTATTGACAGGCCATCAACGCTTATCACGGCCATATAATAGCAGTCGGGCAGCTTGTGAAAGAGGTCTATCACTGCCTCGCGGATTAAATCTGATCGGGTCTTTCGTTTCATCCCCAGGTGATTGTCGAGCGCCAGCGTCAGTTTTTCCATGCCGGGAGCATAATTTTCTCTCTGGGTAATGTCAATCCACTGCGACGTGACCAGTTCCAGCGGGACGGAAGTCGCCGAGTCCCCGCGCACAATCAGCGGGAAAATACGCTTGCCGCGAATGCGCGCATATTCCAGTTCGCGGTCAACCCATTCGGATGCTTTGGCATCTGGCGACAGAATTGCGACCACCGCCCCGGCATCCTCAATCGCTTTTTCAATCGCCAGTTTCCAGCCGCGCGTCCCCGGCGTCAGGTTTTCATCCGTCCAGGTCGTAAAGTTTTTTGAAATCAGGTATTTGGAGATATGCCGCATGAATTCAATATCTTTGCGACTGTAGCTGATGAAGATATGCTGCATGGCTTAACCTCTGGCGCGGACAGGATGGAACAGTCGTTTTTATTCTACGGCCAAAGTGTATCCACAGCGTTAAGCTGTCGCTAACGAAATCCCCCATTGGCGTGAATCACCTGGCCGGTGATCCAGCCGGCGTCTTCGCCTGCCAGAAAAGCGATCAGCCGCGCGGCGTCCTCCGGCTGGCCGAGCCGTCCCTGCGGTGAATGTTCCAAGACCCAGGCTTTCAGGTTGCCGCTCATCCAGCCGGTATCGGTCGGGCCGGGGTCTACCGCGTTCACCGTGATGCGTTTGTGTGCCAGCCCCGCCGCCAGCGACACGGTGAAGGCTTCGACCGCGCCTTTGGTGGCGGCGTAGGCCAGTTCGTCCGGCATCGGACCCAAGCCCTGGCCGGAAGTCAGGTTGATGATGCGTCCGCCGTCCCCGCCCCGGAAGCGCCGGGCGAACTCGACACTCAGCACAAACGCGCCGCGCATGTTAACGGCGTAATGCGCGTCCAGCGCGGCGGCGTCCAGTTCCTGCCAGCCGCCGTTGACCGAATAGGTAGCGTTGTTTACCAGCACGGAAATCCCGCCCAGGGCGGCTTCGGCGGCGTCCATGATTTTCGCGGGTGTGTCCGGGTGGCTGAGGTCGGCTTCCAGGTAGGCGCAGCGCGCGCCCAATCCGCGCAGTTCGTCAGCCAGCAGCGCCGGGGCGTCGGCGTCTTGGCCCCAGGGCATGGTCTGGTCGTAGGCGCGCCAGGTGGTGAAAAATACGTCCATACCGCGCGCCGCCAGCGCCCGGCAGACCGCCGCACCAATGCCGATGCGGCGGCTCGCGCCGGTGACGAGCGCCGCGCGACGATTGATTTCGCTCATAGCGTCTTATCGTTATCCTATCATTTGGTGGGGCGCATACACAGGCGTACACCCCTACGGGCCATTATCTCATTATCTGCCGGGTGCGCGCTCATAGATATTACCTTTAGCGTTTTGCATCGCCAGAGGCTTAGAACCTATCCATAAACCAATTGATCTGATAGCAGAACAGTGGGCTTAAGCCCACTGTCTGGTGGGTTTATGGATAAATTCCTAGCTTTTGGGTGCCGTACCCTTCAGGGTATGGCGGCGCAGCCCAAAGCGTTAGGCTCATTCGCCGGAGGGCGCATACGCAGGCGCACCTCTACGAGAATTTCTTGCGGTTTTTGCCGCGCTGCGCCTTTGCATTACGCTTTTTCCTCCCTAAATGCTCACGTTCGGGCGGTATTCCCCGAACACCCCCCGCAGCGTATGGCAGATTTCGCCCAGCGTCATATCGTTTTCGACGCAGGTCACGAACAGCGGCATCAAGTTTTCTTTACCGCGCGCGGCGTTTTCAAGCTGGCCGCGCAGTTCGGCCACTTTAACATTATCGCGCCCCGCGCGCAGGTCGGCTAACTTCTGGCGCTGCGCTTGCTCGATAGCCGGGTCTACTCGCAGCAGGTCGGGATGGTGGTCTTCCTCGGCGGTGAACTGGTTAACGCCGACAATGATCTGTTCGCCGCTTTCGACCGCGCGCAGGTAGGCATAGGCCGCATCCTGGATTTCGCGGTTGGTGAAGCCATTTTCGATGGCCGCCAGCGCGCCGCCGAAGTCGTCAATCTGCCGGATGTAGGCTTCGGCGCGTTTCTGGATTTCGTCGGTCAGGTGTTCGACCGCGTAGCTGCCCGCCAGCGGGTCTACCGTATCGGCCACACCGGTTTCGTAGGCGATGATCTGCTGCGTCCGCAGCGCCACCTGGACGGCTTTTTCGGTCGGCAGCGCCAACGCCTCGTCCATGCTGTTGGTGTGCAGCGACTGCGTGCCACCCAGCACCGCCGCCAGCGCTTGCAGCGCCACCCGCACGATGTTGTTTTCCGGCTGCTGCGCAGTGAGCGTGCTGCCGCCGGTCTGAGTATGGAACTTGAGCTGCCAGGAGCGCGGGTTGGTCGCGCCAAAACGTTCGCGCATGATCCTAGCCCACAGACGGCGCGCCGCGCGGAATTTGGCGACTTCTTCCAGGAATTGGTTGTGCGCGTTGAAGAAAAATGAAAGCTGCGGTGCAAAGTCGTCCACGTCCAACCCGGCGTCAATGGCCGCCTGCACGTAAGCGATGCCGTTCGCCAGCGTAAAAGCCACCTCCTGCGCGGCAGTGCTGCCGGCTTCCCGGATGTGGTAGCCGCTGATGCTGATGGTATTCCAGTGCGGCACGTTGGTTTTGCAGTAGGCAAACAGATCGGTGATGAGGCGCATGGACGGCGCGGGCGGAAAGATGTACGTGCCGCGCGCCAGGTATTCCTTGAGGATGTCGTTCTGTACCGTGCCGCGCAGTTGATGTTCGCTCACGCCCTGGCGTTTGGCGACCGCGATATACATCGCCAGCAGAATCGCCGCCGGCGCGTTGATGGTCATGCTGGTGGAGACTTTATCTAGCGGGATGCCCTCGAACAGCCGCGCCATGTCGTGAAGGCTGCTGATGCTGACGCCCACCTTGCCGACTTCGCCCAGCGCCATCGGGTCGTCGGCATCGTAGCCGATCTGCGTCGGCAGGTCGAAGGCCACCGACAGCCCGGTTTGCCCCTGTTCCAGTAAAAAGCGGTAGCGCGCGTTGGATTCTTCAGCGGTGGCATAACCGGCGTACTGGCGCATCGTCCAGAAGCGCCCCCGGTACATGGTCGGCTGCACGCCGCGTGTGAAGGGGTATTGGCCGGGGTCGCCCAGGTCAGCGGCATAATTCACCGGGGCGTCCTCCGGCTTAAACGCCCGTTTTAACGGAATGCCGGACGACGTGGTAAATTGTTCCTTGCGCTCCTGCTGCTGTTTGACTTTCGGGGCTTCTGCTGCGGACATAAATGAAGACTCCTTTAATTAACCGCCAAGAGCGCCAGGGTTGGATCGAATGATTTCCTGGCGGCCTCTGCGTCCTGGCAGTTCAATTACTAGATGAACCAGCTTAATTTGCATCCTGGCAGTGGGCTTAAGCCCACTGTTGGAGGTAGGCATTCTCATCTTGTTGATGCACTACGCATTAAAAAACGCGCTTTCCGGCACGGTTACGTCTTTGAAGTTGTCGAAGGTCAGATCGGTAAATGTCAGGCCCAGCGCGCGGCGCACACGCTCGAACAGTACAGCGTAGCTGCCATCATAACGCGCGGCTTGCTGCAAACCTAACCGGTTAATCACCTTTTCTATCGTATCTTCATCACCTTCAATTTCCACAAAGTTGCCGTAGGGCATTTCGTCCAGCACGATTTCTGCGCCGTCGAGTTCGTAGGTGGTGCGGTACTTTTCGTAGACCATATATGGGGTATAACCCAGTCTGCCGAGAATCGTTTCCATCGCCTCAAAATCGCTGACTTCGACCTCGGCTTCAAAGCGGCTGACGATGCCGTGCTGCATTTCACCTTCAGCTTTGTAGGTCAGCCGGGCGCGCATATCCTGCCGCAGCCGCAGCACGATTCCGGCGGGCGTCAAAGAACGCTCGGCGTTGTCGTAACGCACGTTGCGCTCAAAAACACGCGGCGAAACCAGTTCCGCGCCGATGGTTTCCAGCCGCGCCTGCACCGCTTCCAGGTACGGCACGTAGAGCTTGACTTCCGTTTCGGTGTAGGGAGGCATGTTATTCCGCCATCTGCATAATTTTCACTTTACCAGAGAAACGTTTCATCTCGAGCAGTGTCCACCATTCCTCTTTAGTCAGCTTGCGATGTCTGGCGGTTTCCTGTAGATGCGCGATCGACGCCCGCTGCTCAAGAGGGGATAATGGCTCGACCAGCCGAACAACTTCTTCACAAGATTTGGCGCAGGAAACCACCTGCTGTAGCGGGTGGATGAATGCGCTCTTCCTCCTTTTGTACTGTAATCCTTGTTGAGTGAAGGCACTGCCCTGTGCCATATCACACTTTCTTATCCCGCCGGTTCGTTACAGATCGGCAAACTCACCTAGCTGTTCTAGGCAAGAAGAAACCACCCGGCAAGTCTATTTTATCCCTAAACCACTGCCTCAAACCGTATCCATCCATCTTTATATCCTAGCATGTAAAAAGCGCGAAATCTAAAATCTAAATGGTGCGTCCAGGGCAATTGCATATCATGCCAGGTTGGGAGCCATAAAGGG
>JAPKMO010000047.1 GCA_026645945.1 Anaerolineae bacterium
CGATGATCTTCTGTTCGTTCGTCATCTTGACACTCTCCTGTATCCTCAACAGTTTACCTAGAGTGTCAGATTAAGTCCCGTCTATTTCATCTCAAGCAGCGCAACCCCGATAAGTTCGTCACGCTGCTCTCGCCGTTTGCCTGCCTGTGCAGCACGATGTATCGCATCACGCCGCTCGATCTGGCGAGCGTGCTGGTGTGGCTGGTCGGCAGCCTAACCTGATGAGGGTTTAATCGCCGCTGCTTTGCAGGCGTGCCTGACCGCCGCCACCTGCCAGCCGCCGCGTTTCGCGGACGAGGCGGCCTATCTCATGGCCGGCAGCCGATAGGCCGTTCGGGCAGGCCGGCGATGTTCAGCGGCATTCCCAGGTAAGGCGACGGGTCAAGGGTGCTGCCGATGCGCGCCTCGTTCAAAAAACCACCGTTTTCGTCCCCCAGCACGATGCTGAAATGTAGGTGCAGGCCGATGGGCGCGGGGCTGTTCCCGGCATATTCACCCTGATAACCGAGCAGCCGCCCGCGTTCAACCCGGACATCGCTCGTGCCGGGCGGGAAGTCGGCGGCGATGAACGAGCGCGACCCGTCGCGGGAGGCCATGTGCGTGTAATACGTCCAGATCGTGCGCCCTGGCTGGAGGGGGTCGTTGTGCCGGATGATGACCGAGGCTTTCCAGTCCGGCAGACGCGATAAATACCCCTCGTAAGCGGCATAAACCGGAACCTGACCCGGCCCGCCATCCCCGAAAATGTCCAGTCCGGTGTGGGTGCTAAAAACCGTGTAGGGCAGGGCGGGGTCGTTCCACAGCAGGCCGATCAGCCCATCCGACGGCAGGATGAACGGCGCGCCGGGGCAGGCTTGCCGCCGCATAATGGTTGCCAGTTCGTCGCGCGCTGCCGGTTCGGTGAACCAGCGTTGGATGGGATGCAGGCTGTTGCTTTGCGCGCTGCTGAAAAACACCAGCGCGAAGTAAACACCAGCGCCCACCACCAGCGACATCCCCGCCGCCAGCAGCAGGCATCCCAGGCGTGGGAAGCGTTTTAAGCGCCGCCATAGTTGTACCAATCCAGCCGTCTTAAACAATTTACCCGCCAAATTTAAGCCCAGGAACTTTCAACAGCTTATATAATCAATTATAAGTTTATTGATCTGAAGGGAGATACGGATGAAAAAAGGTGTCCTGTTTATTGTTTTGATGCTGCTGGCAGTTGCGGCGGCTCCGGCGCTGGCGCAGCGTAATATCGGCAAAACCGGCGCGCAGGTGGTCGCCGAACGGCTGTCCAGGGGGTCGCAGGCGGTACTGCCGGGCGATCTGCTGGTTGACGAACGGTTTAATAATAATACGACCTGGGAAGATTTCCAGGGCGACCACTCAAGCGGGTCGGTCGTGAACGGCGCTTACCAGATGCAGGCGGACGAAAACTACTTTGTTTTTGAGATTGACCAGGACGACCATACCGATGTCATCATCGAAGTGGATACAGAGCAGCTTTCAAAAAGCCTGGTGAATTCTTACGGTGTGATGTGCCGCGCCGACTCGGAATACAGCGGCGCGGGGTATTATTTCTGGATTACGGGTGATGGTTATTATGCCATCCAGAAACACACCGGCAAATCGGGCGATTTTGAAACGCTGGTCGAGTGGGCGCAGTCTAAGTTCATCAACCAGGGGCGGGACAGTAACCACATTACTGCCGTCTGCGCGGGCGATTATCTGGCGCTGTACGTGGGGGAAAACCTGCTGGCGGAAACCACCGACCGCACCTACCGCCAGGGGCGGGTGGGTTTGACGGTGAGCGCCTATGACGATGGCAGCGCCAGTGTCGCTTTCGATAACCTGATGCTGTGGGAGGCGCTGGCCGACAGCAACCCCGGCAAGCCGGCTGTTACAAGCGCCGTCCGGCTGGCGGAATATGCCGGCCAGCCCCAGGCCGTCATGCGAGAGCTGCAAAAACTCGGTTTCGCTCCGCCCGGCGGCAGTCTGGTATTCACGGAAAATCGCGCCTTTTTCACCGGTCAGGGGAGCTGGTTTACCCCGCTGGCGCGGCGTTCGCCGAACACACACATCATCATGGCCGGCGAACTGACCTTTACGGTTGGTAATGCCGATCAACTGGAACAGTGCAGCTTAATCGCGCGCATCGGCACCGATAACAGCGGCGCGGCCACGACGTTTGCCGAAGTCGGCCTGACCAACGAGGGCGAACTGTATATTTTGGATCGTTTTTCGGCCACCAGCGATGCCAATATCACCGTCGGCGAGACGATTTTTGACATCACCCGCTCGGTGCATATATTGTTCACCATGATCGGCGACCGGGCGAACGTTTTTGTGAACGGTGAACTGGTGTTAAGCGATATACCGGTGCGGGAGCGCAGCGGCATCTACGGCATCGCGCTGGTCGGCAAGGGGCCGGGCGCGCGCTGCGAAGGGCGCAACATCTGGGTTTATCAGGTTCCATCTGCCGGTAAATGATGCGGTTAAGCGGGCGAGGGTTAACTTTCGCCCGCTTTTAATTCCCGGTTTCGCGCAGATCACCAAACCCCATTTCGACCATCCAGGTGCAGATGACCATCTCGCCGGAGGTATCCGGTCTGGGGATATTGTCGGTCTGCGGCAAGCCGTTATAACCGCGCAGGTAGCCGAATGTGCCGTCAATCTGGTCGCGCGCCGCTGGCGAAAGCTCGGCGTCGCCGATGGCGATAGCGTGGATGTGGATGGGTGAGCCGGGGTATAACTCGCCGGTATCGCGCAGCCAGGCGGCGAACCCGGCCACCCGCAGCGCGCGGATCATCGGCCAGATGTCGTCGCTCAAAACGCGCCAGTCCTGGCGGCTGCGTACCGAAAGGTCTACCGCGCCGCCGCCGTCGTGCGTGCCAAAACTGGCCGATACACCGCCGGGATTATAACTGCCCTGCATGATGGCCTGCCGGAAATCCACGCTGCCGCCCTGGGCACGGTAGAGCGTCTGGGCGTGGTCGAGCATCGCCAGGGTGCGGGCGTTCAAAACCGCATAACCGATCTGCATCTGCGTATAATCGTCGGGCGGGCGCTGACAGCCTTCGGGGTCAAGTGCTGCGCCGGAAGGGGAATCCGCCGGCTGCCCGGTCAGCGGCTCCAGCCAGTATTCCGCCGGCTGCGGGCTGCCTTCCGCCGTCCATCCGGTTTGTCCCCCATAGCGCACCTGCCACCAGACGTAACCGTCGGCGCAGCGCGGGCCGTCTGTTAGCTGGAAGATGTCGCCACCGGGGATGCTGCCCAGTAACAAACCCTGCGTGGTCGGTTCGCGGCGCAGGTTGTTGGCGCTATCGTGCGCCACCCGCGCCCACAGGCCGGGACTCAGCCGGGGCGTCAGGTCATCCGCGCCAGGGCAGGCCGGCGGCTGCGCCTGGACAGAAGCGGTCATGATCGAAAAAGCCAGCAGGCATAAGGCCACATACTTCATCAGGGCATCTCCGTCTCTATGCTGCTGCTATTATGCCACTGCCGAAGGGACGCCCGCCTGACGCGAAGGCGGTGAATCAAAAACGGGGCGCTGGCTGCGCCCCGTCCTGGATGTCTGTGCTACTGCGCGATGTTGCCGCTGCGCATGATCTCCTGAATTTCCTCCATCGGCACCTGCTTCACGAACTTGGCGAAGGTCAGGCGGTAGCCGTCAGGATCATGAACGGCATAGGTGCGGTCGCCCCAGTATTTGTCTTCGATGGGCGCGGCGATCTTCACGCCTTTGGCCTGCACGTCGGCATAGTGTTTGTCCAGGTCGGCATCGTCGGGAATGTAAATCATAAAGTCCGCGCCCGCGCCGCCGCGCGGCTGGCCGGGGCTGGTGTCCAGCCCGATGACCGCTTTGCCCAGGCTGACGAAGCCGAACACGTTTTTGCCTTCCGGCCCGGCCATCACGAAATCCTGCTTAAAACCCAGTTTTTCGGTGTAAAAAGCGATGCTGGCATCTACATCCTGAACGGTGAAAATCGGCATAATCATAATGCTGTTCCTCCCAACAACCTTCGATAGGTTAAGAATAGCATTTATGTTCTAATCTGTCAAGAACGTATGTTCTGGTTGCGGGGCGATTGCATATCCAATCTTAACCGGCTCATGGCTCTTTCAGACCCCTCCCCGGCCCTCCCTGTATACGGGGAGGGGGACGAGTCGCGCGAGCATTCATCCTCCCCTGTATACGGGGGAGGTGTCCCGAAGGGATGGAGGGGGTCGAAAAGCAGATTGAGAACACTTGTACCGTTTAGATGCGATTGCCCTGTTCGGATTGTGGGTCGAAAAAAATCCCACTATACAGGGATGCGCTGCGGCGTATTCTATTGATTGGTGGGGCGGGCGTACCGCGCCAGCGCCAGCCGCCCGATCCCCTGCACCATCGTGTAGTTAAAGGCGAAGCTGACCGCCGCGCCGACGAACGGGATAAGTTTGGCGAACGATTTACCCAGCACGCGCAGCGCGAACTTCATGGCGACCTCCAGCGCCGCTTCGCTCAGCCGCCGCCCGCCTGAGAGGATCAAATAGGTGCGGAGCTGTCGTTCGCGCTCGCTGACCTGTCCCTGGCCGTACAATTCGGCGATGAAGTCCACCAGCGCGGCCTGCATCCGCAGTGAGATGAGGATGTCCACCGGCAGCGCGATGGGCAGGGTGATGAAACCGCCCAGACCGGTGATCGCGCCGACCACACCGCAGCGGAAGGACTGCCGCCCGATGACCCGTGCCAGAAGCCGGTCGGCAGGCAGGCGTGGATTTTCCGCGCGCAGCCGTTCGTAATAACGGCGCAGGGCTGTACTGTCGGGGTCGAAGAAGTCGTTGAGGACGCGCCGCCCAACCGTGAGCAGAAAAATCGCCATCACGCCGAGGATAATCAGCGGCACGATGCAGGCCAGCGCCAGGCCGATCAAAAACAGGGTCGTTAAATCAGAGGTCGCCATTGCTTTTGTCCTCCGGTGTCAGCAACCGAACGGTACGGTGATATTAGGCTCCGAGCCGATGTCGTACAGATCATAACGCAGCAAAAGCTGCCCGCTGACGGGAAGCTGCCGGTCGAAGATGATAGCGTTGTTCACATCCAGATTGACGTAAAAGCGTATGACGGCGTTCCGAGCCGGCGCGAACCACAGTTCCCCGCCCGTCAGGGTGATCGAGCCTTCGTCGCTGAGGCGCACCGAAGGCAGGTTGAGATCGGCGGTGCTGAAGGTGTACAGCCAGGCTTCCTCGCCGTTGAGGGTGGCGCGTTTGCCGGCAAAGGTGGCGCGGTTCACGCCGCCGACCAGCATCCCGGCGCGCAGGTCGGCAGCCGTCGCCGCGTCCGGCCCGCCGCTGCACGCGCCCTCGCGCACCAGGAAGGCGTCCTCTGCCAGCCGGACGGCTTCAAAGGCGCTGTCCTGCCGCCCCAGCAGTTCGCCGGAGGTGCTGACGACCACCCGCCGCGCCGCCCCCAACTGGCGATACCAGGTTTCGGCCTGTGCGGTGGCGGCAGTCTGGCGGGGTGTGCCGGCAAATACGCCCTCAAAAGCCAGTTCGACCACGTAGCGCCAGCCGGGCAGCGCCGTCAGGTTGGCGTCCACTTCCGGCAGCGCCAGCGGGCCCTCGAAGCCGGGGGGAGGGGCGTTGGCGGTTAAAAACTGCGCCGTCGCCAGCCCTTCGATGGAAGCCGGGGTCGGCAGGTCTTCGACGCGCTGGCCGCGCTGGCCGCTGCACGCCGCTAGCAGCGCCAGCCCGATCAGGATAACGATTGCACTGAACCGATTTTGTTTTAGGGATTTTAAGTGATGTGGTGTCATAAAACACTATTGTACAGGCGGAATGCCCGGTTGCCTAACCATCTGTATTTCAGGTAAAGTAGAAAATAGCAGCGGTATCGCACCGGCGGACAGCATCTTATGGCTTTTCAATATTCCTGTTTCATCAGCTACCGGCACGTGCAGTATGACTTGGGCAGCCGTTTTCTGGAAAAATTTCTGGAAGCCCTCAAGAGTCATATTGAGCTGGAAATCGAATTGGACGGCGTGCCGTCCGACGAGCAGATTTACATTGACCGCGAACGGCTGAAGGGCGGCTACCTGTTCAACAACGCGCTGGCGGATGCGCTCTGCCGCAGTGTGTGTATGATCGTCATCTTTACGCCTACCTACTTCAGCAAACAAAAGACCTACTGCGCCCGCGAATTTCTGGCGATGAAAAAGCTGGAGGAGGAGCGGCTGAAACAGATCGGCGACCGCAAGATGGGACTCATTATCCCCATCGTGCTGAAGGGTTTCGATGCCCTGCCGCCGGAGATCAGGCAGGAGCGGCAGTGTTACGATTTTTCCGATTATTCGCTGGCGACGCCGGACATCCTCACCCACCCGGTTTATAACCGGCAGGTGGCCGAAATCGCCAGCTACATCCGGGAAGTGCATGAACGGCTGACGGCGCTGGGCGTGGACTGGTGCGGCGAATGTCCGAATTATGCCCTGCCCACCGATGAAGAGGTGCTGCCCTTCCTGGAACAGATGATCGCCAGGCCGCACCGCCAGCTTTTCCCCTTCAGGACGGAAACCCATGCCGCTTGATAAACCCGGCCAGATCATCACCTTTTATTCATACAAAGGCGGCACCGGGCGCTCGATGACGCTGGCGAACGTGGCCTGCCTGCTGGCGCAGCGGGAGAAGGCCGCGCCGGTGCTGATGATTGACTGGGACCTGGAAGCGCCGGGGCTGCACCGTTACTTTCAGGGGCGGGTGAACAAAGCCTTTCCGTCCGCTGCCACCCGCGAAAATGACTTTAATAATCAGCCCGGCCTGATCGAACTGTTCGGCGAACTCCGGCAGGCCGCCGCCGGCTTCGACCCGGATGACGAGCCGGAAGCCGAAGTAGTGAACGCGCTGTTCGAGAAGCTGGATTTCAGCCGCTACGTCGTGCCGACCGACATCCCGGCGCTGTACCTGCTCAAAGCCGGGCGCTTTGACGAAGCCTATGCCGGGCGCGTCAACGGCTTCGAGTGGGACAGCCTGTTCGAGCAGTCGCCCTGGCTGTTCCCGGCGCTGGCCGGCTGGCTGTCGCGCCACTATGAATATGTGCTGATCGACTCGCGCACCGGCATCACCGATACCAGCGGCATCTGCACCATGCTGCTGCCGGAAAAACTGGTGGTGGTTTTTACGCCCAACCGCCAGAGCCTCACCGGCATCATTGACAGCCTCGTACCGCAGGCGCTGACCTACCGCCGCAACTCCGACGACCTGCGCCCGCTGGTGGTCTACCCGCTGCCGTCGCGCATCGAACTGGCCGAAAACGACCTGCGCCTGACCTGGCGCGAGGGCGATGCCGCCCAGGGCATCGAGGGCTATCAGCCGGCTTTCGAGCGCCTGTTCACCCAGGTCTATAACCTGCCGGAGTGCGAGCTCCAGCAGTATTTCGATAAAGTCCAGATTCAGCATGTGCCGCGTTACGCCTACGGCGAGCAGATCGCGGTGCTGGCCGAAAGCCGCACCGACCGCCTTTCGCTGGCGCAGGCATATGAAGCCTTTTTGCAGCGGCTTCTCAGCACCGCCGGGCCGTGGGAAGTCGTCGTCACGCCGGAAATACGGGCGCTGGCGCGGCGCTTCCAGGAAACCGAAGCGCGCGTTCGAGAGCTGCGCGCCCGGTATCAGAGCGGCGAGCTTGATCGGGAGAGCTTAGAGGATGAACTGCGCCGGTTGATGGTTCTGGACGACGAAAACACTTGGTGGATGATGGGTGTCGAAACTGATAGGTGGTATCGCTTCCAGGGGAACGAGTGGGAGCCGGCCACGCCGCCCGCCCTGCGGTTTGCAGGCGAAGGCGCGGCGCAGAGCGCGCCCCTGGCTGGCGAAACCCTGCCGGAAGATGAAACGACACCGGCGCTGCCTTATCTGGATGCCGGCGATACAACTACCGGGACATCCGCCTATCTTGATCCGGCAGAATATGCCCGCCGCCAGCTTGAGCGGCTTTCTCAGGAGGATGAGGCAGCGCTGCCCTACAGCGACAGCGGCCCGATTGATCGTGAGGCGACTGTCCCGGCTTACGGCGAGTATCCGGTTTATCCTTACAGATCGCGCGCGACAGAGTATCCGCAACCCGCCGCGCCGCCTCGCCTGGTTGTCAACCGGATATGGGCGGCGCTGATTGCAGCAGGTGTGATGCTGGTGGGGATAGCGGCGCTTTTGCTGCTGAACCGCCAGGACGTGCAGAGCAGCGAACTTGGGCAAACGGCGACCGCCATCGTCGCGGCGAACCGGACGATTGAAGCGCAGTTAGCCGCCAGCCAGACGGCCTTCGCCCAGGCGACCGATACATCCACCCCGACGCCGACCGACACGCCGACCAGCACTACAACGCCCACCGATACGCCCACGCCCACTCCGGCCACGCCGGTCATCCAGCCGGCGCGCAGCATCGCTGCCCGCAGTGGGCCGGGGCAGCAGTACCCGGTGGTCGCAGTACTCGACGCGGAGGATGTTTTCACTATCGCGGGCATCAGCGAGGACGGCGCGTGGTACACGGTGCTGCTGTCAGACGGCGCATCGGCCTGGGTTGCCGGTTCCGGCGCGCTGGTGAACGTCTACGGCGACCTGCGCGACGTGCCGCTGGCCTTCGCGCCGACCGATACGCCCACCTGGACGCCCACGCCAACCAGCACTATAACGCCGACCGATACGCCCACGCCGACCAATACAGCGACACCGACATCGAATGTGCGGGCGACTCTGGAGGCTGCGCCCACCATATCGCCATCCGAAACGTTCGCAATTGACCTGGGTTTTGATCTATACCTAACTATGGAAGCCGACTTGTTCACGGTGTTTATCGCTTCGCCGCGACCGGTGGCGCTCGACCGGCTTTCCTTAAGAGTGGTGGATGAAACCGGCCAGCCTCAGATCATACAAATTGTCAATGACTTCGACGTATTGCAGCTTGATGTCAGCATGGCTGCGCCCGGCGCGTGTTTCGTCTACCGTTTGGTCGGCAGCAGCGCGCCGCTGTCTGCCGTCTGTGACGATATGCAGAAGGTATTTCGCCGGGAGATCACGTCAGCAGATGCTTTCTGGGTGAATTCTGCCGCCGGCCAGCTGCGAAGTGTGGCCGTGTACTGGGATTCTGAATATAACAGCATTTGCCCCGGTTTGACCGGCCAGGGGTGCTGGGTGAATCTGCCGCCCGACGCGGACAAACGCCAGCCTGACGCCACGTCCACGCGCCCGCCATCGGGTTAATGTTCAGACCGGCAGCACGAAGGTGAACACCGTTCGGTCGGCCTGCTGTTCGACGCGAATCGTGCCGCCGTGCAGCCGCACAAGCTGGCGGCTGATCGCCAGCCCCAGGCCGCTGCCGCTGGTATCGCGCTGTTGGTCGGCACGCCAGAAGCGGTCGAAGACATGTTCGGCATAGGCGGTCGGCAGGTGACCAGTGTTCGCCACCTGGAAAGCGATACCCCCGGCTGTGGACGAAACTTTTAGCCAGATGTGGCCGCCCGGTTCGGTGTGGCGCAGCGCGTTGGTCAGCAGGTTATCCAGCACCTGGCGGATGCGGCTGGCATCCACTGACAGCGTAGACAGCCCGGTCTCAACTTCGTAATGCAGGCCGATTCCGGCATCCTGCGCCAGCGGCTCAAAACGGGCCACCGCCTGCTCCACCAGTTCGGCTGGCCGAACCGGCGACGGCGACAGCGGCAGACGCCCCGCTTCGGCCTGGGTGAGCAGCCGCAGGTCTTCCACCAGCCGCGCCAGGTGGACGGTCTGGTCGTAAGCGACGGCCAGATGCGCGCCATCCATCGGATACAGGCCGTCCATCATGGCTTCTAGGTGGCCGCGCAGTACGCTGACTGGCGTTCGCAGTTCGTGGGCCACGTCGGCGGCGATGCCCTGCCGCTGCTGTTCTTTCTGCTCCAGCTGGCGTGACATGGCGTTAAAGGCTGCCGCAAGCTGATCGGTTTCCGCCGTGCCGTGAATTTTCACCTGCCGCCCCAACTGGCCGGTCGCTAGGTCTTGGGTGGCGGCGGTTAACAGCTTCAATGGGCGGGCCAGCACCCAGGCCAACAGCCCGCCGGCGATGATGGCGACGAGGGTCGCGCCAGACGCGGCGATGACAAGCTGCCGGTTCATCTGCGTCAAAAAGGCGTTTTCCGCCGCGCCCCAGATTTCATCACCGGGCGTTTGCCGGTATAACCAGCCGACCTGTTCGCCGTTAACCCTGAGCGCATGAGCCTGCGCCAGCGCATCGGTAGGCAGCAGCGTGTCCACCAGCGCCGGGTCAGCGGCGGCTACAACCCGGCCTGTGTCATCGGCGATCAGGATTTGCGCGCCGCGCCGGTCGGCGTTACCCTGCCCCTGTCCCTGCCCGGTCAGGATTTCTTCAACCCCCACCCACGAACCACTGCGGGCATAATAGGCTTCCAGACGGCTGACCTGCTGGGCGCTGAACGTGCCGGACTCCCGCTGGTTCACATACAGGCGGAAACCCGCTTCGGTGGCGTTTTGCACCACCAGCACGACCAGCCCCAGCCCCAGCCAGACGACGAATACCAACGCCAGCGAAACGCGAATCCACAGCCGGTTCACGCTTCGCCTCGCATCCGGTAGCCGACGCCGAACACGGTTTCGATATAACGCGGCTGGCGCGGGTCGTCCTCGATTTTGGCGCGCAGGTTTTTGATATGCACGTCAATAGCGCGCTCGAAGGCGGCATATCCTTGCAGGCGTTCCAGCAGCTCGTTGCGGGTGAAAACGCGGTTTGGCCGCGCGATCAGAATCGCCAGCAGTTCAAACTCGCTGGGGGTCAGGTCAATGCGAACGCCTCGGCGGGTTACGAGGCGCGTTTCGGCGTTCAGTTCCAGGTCGTCCACGCGCCAGATGGCCGCCGGGGCGGTCAGGTCGCCGTAGATGCGGCGCAGCAGCGCCCGGACGCGCGCCACCAGCACGCGCGGGCTGAACGGTTTGGTGATGTATTCGTCCGCGCCGATCTCTAACCCGGTCACCTGGTCAATGTCGTCCACCCGCGCCGTCAGAAAAAGCAGCGGCACCTGGCTTTCCTTGCGGATTAACCGCGCGGCTTCCCAGCCGTCCATCTCCGGCATCATCACGTCCAGAATAACCAGGTTGGGCTGCTCGTGGCGAAAGACGAACAATGCCTCGCGCCCGGTTTTGGCCGTCACCACCTGGAAGCCGGCCTCCACCAGATAGGCGCGCACCGTATTCAGGATGCCCTGCTCGTCGTCGGCGATCAGAATTTTATGCGCCATGCAGACCTTCTCTCGTTCTTGAAGGCAGACACCTTCATTTTACAGCTTACAGCAGACGGCGCGCGCACCGGCAGTTCTGCCGCGCCTGGCAAACAATCCATTTGCGATGAAAGAAGATGTGGGTGAAAACAAGCGCGCTCATGGCCGCTCCGGTTAGGCCGTGCAGCCAGGCGAATAAACTGCCTGCCAGCAGGCCGCCCCCGGAGAGCAGGCTTGCCCACAGCGGCAGGCCGGAAACCAGCGCCACCACAAACACGATGACAATAATCACATCCAGTATCAGGTTGGTTCGGGGTTTCATCGTCAAAATCCTTTCACATAGACTTAGAGTTTATCCGTAAACCCACCAGATAGTGGGCTTAAGCCCACTGTTCTGCTATCAGATCAATCGGTTTATGGATAGGTTCTTTCTTAGTGCCTCAACAAGATGAGAATGGCGGGTGATGTAGGGGAGCGCCTGTGTGCGACCGTGAGGAAGTCTCTACGGGCCGCTCTTACGGGCCGCCCCTACTACTGTACAGCGATCACCGGCGCGGTCGCTTCCAGGCTCCGCAGGTAAGCGGTGATGGCGGCGATGTCGGCTTCGGTCAGGTAGCCGCCCCAGGCCGGCATGGATGTGCCGGTCACGCCCAGCGAGATGATCTGCTGGATAGCGGCATCCGGCGTCTGGCTGAGGAAGGTTTTGTTATTCAGCGCGGGCGCAAGCGGCGTGCCGAAACCCGTCGCGCCATGACACTGTGTACACAGCAGGCTGTACAGGCGCTGGCCGCTGGCGACGGCTTCGGGACTCATGTCCACCGGCGCGGCCTCGATGACCGGCATCTGGATGCCCGACTGCGTGACTTCATCCCAGCGCCGGATGAGCGCTACCACATCGGTGATCTGCGTACTATCCAGGGCGCTGTTCCAGGAAGCCATCAGCGTACCCGGCACGCCCTGGGTAATCACGCGGGTCAGGTCGTCGTCGGTCAGCCGGGCGCGTTGTTCCGTGCTGTTCAGCGCCGGGGCCAGCGACGAACCTTCGCCGTTCGCGCCATGACAGGCCGCGCAGTTTTCCGCGTAGGTGGTCAGCCCGTTCGCCAGCGAATCGCCCGCCGGGAGCGCCTGCACCAGCGCCAGGGTTTCCGGTGGCACTTCCAGGATGGTGATTTGCGGCGGCGTCAGCCCCAGTTCGGCCACCCGCGCGGCGACCGTATCCCACGTCCCGGCCTGAATCATCACCACCAGGCTGTTGATCTGCATCTGCGTCAGGATGCCGCCTTCGTCCACGCCGAACGCGGCCATCGCCGTGTTGTAACGCCCGCGTTCGATGACACGGTAGAGGGTTTCGGCGTCCATGCCCTGCACGCCGTCGCTGTCGAGCGGCGGATAGGCGGCCAGACCTTCGCCTGATGCGCCGTGACAGGCAGTGCAGTTCTGCGCGTATAAGTCCGTTCCCTCGATCACTGCCGCCGCCTGAACGGCTTCGGCGGCCTGAACCTGCCGCGCCGGCTCGCGCAGGGCCGCGATGCCCAGCGCCGCCACGATCAACATCGTTCCCAGAAATCCTAACCAGGTCATATAACGAGTCATGGTTCATCCTCGAATGCAGTTGTTCGTTGTCAGCCGCCGTGCCGGCTTCATGCGTATACCAGATCGGCGGGGCCGGGGCGGTCGCGCTGAATTGGCGCGCCAGTATCCACCCTCACCATGCCGTCCACAATTGTCACCAGAAAACGATCCAGCGGGCGTGGCGCAGGCGGGTTTAACACCTGGCCGTCACGCTCGAAGGCCGAAGCATGGCAGGGGCAGATGAACTTCTGCTCGGCCTGATTCCAGGGGACGGCGCAGCCCAGGTGAGTGCATTTGCGGTACAGCGCCAGAAAGCCGCCATCTTCCATCCGCACCAGATAAAACCGTCCGGCGTTAAAGGGTGTCACGCTGCCCGGCGGGAAGTCATCCACCGCGCCAACTTCAAACACCCCGCCGAACCGGCCTTCTGCCGTGCGCGGCGAGAAAAAACTGAGCGCCACCCCGCCCGCTTCGACCAGGGCCAGCAGCCCCGCCGCGCCCCAGGCCAGTTTGAGAAAATCGCGGCGGGATACGGTTTCGTCCATCACAGATGGTAGTTTAACGTCGCTCATCCCAGCACCTCCCAGGGCCACATCAGGGCCATACCTTCGCCGCGAAATGCGATGCCGATCACCGTCAGCACCACAAAGGCCGTCACCAGCAGCACGAACACGCTCTGCCGGCTTTCGCAGGCGGTGGCCTTAAACACACGTTTGATGATTTCGTAATAAACGATCAGCAGCAGCAGCAGCGCCGCCAGGGGAATCCAGCCGTTGCTGATGAGCGTCGGCAGGCTGGGCATCAGCCCCGGCAGATCGAGTGCGTATTCGTCCAGCAGCACCAGCGCGGGCGTGGCGATCAACCCCGTGACCGCGCCGACCAGCGCCATCTGCCGCCCCTTCAGCGACCGGAACCAGACGCCTTCGGCGCTCAGGTCGAACCGCTGGTAAGGCAGAATCGCCAGCGCCCCCAGCGCCAGCGTCGGGATGATAATCGCGCCAAAGACCGGGTGGAAGTGCAGCAGTAGTTCTTGCAGTCCCATAAAGTACCAGGCTGCTTTGGCCGGGTTCGGGCTGTGATCGGGGTTGGCGGCGGCCTCCAGCGGCGCGTTCACCCACACCGACCACATCAGGATGAGGCCGGTCATCACCAGCGCAAACACCAGTTCCCGCGAAACCAGATGCGGCAGGGTGGTCACTTTTTCGACCTGCGTGCTGCCCGTCCCACCGTCGTCAATTTTGCCATCCAGACGGCGCGGTATGCTTAAGGTATCCTTCCGCACGCGCCAGATGTGGAACGAAACGATGCCCATCAGCGCCAGCGGGATGATGGCGACGTGCAGGCCGTAGAAGTTGGTCAGCGTGGCCGCGCCGACTTCCGGGCCGCCGAGCAGGAAGTTCCGCAGCGGTTCACCGATCAGCGGCACGTAGCTGAGCAGGCTGGAGCCGACCGTCACCGCCCAGTACGCCAGTTGATCCCAGGGCAGCAGGTAGCCGGTGAAATTGGCCGCCACCACCAGCAGCAGCAGGCCCAACCCCAGCACCCAGTTAAACTCGCGCGGGGTGCGGAAACCGCCGGTAAAAAACACCCGCAGCAGGTGCAGGAAAACCGTAATCACCAGCAGATTGCCGCTCCAGTGGTGCAGGTTGCGGATAAGCTGCCCATACCATACCTCGGTTTGCAGTTTGAGCATGTCCAGGTAGGCGGTCTGCGGCGTGGGCGTATATTCAAACATCAGCAGCACGCCGGTCACGGCCAGGATCATTACCAGCAGCAGTGCCAGCCCACCCAGACCCCAGGTGTAGGTGAACTTTAAAGTAGGGCGGGCGACTTTGCTGGGGTGCAGGTGCAGCACCAGGTTGTTCATCACCAGGCGCATCCGTCCGCGATCATCGGGCGGCGGGAGTTCATCCCGCTGGATGGACTCCCATATACGCTGCGGCAGATGTTCCGGTCGAGGGTCGGGGTTTTCGGCCATGGTGGTTTTACCTCGTCTGGGCATCCGGCCAAAAAACTAACCGCGCCCGCCGCGCCACTGGCGGCCCTGTCCGCTTCCCTGGGCATTATCGGGGGCGGCGCCGGCCGCCGCCCCGCCATTCCCGTTACCATTACCGTTGCCGTTTCGCCCAGGGCCGCCCCACAGAGGCCGTCCGTTGGGGTCGCGCAGCAGAATGCGTTCGCCGGTGGCGGTTTTGGTGATTTGCCCGGTTTGGAACTGGTTGCCCATCCAGAAGCCCATCGCCGAAACCGCATCGCCAGCCGCGAACGTCACCGCCTGGCTTGCCCAGAAATCTGCCCGCCCGAATTGCAGCGTGTAGGTCTGGCCGTCTGCCGTCTGAACAGTGAGGCCGTTATTCGTCACCGCCGTGACGACGCCGTTCAGCGTCACCCAGGACTCCATCGGGGTGAGCGTTTCGTTCGTGCCGCCCGCGCCCTGGCCGCCCTGCTCGCCGTTCCCGCCCGACCAGAGCGGCTGGCCGGCCTCATTCCGCAGGTAAATCTGCGCCCCGTCGGCGGTCGTCAGCGTCCCGGCGTGATACTGCGCGCCGTTAGAGAAGCCGCTGATCGTGACGCTGTCGCCCGGATTCAATATCACCCCCTGGCCCTGCCAGTAAGCCGCCGGCCCCAGTTCCACGTAAATCTGGCTGCCGTCGGCCAGCGCCAGTGTCAGCCCTATGCCATCCAGTGCCACGATCTGCCCGCTGCCCAGCCAGGAGTCGCCCACCTGGTTAACCGACTGCTGAACCTGAACCGGCCCGATGCCGCCGCCCGCGCCGGGGGTTGGCATCGGTTCAGCGGTAGGGTTAATTTCGGCCGCCTGTAAAACGGGGAAGGCTGCTTCGCTGGCCGATGCCTGATTATCCAGCAGCGCCACGCCTACCGCGCCGATGAGAGTTAACGACAGCGCGCCCAGAACGAATTTTTTCAACATGAGGTTGCTCCTTCACATCACTTCCGACAATCTGGCCGTAGTATGGGGCAGACTTGTGTAGAAGTTGTGAAGGCGCGGTGTTGGGATTGTGTGTTCTGGCGGGGATTACGCGAACGGTGAATTGAGTAGGGCGGGGTTAGCGCCCGCCCCACCGGTCCCAATGCACGATTTCGGCCAGCGGCCTGCGCCCGCCGGGGCGCGGCGGACGAGACGCGGCGGCCTCTGCCGCCGGGTAGCCGAATGAAAGAGCGATCCGCAACTGCCATTCCGGTGGAAAACCCAGGATGTCCCGCGCCCGCTCAGGCTCGTAAATCGAAGCCAGGCACGACCCCACGCCCAGTTCCCAGGCGGCAAGCTGCATGTAAGCGGCAGTCTGCCCGGCGTCGAACATAATCTGGAATTTTTCGTCCGGGTTCGGCGTGAGGATGGCGATGCCCAACGCCGCCCCGGCCAGATGGCCGGCCCACTCGCCAGTGGTGGCAAGCGCCTTCAGCGTGTCCCGGTCGCGGATGGCGATGAACTGCCAGGGCTGTGTATTTTTTGAGGACTGCGACAGCCGCCCGGCGTTAAGGATTTGCCGCACGACATCCTCCGGCAGTGGGCGCGGCTCAAACTGGCGAATCGCGCGTTTGGCGCGGATAACCTCGTAAACGTCCATCACAGCAGCCTTTTATTATGCTTGCGGCGCGGTTTACTGCCGCCGCGCCACCAGCCCGATCACCAGGATTAACACTACCGCGCCGATGAATGCCACGATCAGGTCGGCCAGCGAAAACGTGAAGGTCGGCAGATTGCTGATGCGAATGTTCAGCAGTTGGAACAGCAGCCCGCCGAGCAGCGCGCCCAGCAGGCCAATGACGATATTGCCGACTGTGCCAAATCCCCGCCGCCGCACCAGCAGCCCGGCCAGATAACCCGCCAGCGCCCCGGTGATGAGCCAGACGATTAACTGTCCGATTTCAACCGTCATCCCGCACCTCCGATATAAAGACAGGCAAAACCAACCAAATTATAACCGGAATGGGCGCCACAAACCGCCAGAGCAGCAAAAACTGGTACTTAAGGATTATTCGCCTTTGGATTTTTCGTATTTCACCACGCCGCCTACATCCCAGGTATCCACGATGGCGAAGATGGTCGCATCGGCGGGGCGGTTATCGGTGGCCGGCGTCTGCCGGGCGCTGCTCCCGCTGGCGTATAACACGATCTCACCTTCGCCCGCGCCAACCGCGTCGAAAGCGACCACGTAACTTCCTTTTGGCTGGCCGTCCAGGTCGAGCGGCTGGAGAATCAGCATTTTTAAACCGTCGGTGCGTTCGCTCTTGGCGCTCGCCACCACCGTACCAATGACCATTGCCAGCAGCATAGGCACGCTCCCTCAAAAGACAAACAGGCCATGAGCAGCCCCATGACCTTTGTTTTTAAAATTAAGATGCCGTTGGAAAACCGCTCAGTTTCCTTTGGCGTTCTGCATGGCGGACTGGCCTTCTTCGGTTCGGCCCAGCGGCATAACCGCGTCCACGTTGACGTGCGGGCGCGGAATGACGTGAACCGCCACGATTTCCCCGACCTTCTCGGCGCTGCGGACGCCGGCTTCAACCGCCGCTTTAACCGCCGCCACGTCACCGCGCACGACGGCTGTCACAAAGCCGCCGCCGGTTTTTTCGTAGGTGACGAGTTCGACGCGCGCCGCTTTCACCATCGCGTCGGCGGCTTCCACCAGCGCCGCGAAGGATTTGGTTTCAATCATACCGAGTGCTTCTGCCATTCTTTGCTCCTTAGTTGTTGACAACAACCGGTCGGGGATAATATTAACCCCGGCCAGGCGATGATAGCGGGCTTCGATGGTTAAACAACTTTTAGTCTTCGATCAGCCGGTAGAGCAGACGGGTTACAGCCGTCGTGGTGAAACTATACACCCAGAACCCGACCAGCCGCCATAAATGCTGCGCGCGAGAATAAGCCGCCGGGCCGGGCCGCAGCCCTAACAGTGCTGTACCGATTGTATCGCCCAACCACAGCCGCAGACCGTAAAAAAAGCCCCCCGCCAGGTCTGTAGCGCGGGTGGTGGTGCGCGTGCCGCCGTAGGTGATGCCCATCATCACGCCCAACAGCGCCGGCGTGGTTTCGCCCAGTTGGCGGTGCATGTCGGCATCTGGCATTTCGCCGGCTAACTGTTCGTAACCGATGCGCCCCAGCGCCGCCGGCGCGGATTCGCCCATCCGGTAGGCGCGTTCGACCAGCGCGATAGAATGAGTCGGGTTGATATCGGGATGGGCGGGGTCGGCTTCCGGCGGGAAAACCGCCGGGGCGATGTAATGCCAGTACAGGCGCAGCGCATAAACGCCTGCCAGCCCGCCAATAGCCCCAACCAGCGCGCCCTTCCAGCGCACGGGGCGGCCTTCATCGGGAAATATCAGGTTTTGTAATCCGGCCATAAAATAACTCTCACAGGGTCAGAAAATCCATTGTACCGCAAAAGTGGCCGCCCGTTTAGCGTCCGTTGCAGCTCAAACATTGCGCCTTTACAGCGCCGCAACTTTGTTGAGACAAGCCGATAATTTATCGCTCACAATTTGCCGGGCGATCGCTGCCATTAAAGTTAATACCCCTTGCCCCCGCCGGACACGCTCTCCCCCCGCGCTTCCTGCATGATCGCCACGCCCGCGCTGGCACCGATGCGCGTCGCCCCGGCCTTGACCATCGCCTGCGCGTCCTGGTAATTTCGCACGCCGCCGGAAGCCTTCACGCCGATGTCCGGCCCGACCACCTTCCGCATGAGCGCCACGTCGGCAGCCGTCGCGCCGCCGCCGCCAAAGCCGGTGCTGGTTTTGACGAAATCCGCCCCGGCCATCCGCGCGACTTGGCAGGCGATCACCTTTTCTTCATCGTTCAGTTTGGAGGTTTCCAGGATAACTTTGCACAAAACGCTGTGGGCATGGCAGGTGGCGACGACGGTTTTGATGTCGTTGTGCAGCCCCTTCAGATCGCGGCTTTTGAGCAGGCCGATATTCAGCACCATGTCTATCTCGCGCGCGCCGTTCTGGATGGCAAGCTGCGCCTCGTAGGCTTTCACCTCTGCCGGGGACGCGCCCAGCGGAAAACCGACGACCGTGCAAACGGCCACGTCGCTGCCTTTAAGCAGGTCGGCGCACAGTGGCACGTAGGCGCTGTTGACGCACACCGAAGCGAAGTGATAATCGCGCGCCTCGCGGCACAACTGCGCGATCTCCGCTGCCGTAGCATCTGGCTTCAGCAGCGTATGGTCAATCAAACGGGCGATGCCCAGGTCGCGGGGGATGTAACCCAGGCCGGAGGAGACGCGCCCCGCGCCGTTGGCGACCACTTCCTTCACGCGGTCGCTGCACTCGCGCACGCAGCGGCCATCACTACATGTGCAGGCGCTCCCGCTGTGCGCGGCGGTGTCGCCCTTGCCCAGTCTGGCGACGACCTGTCTGGTGATTTCGTCTACGAGCTGTTCAAATTCGGCGTTTGTCAGTCGTCGGTTCATAATCGCTCTCGGCCTTATCTGACCGTCCCATCTCGATTTTAACTTGGCAATTGCTGTACTTTATAGTACAATATTTATGCAGGTATGCGCGGGAACATCCTTAGGTCGTCTTTGTGACGGCAGCTCCAGGTGAGTGGGATCCTAAGGCCCGGGACCTGCATTCGATCAAAGTCCGTAAATTTCTTGAAGCCATGCTAAATGGCTTTCTTTATTTATGATGATTTCACAATCGCGCGGCCAAAACTTTAATCCATAGCCGTTGTACCGGCCTCTGCGATGGTACACTACCGGCTTTAACATGCGCGCGTACCGATCTTCCGCAAAACCATATTGACTGGCCTGTACCCCAAAGAAGAATCCACTCGCTACGGCATCGGCAATTTGCAGCCCCATCTGCTTGGCGGAGTAGGCCGTAATCTGATCTGCATTAATAACATCCCAGTCAATTTCGACGCCAAAAACGGTAGTCTGCGTTTTCAACACATTAAGATAGTTTCGAAATTCATCATATTTCATGCCGCCGCGATTTGAAAAGATAATTTCCGCACTGCCATCACCATCAGGCGCGTCTGGTCTGCGATCACGACAATACCAGGAAATACGTTCAAGCAGCAGCCGAGAGGCGTAAAAATACAGCCGGTTGCGCTGTTGAAACAATTCTATTTTGTGAATAGACGGTTTATGTATGAATACAGTCACCGTCTTGAGATCAGATTGTGCGATCTGATGTAAAAACGGCAGAAGATGTTCATGTTTCAGCCGTCTAAAGTGGAGCGGCTCATGATCTTTACGCCCCAATAAAATACGGACGGCATCTACCAACTTGACCGTCTCCAGATCATTAACTTTATGCGTGATTACTGCGGACAGCACAAACCACGTGGAGCTGCCCTTGTCAAACAGAAACCCCTCATCACCGGATTCGTCAATGTAAACCACGTAACTGGCCGGCACGCAGTGACCTCACTCCCGGTATTTACGCTCCGCCGCCATGATTTTATCCACCCGTTTGGCGTGCCGTCCCCCGGCAAACTCGGTTTTCAGCCAGGTTTCGACGATCTGTTTTGCCAGATTGCTGCCGATTAGTCCCGCACCCAGAGTCAACAGGTTGGCATCATTATGCTCGCGGCTGTTGACGGCGGTGGCGTGGTCGTAACACATGGCAGCGCGTACACCGGGGACTTTATTCGCCACCATGCAGGAGCCGATGCCCGCGCCGTCAATCATGATGCCGCGCCAAGCGCGCCCGCTGGCGACCGACTGTGCCACCGCCAGGGCGAAGTCCGGGTAATCCACGCTTTCCGGCCCGTTCGTGCCGCAGTCTATGGTGGTATATTCGGCTTGCAGCCAGGCTTTGAGCATCTCTTTGAGGGCATAACCGCCGTGATCCGCGCCGAGTGCGATCACCCGGACCTCCGGCGCGGGCTGCTGCGCGGCGGCGACGAGCTTCACACGGCGGCTGAGTGCCGTGCTGCGCGCCAGCGGCGTCACCAGCGCGTCTGGCGGGATTTCCAGCGTACTGCCTTCGGGGATTTCGTTCACGGCCTCGGCGGTTATCACCGGGCGCGCGCCCAACCGCCGCCGCAGGGTACGGGCGACCAAACGGCGGATGTCATCGTCGTTTGCCATAATGTTCCTTTGTGCGCCTTTTAGTGCCGGGGCAAATCACTGCTTTGCCTGTGTGTATTATACGCCGGGACGCGCGCGCTGTCAGCCTTCGACTCGGATTTCGCCCAGCAGCAGGCGGCCATCCGGCGACCCGTCCACCGGTAGGCGGTTCAACGTCAGCGAATCGTACCAGCCCATATATACCTGATAAACCCCTGGCTCATCCGGCATTGTCAGCTGCGCTTCGTCGCGGATCGTATAATCCGGCGGCCAGGTGGACGTAGACAGCCGGTTCTGCCGGGGCTGGCCGTCGTACTGGGCTGCCGTCTGGCCGTTTTTGTCCAGCAGATGAATGAACAGCGTATAGTCGGTTTGCAGATCGGCCAGCGCCGTCCAGTAAAAAACCAGCGGTACGCTTTGGCCGGGTTCAGCCTGCCGCACCAGTTCCGCGCCGTGCAGCGAAAGCTGCCCGCCAAAAATGGCGAAGCCCTCCACGGCGGCCTGTCCCCCCATATCAAATACAGCTAACCGCTGCAAAGTGATCGCGTCCGCGTTCATTGGCGCGGCCTGCACCGAGAAAACCGTCCGGCTGTTTTCGTCCTCGCCTTCCACCCGGTAAACGCCCAGGCGAATATCGCCGCTCACCTCGCGCGGCGCATCCTGCGGCAGTTTAAAGCCCAGGATTTCGGCGTAAATCTCGCCGGGCTGCCACGATGACGTGCGCCGGGGTATGAAGCTGACCGCCCCGATGGCGCGGTCGAACCCGGCGATGCGCTGGCCGTCCACAATGTAGGCCAGATAGAAGTTGTAATCCACTGCGACGGGGGTCAGCACATCCCAGTAAAGCTGTATGACATAAGACCGCTGGAAATGCGTCCAGCCGCGTTCGGCGGCGGGCCAGTCCGGCAGCGTCCGCCAGCCGATCAGCCGCAGCGTCCCGTCCCAGGTCACGTCCAGCGGGCGCAGGTCATCGGGCAGGCCGGCCACCGGGCGTGTCTGCGGCAGGGTATCCACCGCCGCGCGCAGCCCGGCCAGCGCCAGCAGCAGCGCCAGCGCCGGGGGCGCGTACCGCCGGGCCAGCGTTCGCCACATCCGCGCGTGGAGCAGGTCAAACAGCGCGACGAAAAAACAGGCCGATGAGAGTACCAGCGGCGCAACCGCCGGCTGTTTAAGGCGGCCTTCTGCCCACAGCGGCATAACGCTGGCGAAAATCAGCAGGTGCAGCAGCGCGAAAAACAGCCCCAACTGCCGGTTATGGTAAAACATCGCAACCACGCCCAGCCAGCCGAAAAAGGCCAGCACGCGGAAATCCAGCGGCACAGCGCGCAGCAGCGGCGACACCGCCTCACCGCTCTGGAGATAATCCAGGTTATTGCCCGGCTCCAGTTCCGACCAGTACAGGCCGGCCTTACGAATTTGTAGTTCAACAAAACGCAGCGGCTTCAGCCGGATGTCGGCCAGCAGCGCGTCCAGGTAATCGCCGTCTACCGTCAGCATGGCCGGGTCGGTGCTGCGGACGCCGGTCGCGTCGCGGTTATTGGCGCGGTAAACCTCGTTCAAACCGGTGGAAGTCACCAGTGGGTACGGCCCGCCCCGCGCCGCCTGCCGGTTGTAGAGCGTGACCGGCGCAATGGTCAGCGCCACGAAAACCAGCGACAGCGCCGCGTGTAACACAGCCCGACGGCGGGGCAGACTTAACGCCAGCAGCGCCAGCCACGCCAGCGCCAGAATACCCAGATTGGTACGGGTGATGATCGCCAGCCCCAGCACCACGCCCACCAGCGCCGAACGCCAGCGCGCCGGCTGGTCCCGCTGCCACAGTGCCAGGAACAAAAACAGGCTGACGTAAACCGACGCCAGCCCTTCGGTTAAAAAGTCGGTGGCGAAAAAAATGGCGATCGGGTAAACCGCCAGCAGCAGCCCAGCCAGATAACCGCCCCAGCGCCGCCGAGTGAGCAGCCAGCCTGCGCCGACCATCCAGCCGCAGGCCAGCGCCCCGGCCAGCGCCACCACCAGCCGCATCATCCCCAACGACTCGCCTACCAACGCCCGCACGCCAACCAGAAAATAAACGATGCCGGGCTGCCAGAAAAACGGCCCATCCGGCCAGCTTCCAGCCTCGTAACGCTCCGCCAGTTCGACATAAACGCGCTGGTCAGTCCCCGGCGGCAGCGGGTCGAAGGCCGCGCCAGCCTGGGCGCGGTCGAAAACGACCACCACCCGCAGGCCGAAGGCCAGCAGCAGGATGCCAACACCGGCCAGCACATCCCGGCGGGACAGCCGGAGCGGGAAAACAGGCTGTGTATTCGGGGAGTTCATCGCGTTCCTTTGCTTGACGAGGGTTATTATCCTCGTTATCATGCAGGCTTTCAACCATCAGGCCGTGTCCTGGTCTGACCAACCGCTCGGCACTTGGCATACTATGGATAAACGGAAAAGAATGAGCCGGATAGACAGTGAGGCTTTAGCCCACTGGCAACGGGCTGAAGCCCGCTGTCCGCTCAGAATCCGTCACAGTCTAATTGGTTTATCCACCAGCACTCGGAACTTATCTTATGTACCCAATCCTTGAACACGACCCCTCGCCTGAAGCCCTGATCGAACCGGCGCGTATACTCAAGCGGGTGGATGTGCCGGAAGCCTGTGTCCTGTGTTTTTTCCAGGAAGTGATCGTCGAAGTATGCCGTGACGCGCGCCATGTGTTTGATCTACGGAGCGAAATCGGCAAAAACCCGGTTTATGAGCTGGCCGTCAACGGCGGGCGGGTGACGGTCATTCATCCCGGCCTCGGCGCGCCGATGGCCGCTGCCTTTCTGGAAGAAGCTATCGCGCTGGGCTGCCGCAAATTCGTCGCCTGCGGTGGGGCGGGCGTGCTGAACCGGGAAATCGCGGTTGGGCATGTGGTCATCCCCACCGGTGCGGTGCGGGATGAAGGCACATCGTACCATTACCTGCCGCCGGCGCGAGAAGTATCCGCCCACCCGCAGGCCGTCACCGCCATCGAAACGGTCTTGCACCGGCACGGCATCCCCTACCTGGCCGGTAAAACCTGGACGACCGATGCCATTTACCGCGAAACCCCGGCGCGCATCGCCCGCCGCCGCGAGGAAGGCTGCATCACGGTCGAGATGGAAGCCGCCGCCTTTTTCGCCGTCGCGCAGTTCCGGGGCGTGCCGTTCGGCCAGCTTCTTTACGGCGGCGACGACATTAGCGGCGACGTGTGGGACAGCCGGAAGTGGCAGCACGGGCAGGCCAGCGCGCGGGAAAAATTGTTTTGGCTGGCGGCGGAAGCCTGCCTGGAGTTGTGACGTGCATGGCGGCGGATGACCTGGCCGAACTGCGGGCAGCGGCGCGCGGGCGCGACTGGAACGCCCTGCAAACGGCACTGACGCGGTTATTTTTCCAGATGGATTTTTACGCCGCGCTGGAAATGGCCGTCACACGGCTGTACGATTTTCTGCCCGTTTTCGAGCGCCATCACCCGGAGGCGGCTTGGCCGCGCGGGCTGCTGGTTTCGGTGGTGGCTTATGGCCGTGCGCCGGAGTCCCTGCCGCCGGAGGCTTCCCGACCCTACGCCAGTCCCGGCGCGGCTAACTTTCTGGCCGGGCTGTTTGACCTGCTGCGCTGCCTGGAACAGCGCACGCCGCTGGAAAACCGGCTGCGGTTTGCGGCCAGCGCGGCCGCTAACGCTATCCTGGCCGATCTGGCGGCCAACTGGTACGATCAGCACCCCGACGCCTGGGCAGAACAGCAGGCGCGCGGCGATGACCCCGACCCGGAAACCGGCGGCACGGTTCGACAGCGTATTTACGCCCGCTTCTGGCTGGACGCCATCACTGCCGAACGCGACACAGCCGCCTGGTTGGCGCTGGCGGACGCCATCGAACGCAAGTTGAGTGCATAAACAGGCGTTGCGTGTTGGGGCGGGTTTCCCCTACAATACCGGGCTGACGGCAGGCCGGTTAATGATCTGCCGAAACGATATTTAGCGGATGATTGAGGTTCAGACGATGCGACGATTAACAGGCTTCGTGGTGCTGGCCGCTGTGCTGGTTTTTTCCGGCGCGGCCTGGGCGCAGGAAACTGCCGTTGACCTGGAAAGCTGGAAGAAACTGCCCGCCGTCCCGGTCATCAGCGACACGGCGCGCGAAATTTACCGGCGCGGGCTGGAAATGGGCAACGACCCCCACGCTTTTTCGAAAGTGGGGGACTGCCAGAACGTGACCTCGTACTTTTTGACCGATTTCGACCAACCCGGCCAGTACGACCTGGGTGAATACGCCGCGCTGCAAAGCACGATTGACTATTTTGCCGGCTCATGGGGACGGGAAAGCGCCGCCGTCAACCCCGGTTTTAATGTGGCGTCGGTGCTGTCGCCGATGTGGGCCGACCCCGAACTATGCCAGAAGGGTGAAAATCCGCTGGCGTGCGAATACCGCCTGCACCGGCCAAGTTTTGTCCTCATCAGCATGGAAACTTGGTGGTCGGCGCGCCCGGCGGCGGAATACGAAAAATACCTGCGCCAAGTGGCGCAGTTTTGGATCGAACGGGGTGTTGTGCCGATTCTGGGGACGAAAGCGGATAACCTGGAAGGCGATCACGGCATCAACGCGGCCATCGCCCGCGTGGGGCAGGAACTGGATATCCCGGTATGGAACTTCTGGGCGGCGGTACAGCCGCTGCCGAACGCCGGCTTGAGCGAGGATGGTTTTCATCTGGTGTATGCCCGCCCGTTTTTTAACGACCCGGCACTGCTTCAGTCATCCTGGCCGGTGCGTAACTTAACGGCGCTTCAAACGCTCGACGCGGTGCTGCGCGCGGTGACCGCAGAGCCGTCCACCTAATCCGACGCTCACGGTTGAACGCAGTAGGTCGGCAATCCTTCGACCAGCCCGCCGTCCATGAGGGTGTAATATTTTGCCAGGGGTTCGGCAGCGGCAGCGGAAACCAGCAGCCCGCCTGCCGGCGCGGCTAGCCGCAGGCGCTCGGCACCTTCCAGCGCCTCGCCCCACAGGTAATAAGCCGGCATGACGCCGTGAATCGCGCTGCCGGCTGCCGGCCCGGCATGAATGCCGATTTGCAGGCTGATGCCGCCGGCCTGCTGGCGCATCCCGCGCGCGAGGGCGGTGACCGCCTCGGCCTGGTCATCGCGCGGGATGGGCGCGCCGCCAACGGCCAGATACAGGCCGCCCGGCAGTTTAGTATGGTACAGATCGCCGGCCAGCGCGTCAAACGCCTCGAACAGCTCGTTGAGCAGGCGGGCGGCTTCGTCCGGCGGCAGGCTGCCCAGCCTCACTATCCCGGCGGAAAGCGCCGTCACCTGGGGGAAAAAGTCGGCAGGCGCGCCGTTATCCTGAATGCCCGCCGCCAGATCGCCCGACAGGCTGCGCCGCCGCTCCTGGTCAAGCAGGCGCTTTTTTTCCAGGCTGGCGCTGATGCGCGCCTTGAGCAAAATCGGGTTGAAGGGTTTGAACAGGTAATCCTCCGCGCCCATTTCGATGCACTTCACCACGCTGTCCAGGTCGTCCACCGCCGAAATGATGATGATCGGGATATGCCGCAGCGCCGGGTCGGTTTTGGCCTGTTCCAGGAATTGATACCCGTTGAGGCGGGGCATCATGATGTCCAGCAGAATCAGATCGAAAGCATGGGCGCGCACCAGTTCCATCGCCTGGAGTCCGTCCTCGGCCACCATCGAACGATACCCCTGGCGTTCCAGGCGGCGCGAAAGCATGTCCCGGTTCATCTCGTTATCGTCTACTACCAGGATGAGTGTCTCGTCGCCGGTCATACCGAACCGCCCTCGCCGAGCAGCAGGTCAATTTTGGCGAGCAGTTGGGGGAACTTGACCGGTTTATTCTCGTATTCATCGCAGCCGGCTGCCAGGCAGCGTTCCCGGTCGCCCGCGACGGCATGAGCGGTGAGGGCGATGATCGGGATATGCCGGGTTTCCGCCGCGCCTTTAAGCTGGCGGGTCGCTTCCCAGCCGTCTATCACCGGCAGGCTCATATCCATCAGGATGAGGTTGGGCAGTTCGGTCTGCGCCAGCGCGATTCCCTGCGCACCGTCGGTGGCAATCAGAATCTGGTGGCCGCGTTTTTCCAGCCGCCGAGAGAGCATATCCAGGTTCATTTCGTTATCTTCAACCAGCAGGATTTTTGCCATTTTTCGTTTCCTTCTCGCTCGAACAATGCGGGACAGCGCCCGCCGCATCAATCAGGATGAAGCGCAGGACGCCACCAGGTCGCGCACCTGACGCAGCAGTTGATCGTGAGTATAGACGCCTTTTTGCAGGATTCGTTCCACGTGTCCGTTAAGCTGCCGACGCTCCTGTTCGCCGACCGCCAGCGCGGTCATCACCACCACCGGGATGCGTCCCCAGGCCGGATTTTGGCGCAGTTCGGCGATGAACTGAAAACCGTCCATCACCGGCATCATCAGGTCGAGCAGGATGAGGCAGGGTTCGCGCCGGGCGATTTGTTCCAGCGCCACCGCGCCGTTTTCGGCCTGCAAGACCGCCAGCCCTTCTTTTTCCAGCGCGTGGCTGACGATGGTGCGCGCTTCCTCGTCGTCCTCGACCACCAGCACCGGGCCGCCAGCCCCGCGCGTATATTTACGCAGCAGTCCGGCCAACTGCTTACGATCAAACGGTTTGGTCAGGTAATCCGCCGCGCCCAGCGAGAACCCGGTTTGCCGGTCGTCGGTGATGGTCAGCATGATGACTGGGATATTCGACAGGTCAGGGTCGGCTTTTAAAACGGACAAAACCGACCAACCATCCTTGCCGGGCAGCAGCACATCCAGCGTGATGACATCTGGTCGCCACTGTTTCGCCATCCGCAGGCCGGCTTCGCCGTCGGCAGCGGTTTCGACGCGAAAACCCTCTTTATGCAGGTAGCGGGCGATCAGGTCGCGCACGGCGGGGTCATCGTCCACCACCAGCACTTTTATGCGCGTGTCGTTTGGCTCGCTCTGGCCGGGGCTGGTGGCGGCGGAGGCCGAATCCGGGCGGCGGCGAGAGACATCTGCTGGCAGCAGGACGGTGAAGGTCGCGCCCTGGCCGGGCCGGCTTTCCACCAGAATATCGCCGTTCATCATCTGCGAAAAGTGGCGGCTGATCGCCAGCCCCAGCCCTGTGCCGCCGTATTTGCGGGTGGTGGAACTGTCGGCCTGGGTGAACTCTTTAAACAGGTCTTGAACCTGGTCCGGCGTTAGGCCAATGCCAGTATCGGCGATCTGGAAGCGAATCCAGTCCAGGCCGTCCACCGGCTGCCGGGAAACCTCGAAACGCACCTCGCCATCGGTGGTGAACTTACAGGCGTTGCTGAGCAGGTTAAAAAGCATCTGGCGGACTTTGGTCAGGTCGGCGATCATGCCACCGGTATCGGGCGGGCAGACAACCACCAGCTTGTTGCGATTTTTTTCCGCCAGTGGTTGGATTGTCGCCTGAACTTCTTCAACCATCGCCCGGATGTCGAAGGCTTCCAGGTACAGATCCATCTTGCCGGCTTCGATTTTGGACAGGTCGAGGATGTTGTTAATCAGATCAAGCAGGTGACGGCCCGCCGCCTGGATTTTTTTCAAGTCAGGAATCAGGTCGGTATATTCAAGCTCCTCGGCATCCTCCTGGAGCATTTCGCTGTAGCCGATGATGGCGTTCAGCGGGGTACGCAGCTCGTGGCTCATGTTCGCCAGGAATACGCTTTTGGCGCGGTTCGCCATTTCGGCGCTTTCTTTGGCCTGCTGGAGTTCCTCCTGAGCGCGTTTGCGTTCAGTGATGTCCCGCGCCAGGCCGCGATAACCGACCACGGCATCCTCAGCGCCCTTGACCGGCAGCGCGCTGATTTCGAGATATTTATGTTTGCCGTCGCCGGTGATGATCTCACAGTCGCGCTCGGTGGCAGCCTGCCCGGTGTTGAATACCAGCTGGCCGAGCTGGGTCATTTTGGCGGCGTTGGCCTCGTCCATCAGGTCGCTGATGCGTTTGGTCAGCAGTTCATCTCGCGGATAACCCAGGATTTCGCACAGCGAGTCATTACAAAAGACCATCCTGCCGTCCAGATTAACCTCGTAGTAGCCTTCCTTGATCTGATCCAGCAGCGTGCGGTAGCGTTCCTCGCTGTGGCGCAGAGCTTCCTCCGACCGGCGCTGCTGGGTGACATCGCGCAAGATGACGATGCTGCCGATGGCTTTGCCATCTTTGTCGCGGTAAGCCGAGGCGCTTAACTGCACTTCCAGCAGGCGGCCATCTTTGGTCAGCCGCCGGGTGTTGCTGCCGATCAATTTGCCCCCGCTGAACAGGGATGCGATTCCCTTGCGCGTTTCCTCGATGGCTTCGGGCGGCACGAACGCGATTCGTTTGCCAGTTACTTCTTTCTCTGACCAGCCGAAGGTCTGGGTGAAGGCGGGGTTGACGTACTGGGCGCGGCCTTCCAGGTCATAGATTACAATCGGGTCAGGCGAAGCTTCCAGCGTCAGCCGCAGGCGTTCTTCGCTTTCGGCCAGCGCGCGCCGGGCGTGGACACGCTCGGTGATGTCCAGCACCAGCGAGTTAAGCCCTACGATCTCGCCCTGTTCATTCACCAGCGGCGTATTGTACCAGTCGCAAACCAGGATGCGCCCGTCTTTGGTCAGGTTCTCGTTGACGCTGCGAACCGGGCGTTTTTGTTCCAGCAGGCTGCGCCCCACATTGGAGACGTGTTCTTTGGCGCTGTCCGGGACCAGGAAATCCAAAGCTTGCAGCCCAAGGGCTTCGGCTTTGGTGAAGCCAAATAGACGTTCGGCGGCGG
>JAPKMO010000048.1 GCA_026645945.1 Anaerolineae bacterium
TTCTGGATGTACGACAGCCCCACCTGGAGCGTGAACAGATCAGGGTTATGGGTGATGACCAGCGGCCACAGAAAATTATTCCAGTAACGCTGGAAGGCAAAAATGGCCGTCACGGCCAGCGCGGGAATCGAAAGCGGCATAATCACCAGCCGGTAAATCTGCCACTCGGAAGCGCCGTCAATACGCGCGGCCTCCTCCAGTTCGCTTGGTATGGTCTGCATGAACTGTTTGAGCAGGAAGATGCCGATCACGTCCGCCAGCCCCGGCAGCAGCAGCCCTTGAAAGGTATTGTTCAGCCCCATATCCCGCACCAGGAAAAATAACGGAATCAGCGTCACCTGCGGCGGAATCATGATGGCAGCCAGGATGAGCCAGAACAGCGGGCGCGCGCCGGGAAAACGCCGTTTCGCCAGCGCATAAGCCGCCATCGAGTCGAACACCAGATGAATGACCATGCTGATGACGGCATACAGCGCCGTATTAAACAGCCACAGCCACACGCGCTGGATGTGCAGCGGCTCGGCCAGGAACGGCAGGTGGAGGGTTGTCGTGCCGCCGGCCTTGGCGATCTCGAAAAAGTTGTCCAGCGTGGGATTAGCCGGAATCAACTCCGGCGGAATCTTAACGGTAGAGGCCGCCGGGGTGAGGGCGGTAGCGAATATCCAGTACAGTGGAAACAGGCTGACCCCTGCCATCGTCGTCAGCAAAATCAGCACCAGCAGTTTAGAAATATCCAGGCGCCGGCGGTTGTAGCGTTTCCGCAGCGTCATCAATTCGGCATAGGGAACACTTTTTGCGACCATCGGTTAATACTCGTAATCGCTGCTGAGGACACGGAACTGCAAAAACGAAAACAGGGCGATGATAGCGAACAGCACCAGCGCGATGGCGCTGGCGCGGCCATAGTTGAAGTCGGAAAAAGCGGTGCGGTAGATCAACTGCACCAGCGTCATGGTGGAATTGACCGGGCCGCCGCCGGTCATCACGTAGACGCGCTCGAAAATCTGAAAACCGGCAATCGTGTAAATTACCACCAGATACAGCGTGGTGGGTTTCAGCAGCGGGAAGGTGATAAAACGCAGCCGGTGGAAAGCGTTCGCGCCTTCGACTTCGGCGGCATCGTAATATTCGGTCGGAATTGCGCCCAACGCCGCCGAATAAATGACCACCCCCGTCCCCGGTATGATGACGATAGTGCTGAGGACGATGCTCCACAGGGCGATATTGGGGTCTTGCAGCCACAGCACGCGCGGGATTCCCAGCAGGCCGAGGATGTAATTCAGAAAGCCGAAATCCGGCTGGAAAATCCACAGCCATACCAGCGAAATGACGACCACGCTGGAGACATACGGCAGGTAAAACGCGCCGCGAAAAACGGCCCGCACCCAGTTGGAAAATGGCTGAAGCAGCACCGCCACCACCAGCGAGGAGGTCGTCCACGATACCACGACGAAAAACGCATAAACGAACGTATTCAACAGCGATTTATGAAACAGGGTGCTGTTGAACAAAAACTCAAAATTTTTCAGCCCCACCCATTCCGCGCGCCGCAGCCCCACGTCCTGAAACGACAGCAGGAACGCCTGAAACAGCGGATAAACAATAAACAGAATAAATAAAATCGTGCTGGGCAGTACGAAAAAATAGCTCCATTTGTGGCGATTCCAGAACAGCGTCGCCCGCTGAACCAGCGCCGGCGAAACAGCGTTCATCAACGGCATCCTCACAACTTGCAAAACAGGGATACACAGGCGAGGGGAGAGGCGCAGCCTCTCCCCTGTAACGAACGTTGAGCCAGGGCGCTACTGGTTGGCTTCGTCCAGCGCGGCCTGATATTCCGGCGCGATAGCATCCATCGCTTCCTGCGGTGTTTGCTGCCCCAGGATGATGGATTGCAGCGCGGCGTAATAGTTGGCTTTTAACTCCGACGGAATCGCAAACGGGAACTCGAAGATATTGGAGGCCACCATCGCATTGATGACGGCGCGTTTTTCGTCGGTGGCATAGCTGTTGTTGCTGGCGCGCATACTCGGCGCAAGCTGGTAGCCGGGAACCAGTTCGGCCACTTCAGCGCCGGTCAGCCAGCGGCCCAGTTCGTGCGCCGCTGCTTCGGCTTTTTCGTCGGCTACATCCACCACTGCGTACAGGCCGATGCCGCCAGTCGAAACCGGCTGGCCGGTCTCGCCCATCGGTACGGGCAGAATCGCCAGCGGGAAGCCCGCCGCTTCCAGGTCAGGGATGAAGCCGGGCGGCTCCATGAACATAGCGACTGTGCGGGTGTCTTTGAAGTAACCGCGCACGATGAGCTGTTTGGCCTGGCCGAAGTCCGGCGGCACGACCCGGTGAACCAGCGCCAGGTCGGCGATCTTCTGGAGCGCGGACACCGCTTCGGGTCTGTTCTGGACGAAGGTCTTGCCATCTTCGCTGCGGACGCGCCCGCCGTCAATGTAATACAGCGGCTCGACGCCCACGAAATCAACATCAAAGGACGACGAGAAGCCGTAAACCTGCAAACCATCCTCGCGGACGAACGTCAGGGCTTTGGCCGCCTCGACGAACTCATCCCACGTCCAGCCTTCTTCGACGGTGGGCAGTTCAACGCCGCGCATCTCAAAATATTCGGTGTTCGCCATGATCGGCACTGCCGTTGCCCACAGCGGCCACGCCCAGATGCTTCCGGCATCGGTTACGGCCTGCAAACCGGCGGGGTAGATGTCGGCCAGGTCTGCTTCGGTGAGGATGTCATCCAGCGGAGAAAGAATGCCCTCGCGGGCGTAACGAATCACATCGGTATTGGTAACGCGGAAAATGTTGATGTCCGTCCCGGCGGCCAGGGCCGCCTCCAGCTTGGCCGTACCTTCCGCCGTCCAGGGGATGCCGACGATTTCCACGTCAATATTGGGGAATCGTTCCTCAAAAGCGGCGATAGCCAGGTCGGTATTGATCGAGGATGTATCGCCGCCCTCGACGTAACCGCGCTGGTAAAACACCACGCGGATCGTATCCTGCGCGGCTGCCGGCCCGATAACCAGCGCCGCCAGGATGACCAACACAACGATAAAAGTAATTCTACGGCTCATTTGTGCATACTCCATTTCTTCAACAAAAGCGACGCTCTTTAAAACCTGCTGTTTTGTTTGGCACACCTCTCCTTCCGGGTTACGTGCTGCATTTTAACGGCTGCGGCAAACCGTACGCAAATAATATACCACATAGCTTATTTCGTTACAGCCAGTTGGCGCGGAGGGATTAATGGACAAACCCATTAGACTGTGCCTGATCCTGAGCGGACAGCGGGCTTCAGCCCGCTGCCAGTGGGCTAAGGCCGACAGTGAGCTTAAGCCCACTGTCTATTAAGTTATCCATAAGCACGATAGATCGCGTTTCCCCTTTAGCGTTCCTGAAGGCCGTCGGTGTATACTTCGTCCGGTTTGGGAGCGTTCGCTGAGAGGATGATGGCGATGAGCGGTCAGGGTGTGGTCGGCGTGGACATCGGCGGCACGTTTACCGATCTGGTGGTGAGCGTGGACGGCCGGCTGGAGATTCACAAGCTGCTCAGCACCCCGCACGACCCCGCCCAGGCCATGCTGGACGGCCTGGGGGCCATCACGCCAGGAGGGCTGGGGGCGCTGCGGCGCGTATCGCACGGCTCGACGGTGGCGACCAACGCCATCCTGGAACGTAAGGGCGCGCGGACGGCTTTCATCACCTCGTTGGGTTTCCGCGATCTGCTGTTCATCGGGCGGCAGAATCGCCCGATTTTATACGCGCTCCAGCCGCAGCTTCCGCCGCCGCTCATCCCGCGCCGCTGGTGTTACGAAGTCCCCGAAAGGCTGGATTTTACCGGCGCGGTGCTGCGGCCGCTGGATACCGCCGCGCTGGATGCTGTATTGGATGATATGGCCGGGCAGGGCATCGAAGCTGCCGCCGTGTGTTTTTTGTACAGCTACCTGAACCCGGCGCACGAACAGGCCGTCCGGGCGCGGATTCTGGAACGCGGCCTGCTGCGCGAGGAGCAGATCGCGCTTTCCTGCGAGGTGCTGCCGGAATTCCGCGAGTACGAGCGCGCCAGCACCGTGACGCTGGACGCCTACGTGCGCCCGGTGATGAGCCGCTACCTCAGCCGCGTCGAAAATCGCCTGCCGGACGGCTGCACCCTGCGGATGATGAAATCCGACGGCGGCGTGATGAGCGCGGAACGGGCGCGCCAGCAGGCTGTCCAGACGGCCTTAAGCGGCCCGGCGGCGGGCGTGATCGGCGCGTATTATCTGGCGAAGCTGGCCGGCTTCGACCACATCATCACGCTGGACATCGGCGGCACTTCGACCGATGTGGCGGTGTGTCCGGGGCAGCCGGTTCTGCGCCCGCAGTCGGAAATTGACGGCCTGCCGCTGCGGATTCGCCTGCTGGACATCGAAACCATCGGCGCGGGCGGCGGTTCGATTGCCCGGTTGGACGCGGGCGGCGCGCTGCGTGTGGGGCCGGAAAGCGCCGGCGCCGACCCCGGCCCGATCATCTACGGGCGCGGTGGGCGGCAGGTGACGGTCAGCGATGCTAACGCCGTTCTGGGACGGCTGGACGCCGGTCACTTCTTGGGCGGGCGGCTGGCGCTGGATGTGGACGCGGCGCGGGCGGCGGTCAGCGAACTGGCGCGCGCCATGAAGACCGACGTTGAAGGGGCGGCGCTGGGCATCGTCCGGGTTGCCAATATCAACATCAACCGGGCGCTGCGGCGCGTGTCGGTGGCGCGGGGGTACGACCCGCGCGATTTTACGCTGGTGGCTTTTGGCGGCGCGGGGCCGCTGCACGCCTGCGAGGTGGCCGAAAGCCTGGATATAAACCGTGTGCTGGTGCCGCGTTATCCCGGCGTGTTGTGCGCCTTTGGCCTGCTGGCGGCGGACGTGGCGCTGGATTACAGCCGGTCAATCTTGCGCCGTATGCAGCCCGGCACGATGCTGGAGGTTGTTGAAAAACTGGATCAACTTGAACGGCAGGCACAGGATGACCTGGCGCGCGAGGGTATAACGCCGGAGCGGCGCGTCCTGCGTTTTATGCTGGATATGCGTTACGAGGGCCAGGCGTATGAACTAACCGTTCCTCTGGAAATCGGTGATCGGGACCCGGCAGAAGAGATGCTGTCTCGTTTTCACGACCTACATCGCAGCACTTACGGCCATGCCATGCCGGGGCGGGCGGTCGAGGTGGTGAATCTGCGTTTGCAGGCGGTGGGCATGGTGGAAAAGCCGGTGTTGGAGAGAGAAGACGAGGTGCAGCGCCCGGCGACCCCACCCGCCGCATTTTTAGGCCGCAAAATCACCGCCGATGGGTTGAATCTGGCGCTTTATGAGCGGGATGCGCTGCCGCCGGGGGCGGCCTTTGCCGGCCCGGCGCTGGTGTTCCAGATGGACAGCACCGTTTATCTCGCAGCGGGCTGGTCGGCGCGGGTGGATGTTTACCGGAATCTGATTTTGAGTCGTGAGGCGTAACAGTGGGAAACGATGTTCAGACTGGCAGGCTGGGGATTGGGGATTTCGGGCGTTTTGTTTGTGGCCGTGATCGGCGCGCTGCTGGCGGCGGATATTCTGCCGGCGACCGGGAAGATCGTATTTTTTACCACCCCGGCGCGCGCGCGGGGCGGCAAAACCTACCTAGTAGATGTTGACCGGGAGTTCCGCCATTATTTGTTCACGCTGCCGCTGGGGGTGAGCCGCGTCGCCCTTTCGCCGGATGGCCGACGGGTAGCGTTCGTGGCCGAACGTTTTGATGAAACGACGCGCTTGTACACGACAGACCTGGGCGGACGCCATGCGGTCAACGTCAGTGGCAGCTGGGGATATAACGATTTTCCGGCCTGGTCGCCGGACAGCCGCCGTCTGGCGTTCATCGCCGCCGCCGAGGGCGATTTCCCCAATCTGTACGCCGTTAACGCGGACGGCGCGGGTTTGCAGCGGCTTTCCGATCAGCCGGTGAGCTTTCAAACGCCCGCCTGGTCGCCGGACGGCAGCCGGATTGCATTCGTCGCCGGAGATATACAGGTGGTAGACGCAGCCAGCGGCAGCCTTCGGTGGCGCGTTAACCCGCTGCGCGGCGGTTACAACAACCTGGCCTGGTCGCCGGATGGCCGCTGGCTGGCCTTCACAGCTTTTGATGGTTTCGCGCTAGGTTTATATATCCTGGACGCGGATGGGGGGAATCTCCGCCGCCTGACGCCCGACAGACTGGACGTGCGGCGTTATGCCTGGTCGCCGGATGGCCGCCGGCTGGCGCTGACGGCTTTACAATCGGACAATGCCGATGTGTACGTGGCGGATGCCGCCTGCGATTTCACCCTGGATGGCGCAGCGGCGCGCAGCCCTGGGCGCTGCGGCCTGCACCGCCTGACCCACCACGCCGGTTTTGACTGGCTTCCGGCCTGGGCGCCGGACGGCGCGTGGATCGCTTTTATCTCCTACCGCGAGCGAGGGGCGCAGTTAAATCTGATTCAGCCTGATGGGAGCGGGCTGCGCCGGCTCGTCGGCCAGGATGTTGGCGATATACAGCCGGTCTGGCTGCCGTAGCGGGCGCGGCAGCGTCCCGCCTCAGGCCAGTTCAAATTCTGCCGGCGGGCATACGCGCAGCGTCCCGGCCAGTTCGTGGCCGATGACGCGCAGTTCGCCTTCTACGCGGAGCTGAATCGGCCCGTTAAACGGCGCGCGTTCGACCACCTGGAAATGCGTGCCGGGTTTTAAACCCAGCGACCCCAGATAGAGCAGTTTGTCGGCGTCGTGCGTGCTGACGCGGCTGATGACCATCTCATCGCCTGGCCGGGCCTGGTTAAGCGGAAAATCTTTCACGCGCGGCATGATGCCGTCCGGCGAGGGGATCGGCTCGCCGTGCGGGCAGCGGCGAGGGTGGCCGGCCATTTCCGCCATGCGCTCCACGACTAGGGCGCTGACCACCGCACCCAACTCGTCGGCGCTGTCGTGTACTTCGTGCCAGCCGAACTGCATCACATCCACTAAAAACCGTTCCACCAGCCGGTGGCGCCGGATCGAAATCAGCGCCTCGCGCTCGCCTGTCGGGGTTAAACAAATGCCGCGATAGGGTTCGTGTTCCAGGTAGCCGGCTTCTTTCAGGCGCTGCACCATGCGCGTGACCGCCGGGGCCGAAACATGCAGTGCCTCCGCCAGCGCCGAGGTTGAAATGTAAGGGTTATCTTCGTCCTGGTAGTAAGCCAGCCGGTAGGCTTCCGCCAGGTATTCTTGCATCGCGGCACTTGCGCCCATTAAACTCTTGCCTTTGCACGATACCGAATTACGATTATTTACATCATAAATATAGCCGGAATCCTGCTGGTTTCGCAAGAGTTAAATTTGGAGTTGACTCCGGGTGCTTTTTACGGCGTGGGCAGAGTCAGCAGGTAGGCCGTCAGCGCGTGGATGTCCTCCATCGGGACGTTGTAGATTAACTGGTGCGCGCCGGACAGGGTAAATACATCCAGCAGGGTTTGCGCGCGGCCATCGTGGAAGTATGGGGCGCTCAGCCACAGCCAGCGCAGCGAAGGCACATCGAACGCGCCGTCCGGGGCATCGTCGCCCGTGCCGACATCACTCCGCCCCTGGTTGGTGGCCGCCGCGCCCGCGTGGCAGTCCGTACAGCCGCGCTCCGCAAAAACCGCCGCGCCGCGCTCCGCCAGCGCCGGGTCGTCCGGGGGCAGGCTGGCCGGCCCGCGCAGCGAAGCCAGGTAGCTTGCCAGGATGTCCAGGTCAAGCGACAGGCCGGCGTGGGGATCGCCCAGCGGCGGGTTAAAGTTCTGGCCTTCAATCAGCCCTGTTCCGGCTTGCAGGCTGCGGATTTTTAGCTCGACATCCTGCAATTCATCCCACGTTCCCGACCAGTTGTAGGGCGGCGTTTCCTGGACGCCGTACAGCACAGGCGTATTACGCGGCCCACCGGCAAACCCGCGCCAGACGCGGCCATCGGAGAGGCCGTCGAAGTGGCAGTTGCCGCAGCTGACCCAGTTATCGGCGCTCAGGCGCGGGTTGGCGGCAGTGTAAAAATACTGCGCCCCCAGCAGAATATCCACCGGGATGGTCAGGTTGCTGATGGGCAGCTCGTCAATGACCTCCAGGTTGCTGGTCTGGACGACCGACAGCGTGCCTTCCAGGGCATTGTGGACGAACAGCAGCGTATTGTCCCGGTTGAGCAGGATGCCGCGCGGGTTGGAGTCCACTTCTATCGTGCCGCGCGTCTGACCGCTGCCAAGATCATACACGATGACGTTGTTACTGCCCGCATTGGCGATATACATGCGGTTCTGGAAGCGGTCGAGCGCCAGCGCGAAGGGCATATTAACCGGCTGGGCTACGGCGTCCAGGTTGATGCGGCTGCGGCGCTGCAAGCTGAGGCCGCGTAAATCCATCGAATTGATGACCGGAAAAACAATCGTATCGAAGGTGAGGTTGGTATTCTGAGCGTTGCTGCGCGTCTGCGGCAGGTAGGCGATGCCGCGCGTTACATCCAGTTCGACCGCCTGCGACAGGCCGGTGTCCACGCCGGTTGAGGCGGTATCCACCACGCGCCCCTGGGGTAGATAAACCAGGCTTATATCGCCGCTCCAGAAGTGGGTGACGTATAAAAAGTCCTCCCACAGCGCCAGGCCGGTTGGAAAATCCGGGGTTGGGACACGCTCGATCACCTGGCGCGTGGTCAGGTCTACGACCGCGATCTGGCTGCTGCCCTGGAGCGAAACGTAGGCGAGGTTGTTGTCCCCGATGACGACAGCATAGGGGAAAATGCCGTCCAGGGCAATGGTCGCCACTATTTTCTGCGCGGTGATGTCCACCACCGAAAGCGTGCCGTCCTGCCGGTTCGTCACCACCGCCAGCGCGCCGTCGTCCGTCAGCGCCACCGAACGCGGGTCTTGACCGACGGCGATCTCCGCCACCAGCTGGCGCTGGGTGGGCAGCACGATGGAAATGGTGTTGTTGAGCATGTTGGCGGCGACCAGCGTGCGGTTATCGCGGGAAAGCGCGATGGTATTGGACGTGGCAAAACGCCCGCGCGGGTCTGGCAGCGCGTACAGCGGCAGGGGGGTGGGCGTGCCGCCGCGCTGCTGGGCGGCGGTGGGGACAGCCAAGCCGGTCAGCAGCAGGGCAAAGGCCAGGGTAAACCACTGTAGGGGGCGCAGCCGGTGACAACGTTTGCGTTCGGGCATGGGTTCCAACCTTCGCCGCCGGGTTTTAAACCGGCGGCTGAGTGCTAATGACGAAAGGCAAAAACCATTAGTCGAATGTTACCAGACGGTCGTGCATAACCGTGAATGTGCGGGTTTGAATCTGCAAGCGGCCGTTGGAGTCGAAACCCGTGACGACAAAAGTCAGCACCACCACGTCGGACGCTGCCGGGCCGGCCCCCTGACCGTTGCTTTCCAGGTTGGCGAACACGCGCGACAGATTGGCCGGGTTGTACTGGTAGGTGTACGAGCCGCCGGCGGGCCGGCTGACTCCGGCATCCAGCACGTAACCCGGCATGGTGACGGTGTAACTGACCTGGAGGTCGCGCCAGTCCTGGGGCAGCCGCAGATTGAAGTTGTACGGAAACGCCGGCGGGATGCGCGTATCAATGCGCGTATCGTTCCAGGTGGCGGGTTGGGCTTCAGCCGGCACGACATAAAACTGAAAACGCCCGCCGCCCGCACCCAGCAGGCCGCCAGTAGGCGGCGGCGGCTCGATCTGCCCGGCGGAGGTCAGCCCTTCGTGCCGGACGGCGATTTCCACCGTCCAGATGCCAGCCTGCTCCACCTGAAAATCGTTCTCCGGCTGGTAGAAATACCCGATGCTGCTGGCTGTTCCCTCGAAGGTGCGGGTTTCGCCGCCCGGCGCGGTCACTGTAACCGACACGACCGACGGCAGCGTGGGTGCAAGCTGCCCGGCGACAGCCACCGTGTCGCCCACTTCCAGCACCTGCCCCGGCTGAAGGCCGGTGGGGTGGAAGAACATATTGATTTCGGTATCGTTTAACACCAGCAGCGCCCCACCGCTCGGGCCGCCGGCTTCGCCCCGGTACGGCGGGAACACGCGCGGGCCGCGCGCGTCGTCCGGGCTGATGGTCATGGCGACGGCGGCGTAAATAGCCGTATCGCGCAGGTTGATGGCGTCGTTACGCAGGACGCCCCCCCCAAACAGGAATAGGTAATCCCCCACGCGCGTTCCGGAGATGCCGACCCCAGTTTGCTGGTTAAGTGGGTCATTCCAGTCCCAGGCCAGCGGCAGGCCGTCATCGGCGCTGCCGGCCACAAACTGCCGGGCAGTCACACCGGGGCGCACCGCACTGATATAAAAGTAGCCTGTGTTGACGATTCGCTCCGGGATGAGCGGCACGCCGTAGAGATTATCGGCTGATGAAAATGTACCCAGCGGCAGTTCGTCTTCCACAGCCGCCTGGGGCAGGCTGAGGCCGGACGGCGTGATATAACCGGGCAGGTTTTCAATCAGCCAGTTGGCGTAATCGCCCTGCCGGTCCTGAACCTGAATAACCGGGTTAAAACGCCCATCGGCAGCAACCCAGGCGACATCGCCGCTGTGATAGGGGTAGTTAAGCTGGCCGCCGGTATCCGGCACGATGGACAGGTAGCGGCTGAGCGTGAACCAGGCCGGACGCGCGCGCCCGACCACGCCATCCAGCCCGCGTCGACCGCGCGCCACCAGCGTGCCGTCCGCATCGGCGATGACGCCGGCGGTACGCTGGCTGGCGGCCCACAATTTGCCTTCGGCGTCGGTGTAGCGGGCTTCGTAATCAATCACGTATTCACCGGGAACATCAAAGGCGAACCCGCCCGAATCCGGGTAAAAATAACCGCTGCGGTTAGCCTGCCCGGTGATGGTATGTTCGATGGGGTCGCCGCCGTCCAGCGGATAAATACGCGCCGTGATGGTTACGTCTGCCGGCGCGCCGGGCTGTACCCGCAGGCCGGGATAAAACGTGTCGCCGATCTCGAAAGGCGTTCCGGGCAGCACGCCGGGCAGCAGGTACAGCGGCTCGGCGACCAGCACCCGGTACGTGCCGCCGCCGTCGTAGCGGTTGCCCCACACGTCCTCCAGGCTGCCGCTCAGTTCGATGGTGTAAACGCCATAATCTTCAAACACATAATCCGTGAAGGCGGGGTTTAAGGTCGTCAGCCGGTAAACATCCACCGGCGACTGCGCGCCGAATAACGCGCGCTCGTCCAGCGCCGCCGTTGAAAGCCGGCTCTGCAAAATTGAGGCGCTGCCCAGGTTATCCACCGCGCCGTTGGGCCGGGTGATGCGCGCGCTCAAGCGCCCGCCGGGGAACAGGAACGGCACCAGCGGCGGCGCGCTGGTATCGTAGGCGTTGGGCATCTGGTTCAGCAGATACGGCTCAATCGGGTAGGTTATCGGTTCACCACCGGGGCCGTTCAGTCGCGGCAGGATGTAGGTTGGGCTGTCGAAGCGCACCCGGTTTGAAAGCGCGTAATCGGCGCGGTCTTCGTCGGCCAGCAGTCCCCGGCTGCCGCTGCTGGGGTTATCCTGGAACAGCGTCCAGACCAGATGGCCGGTTTCGACCGCCCCGACGTTTAACACCAGCGGCAGCCGCGTCAGCGGGTGGGTGGAAATCGTTCCCCCGCTGCCGAACAGCCCGTTGGTTTCCCAGGCAAATGGTTCGCCGTCGGCTACCTGCGCGAAGCCCTGGAAAAACGGCACATACCGCCCGGCGGGCAGATCATCCGGCAGCGTGACGGCAAATTGCAGGCCGAACAGCAGCCGGCTGCCCTGGCGGATGATTTGCGGCGCGGGGACGGCGGCCTGACCCAGGATAAAGTCGCCGCTGAGGTTGGTGATCGCTAGGCCGCTCGGCGTCAGCAGGTTGGCCCATCCGTTGTTGCTGTTCAGCCCGCCGGCAGCCTGCCGCCCGCCCGGGCCGATGAGCGGCTGCAAGCCGAGCTGCCCCAGCATCCTCAGGCCGGTCAGCCCCTCCGGCAGGTCGGGCGCGTTCAGGGTCACGTCAAGTTGTAAGACCATCTGCTCGCCCGGTTCGAACGCCAGCGCGTTAATTCGCCCGCGTGCCGTCCACCGGCTGGCTCCCTGGGCGACCGGGCCGGAAATGGCAAAGCGCGTGAAGGTTTCGCCCAACAGGCTGTTGAGGTGCGTGATGCCATCCGCTTCGTCCGGCAAAATTGTTACGGGCTGCTCAACGGGGATGGTCAGCAGTTCCGTCCCATCCGCGCCCAGGAATTGAATACGCTCCAGCGTGGCGGTTTCGATGGCGGTATTGTTGGGGTTGATCGGCAGAAAAGGGATGCGGATTTCGATGGCCTGCGCCTGCGCGGCGGAGACGGCCAGACTGCCCAGGTCGCGCTCGTTGGGCTGGATGCGCCGCAGCGCCGCCAGCCGCTCCTGGCGGGGGTCAAGCGTCAGGTTGTACAGCGCACCGTCCAGCGTGAAGGTGAGCGTTAGCTGTGTATAAGCCGGAGAGGTGGCGGGCGCAAAAGCCACGTATAATGAATTTCGATTGACCAGCGCATAGACCGGCGGCTGCGTCTGCACCGCCGCGCTGCCGTAGGCGGCTTCCCAGTCGGTCAGGCTGCCGTCAATCGCCACCTGTGTGACTGCCACGCCGGCTGCCGGAGTCTCTGGGAATGGGCCGTAGATGATCGTACCCGGCCCGCCGGGCAGCGAACCGGGGCGGCTGCGAAGGTTGTTAGGGATGTTCTGGGCGGGGCTGATCCAGAACGGCGTATTGCCGGGGCCGTAGAGGCTGGCTTTAAACGCGCCGGTCACGCCGGCCTGGGTGTAAACCGTTTCTTCGGTATACAGATTGCGGACGGCCACCTGAGCGGCGGGGAAAACCGCGCCCGCCTGGCCGGTGATGGTCACGATGCCATCGGCATCGGGTTGAGACACGGTGATGAGCGCCGCGACCGGAGGCGTTCCCGGCGACGATTGAACAGTGTTTTGTGCAGACACCCCGGAGAGTACCAGACTAACGACGATCAGCGCCGAAAACGCTTTGAGGAAACGAAACAAGGTTTGTTCTCCTGTGAGAGGCGCGCGACACTTTAAGTATATAATAGGTTCAGCGGCGTACACCCATTACAATTTATATATGCCAACCGACTCTGACAATGCCTACATCTTAGAGGCCATCGCCCTTATCGAGCAGCGCACCGGCTTAGCCGTCGGCGCGCAGTTTCGGGCGCATCTGGAAGCCATTCTGTATGATTTCGCCCAGGGCGATCTGGCGCGGCTGGTTCAAACGCTGCACGCCACGCCGGAAACTGCGCCGACCTGGCAGCAGCTTATTCACACGCTGGCAATCGGCGAGACCTATTTTTTTCGCCACCAACCCTATTTACAACTGCTCAGAAACTATATCTTACCCGATCTTGTTGTGCAACGCCGCGACAGCCGCCAGATGCACATCTGGAGTGCCGGCTGCGCCACCGGCGAAGAACCCTACTCCATCGCCGTCACCCTGCGCGAGAGCCTGCCTGATCTGCCGCGCTGGAGCATCCAGCTTATCGGTACGGACATCAACCAGCGCGCGCTGGAGGCCGCGCAGAAGGGCTTATACCGGCCCTGGGCTTTCCGCCAGGCGATCACAGGATTCCAGGAGACATATTTTGACCCGGCACCGGGCGGCTTTCAATTGAAGCCGGAAATCCGCCAGATGGTGCAGTTCCGGCAGGGCAATCTGCTGGCTGCCCCGCCGCTCCCGCAGTTTGACGTGATTGTGTGCTGTAACGTGCTAATCTATTTTCATGAGGAGGCGGCCCGCCAGGTGAGCGCCATGTTTTACGAAACGCTCGCGCCTGGCGGCTGGCTTATCCTGGGGCAGGCAGAAATGCTGCGTTTTGAACGCGACCGCTGGACGACCCACGTCTTCCCGGAAATGGTGGTTTATCAGAAGCCGGGGGCTGATGGCCCGCTCACCCGCAGGCACAACCTGCCGCTGCCCCAGACCGCGCCCCGCCAGCAGCCCCCCACGCCGCCTGCTTATACCGAGGCGGTTGTGGCGCTGCGCGAGCGGCGCTATGACGAAGCGGAACGGCTGCTGTCGAATATCCTGGCGCAAAATTCCGATTTTGCCCCGGCGCATGTGCTGATCGGCTGTCTCTTTGCCAACCGGCAGGCTTACCCTGAAGCCTCCATGCACCTGGATACGGCGCTGCGGTTGGACCCCCTTCAGGCGGACGCCCACTGCCTGCGCGGGCTGCTGTACCTGGAAAACCGGCAGCAGGCCGAGGCCAGAGAATCGCTGCGGGCGGCGCTGTACTGCAACCGGCAGCACATTTTGGCCGCGATGATTCTCGGCCACCTGTACAGCCAGATGGGGCAGGCGGAAAAAGCCCGCCGCATCTGGGAAGAAGCCCAGCGTGCGTTAAACGGCCTGCCCCCGGATGCGCCCGTTTCCGACATCAGCGACCTAACCGCCGAAGCCGCGCGCGTCTTTCTGAGCGACTACATCAAACAGTTATAGACAGGCGTTTGCGCTGGCGCGGACAAACCGCACTCGGTATTTAGGGCGGGGCTGCGCTATAATGCCATCGTTTTGTGCATATCAGCGGTAGCAAGGATAAAAAACCGTGAACAAACCGACGATTGTAGTGTTAGAAGGCGATCAGACCGGCCAGGAACTGCTTGAAGAAGCCCTGCGCGTCCTAGACCCGGCGGTGATTCGCTGCGATCTGAATTTTGAAACTTTTGACCTTTCGCTGGAAAATCGGCGCGCCACCCGCAACCAGGTCGTTCAAGAGGCTGCCGAACGCATCAAACAAACCGGCCTGGGTATCAAAGCCGCCACCATCACCCCCGGCGACCCGGATGATGTGGGCAGCCCCAACGCGCTGCTGCGCGAATTGATTGACGGCCAGGTGATTTTACGAACCGGGCGGCGCATCCCTTCGGTGCGGCCTCTGGGCGGCGTTCACCAGCCGATTGCCGTCGTGCGGATGGCGGTGGACGGCGAGTACAACGCTAAGGAATGGCGCGAGGGCGAGGGGTTGGATGAAGTGGCCTACAGCACCCGCCGGCTCTCCCGCCGCACCTGCCGCGCGGTGGCGGAGTTCACCTTCCGGTATGCCCGCCGCAGCCATGCCAAAGTCTTCGGCGGCCCCAAGTATACCGTCAGCCCGGTTTACGAGGGCCTGTTTAAGGAAGAACTGGACGCTGCCCACGAGCGATACCCCGACGTGACCTACGACCCGCAGTTGATTGACGCCACTTACGCCCTGCTGCTGGCGACCGATGGTGAGTCCTTGGTCATCCCGGCGCTTAACCGCGATGGCGATAACCTGAGCGACCTGGTAATGAAGATGTTCGGCACGATTGCCGGGGCGGAGTCGGTTATCCTGTCCTTCGACGAAAAGTTCGACGTGCGCGTGGCCGTCACCGAAGCGCCGCACGGCACGGCCCCCAGCCTGTACCGGAAAAATATCGCCAATCCGATGGCGATGATCCTGGCCTGCGCGGCTATTTTACGCTATGTGGGGACGGAAGCCGCATCCAACGCCAGCCGCGCGATCTACGAGGCGACCCTGGAAGCCGTTCATGCCGGGACGCGCACGCCGGACCTGGGCGGCCAATCCAGCACGACCGATTTTACCGACGAAGTGATTCGCCGGGTGCAGGCCAAACTGGAAGTCTGGGACGTATTGGGCGAGTAAGACTGCCGGGGGCGGTATCCCGTCGCCCCTGGAACCACCGTTCCGGTCTTATGAATTTCTAGTGCGCCTGGGGGTATAATAAAAGGTGAAATTGGCTATTTATACCCCAAGTAGTTCCACACCATGTCTACCCTGCTCCAGATCGAAAATCACATTCCGTTTGCGGCTCCCATCCGTTACTGGATAGAAATAGACAAAACAACGCTGGACGAGATGGTCAAACACAGCCGTCAGTTTGAGCGCGCTTTTCTGGCTTGGGAAACCGTCCGCAAGCAGCGCAACCCGTTTTTTGAGAACGGCACTGGTTTCGAGGGTTATTTTGTCGGCACGTGCCACTCCCCGGAGGAGGCGCTGGCAGCGATATTGAAGCTCAACCGGGATATGCTCGACCGCATTCACCGCCTGCACCGCATGGACTATGGCTTCCAATCGCGGTTGATGAAAACGCTGACCGGCGATGTATACGACCCGGCGGCCATGCAGGAATGGTCGGCGCAGCTTGGCGCGGCGCTGGGGCGGCTGCGCGCCGGCATTTATTATAATGAGCAGGCCAGCCGCTTTCAGACCGAAACGTACCGCAGCGTTTATCATCTGCCGTTGATTTTCTACCGCAAAAAAAGCGATACCATTGAGCAGCGTTACGCCGTCAATTTCAGCAGCACGCGCGGCGGGCGCGTGTTCGTTGAGCCGGGACTCTTAAAACCCTGCGAACAGGATGCTTGGCTGGTGGCCGAGTATGTCGGGCGCTTCGGCCATCCGCTGGTGCGCCAGTTTTTACGCAGCGACCGAACTTGACCGCCGGCGTGTTCCCGTCTACAGTTAAGACATAACGCCGCCTGAATTTTATATCTGTGTTCATAAAGGAGCATGAATCGTGCGGATTGTGGTTGGTATTCTGCTGATCGTTCTGGCTGCCAGCGGGGCAGCCGCCCAGGAGGCCTCCCCTCTGGAATTTGATACGTTTATATCCGGCACGCTGACTAATTCAGCCTTTGAAGTGGCTTACAGCTTCGAGGCGGAAAGCGGCCAGCTGGTATTGATCGAGATGCTGCCCAGGCCTGGCACATATGATCTTGACCCGGCTCTGGTGCTGCGAGACAGCGCCGGTAATATCCTGGCGGTCAACGATGATTTCGACTATCCGACATCGTTGATCGTCGTCAAACTGCCGGCCAATGACCGGTATACCGTCCTGGCGACGCGCTCCGGTGGTTCAACCGGCAGCTCAGCCGGCGACTATATCCTGCGGGCGCGCCGTGTGCAGCCGCTGACGGCGGGGCAAACGGTCGAGGCTGTTATCTTCTCCGACCAGGAAAAATCGGTCGCAGAACGGTTTGTGCTGATGCCAGAAGCCAGCGGCGCGCTGCAAATCACCTTCAGCCAGCAGCCGAACGACCTGTTTGCCCGCCTGAAACTGTCCGACTGGCAGGCAGATAATAACTACAACACGACGCTGTTCCATATGGACGATACCTCCAAGCTCAGCCGCGCGGTGCTGACCGTCGAAGTGGAAGCCGGCCAGGTGTATATCCTAACGGTGGACAGGGCGCTGTTTTCCTTTGCCTTCGGGCAGGATATTTCATCGAGCATCAAAATCACGGTGAATTAGTGGTGGGGACGCTGTACATCGTGCCGACTCCTATCGGCAACCTGGAGGACATCACGCTGCGGGCGCTGCGCGTCCTGCGGGAAGCCTCGCTGATTGCCGCCGAGGATACGCGCACGACCCGCGTCCTGCTTGACCACTACAGCATCGCCACGCCGCTGACCAGCTATCACGAATATAATAAATTGGCGAAGCTGGACGTGATCTTCGAGGCGCTGGCCGCCGGAGACGTGGCGCTGGTTTCCGACGCCGGCACGCCGGGGCTTTCCGACCCCGGTTATGAGCTGATCGGCGAAACCATCCGGCGCGGCGTCCGGGTGGAGCCGCTGCCGGGCGCGAATGCCATCCTGCCGGCGCTGGTGGCGTCGGGACTGCCGACCGATAGTTTTGTTTACCTGGGTTTCCTGCCGCGTAAATCAAAGGCGCTGGTGGAAGCCCTACTGCTGCTGGCGGATGAGCCGCGCACGCTGGTGGCCTATGAAAGCCCGAACCGCCTGCTCGATACGCTGGCGGCCATCGGCGATATACTGGGCGAACGCCCGGTGTGCGTGGCGCGGGAAATCAGCAAAAAGTTCGAGGAATTTCGGCGTGGAGGGGTGAGCGAAGTGCTGGAACACTTTCGCCAGAACGCGCCGCGCGGCGAAATCACGCTGGTGATCGGCGGCAAACCGCCGGACGCGCGGGCTGCCTGGGATGAAACACAGGTGCGGTCGGTTTTATATACGCGCCTGGAAGCGGGCGAGCCGCTGGCGCAGGCGGCGCGTGCGGTGGCCGGGCTGGCCGGTTGGCCGCGCCGTGATGTGTATGCGCTGGGTGCGGCATACAAGGGCAGCGGGCGGCGTTAAACATGCCGGATGCGCTCAACCTGTTGAGCGTTTAAGGCCGGTTTCGATGTAGCGCGTAAGCTGTGCTTCCGTCACCATGCCGGAATGGGTGGCGTATAGTTCCCCGTTTGCGTCCAGGAACAGGCTGGTCGGATAGCCGGTGATGCCGAACTGCCGCTGGATGCGCGCCGACGTGTCCATCAGCACCGGAAACGACAGCTCGAACTGCCGCGCGAACGCGCCAACGGTGTTGATGTCCTCCGCGTTATTAACCGCCAGGACGACAAAGCCCTGATTTTGATACTGCCGGTAGGCGGCTTCGATCACCGGCATTTCGGCGCGGCATGGTGGACACCAGGTCGCCCAGAAGTTAAGCATCACCACTTTGCCCCGGTAGTCACTTAACGAAACCTGCTCGCCGCTGATTGCGGGGGCGGAAAAAAGCGGCGTCTGGCCCTGGGCGCGCGGCTGCGCGGCGAGAAAAATCGCCAACCCCAGGCCGGCCAGCGCGATGCCGGCCCACCACATGCGGCGCGCCGCCCGCCGGCGAGATGTTTTACGCTGTAACAAACGTTTGTTGGTCATGGACGATACCCTGCCGATCAAATGGCCTTTGTTGATAGATGTACTCTACCGCCGGAGGCCGGTTTTAGGGCATAGCCAACGGCTTATGCGATAACATTAGACGCTGCTTATAGCTTGGGACTGCCGCTCACCTGAAAAATGACTCTGGCAAAGCGGTTGAAAATCGGTACAATAAACGAACTTTCGCTCGACAACCAGCCGTTAGTTTGCCAGCCGAAAAGCGAGTTCGCCTTTTATTTTGCGGAAACGGTCTTTTAAGGCGCTAAAGGCTGACGGCTAACGCTCGATCTCATACGAGGAAGTGTAGATGGCTTCTTATCACGGCCCAAAAGCAAAAGTGCAGCGGCGTTTTGGTGAAATATTAATCCCGCGCCCCAAGTACCAGCGTATTCTGGAAAAACGGTCGTATCCGCCCGGCGAACACGGCAAGGAAAAACAGTTCCGGTCGGGCCGCCGCAGCGACTACGGCTTGCAGTTGAACGAAAAACAGAAGTTAGCCTTCAGCTACAATGTGCGCGAAACACAGCTTCGCCGCTACTTTTTGCGCGCCCGCAAGCAGCCCGGCAACACCGGCGAAAACCTGCTGGCGCTGCTGGAACGCCGCCTGGATAACCTGGTCTACCGGGCCGGGTTCGCGGCCACCATCTGGGCAGCCCGGCAGTTGGTTAGTCACGGCCATGTGCTGGTGGACGGAGCGCGGCTGAATATCCCGTCATACTCGGTGCAGCCGGGGCAGGTTATTTCCCTGGCCGAAAAAATGCGGAAGAACCCGCACGTCGTTGAATCGCTGGAAGGCACGCCCTACACGCCGCCGTTCCTGGATGTGGACGCCAACGCGCTGACGGCCACCTTCACCCGTGTCCCCGAACGCGGCGAAATCCAGGTGCCGATAGACGAATCGCTGGTGGTCGAGTTCTACACGCGGCTGACGTAAGCCGGCCCTGGACTCGCAGTTTGCAGATATAAAACAGTTCTCCTTGCCGGGAACTGTTTTTGGATTCACAATAATACCTTGATTGCTAGTTTCTTTGTGAACCTTCCCCACCCCTATATCCCCTCCCTTCAGGGGACATGCGTCCCCGTTCGGGTCGCCACTTTGTAGGGAGGGGACTTAGAAGCCTGTTGTGACCCGTTTTAACCCCCCTCTCGAAGATTTGGGGAGGGGGCAGGGGGAGGGGACTAGCAATCATAATAATACTATAACAGGTCAAAACAGCGTTTTGGGCGTAGGGGAGGGTTGGGGACCCTCCCTTACAGTTTGAGCCGACCCGGTTGGCCTGAGAGATGGATGACGATGGACTTAAAAACGCTCACCGACGCCATGCACGCTTTTGTCGAAAACAAGGGCTGGTACGCCCCGGATTCGCCCCACCCGCAGACACAGAAAAATCTTGCCATCTCGCTGGTGATTGAAGCCGCCGAAGTGCTGGAACATTTCCAGTGGGGCGACACGGCGGACAAAACCGAACTGGCGGGCGAGCTGGCCGACGTGCTGCTGTACCTGCTGCAAATCGCCAGCCTCAGCGGCATTGACCTGGGCCAGGCGGTGGTGGACAAGCTGAAAATTAACGACGGGCGAGAGTGGTGACACTGAGTTCTCCGCCAGGGTGAGGGACGCGGTTGGCTGTGCCGCGAATCTTGGCGGTTTTGGATTCCCTGTCTACAATCAGGCGGTCTACACAGGGGGAACTTGTCATGCGTATGTCCCAGTTGTTCAGCCAGACGCTCCGCGAAGCGCCCGGTGACGCCGAAATTGCCAGCCACCAGCTTTTACTCCGCGCCGGGTTCATCCGCCCGCTGGCTGCTGGCATCTTCAGCTATCTGCCGCTGGCGCGCCGCGCGCTGACCAAAATCGAAAACATCGTGCGCGAGGAGATGGACGCTATCGGCGGGCAGGAAATCACCATGCCGGTGGTGCATCCGGCAGACATCTGGAAGGAAACCGGGCGCTGGCAGGCTGTCGGCCCGGAGATGGGGCGTTTTCAGGATCGCGCCGGGCGCGATATGGTGCTGGCGATGACACATGAGGAAGTCGTCGGCGATCTGGTGCGGAAGGAAATCCGCTCCTACCGGCAGCTTCCCGCCCTGCTGTACCACATCCAGACCAAATGGCGCGACGAGCCGCGTTCGCGCGCTGGGTTAATCCGCGTGCGCGAATTTACCATGAAGGACAGCTACAGCCTGGACACCGACTGGGACGGGCTGGATAAACAGTACCGCGCTCATTACACGGCCTACTTCCGCATCTACAACCGCTGCGGCCTGGACGTGATCGCCGTCAAGTCCGACACGGGCATGATGGGCGGGCGGCTGGCGCACGAGTTCATGTATCTGACGCCGGTCGGCGAGGATACGCTGCTGGTCTGCGACGGCTGCGGTTATGCCGCCAACCGCGAGGTGGCGCGCTTCAAAAAGCCGGAACTGCCGCACGAAGTCACCCTGCCGCTGGAAAAAGTCCCCACGCCCGGAACGCCTACCATTGCATCGCTGGCGAGGTTTCTGGAACTGCCAGAAGCCAAAACTGCCAAAGCCGTCTTTATGATGGCCGTCGTTTCTGAAAGCGGCCAGGACACAGAAAAATTCGTGCTTGCCATCGTGCGCGGCGACATGGAAGCGAATGAAACCAAGTTGGCGAACGCCGTCAAAGCGAAAGCGATGCGCCCCGCCACCGAGGACGAAATTCGCGCGGCGGGGGCCGTGCCGGGATATGGCTCGCCGGTGGGCGTGAAAAACGCGCTGGTGGTGGTGGACGACCTCATCCCCACTTCACCGAATCTGGTCGGCGGCGCGAACGAAGAAGGTTATCACTTTCTTAACGTCACCTACGGGCGCGATTATTCGGCGGACGTGGTGGCCGACATCGCCGCCGCCCGCCAGGGGGACGCCTGCCCGGAGTGCGGCCAGCCGTTAAAAGCCGTTCGCGGCGTGGAGGTGGGCAACATTTTTAAGCTCGGCACGCGCTACAGCGATGCGCTGGGCTGCACCTTCCTGGATAAAGACGGCAGCGCGAGGCCGGTGATTATGGGGTCTTACGGCATCGGCATCGGGCGGCTGCTGGCCTGTGTGGCCGAAGCGCATCATGACGATTTGGGCCTGTGCTGGCCGGTGTCGGTCGCGCCGTATTCGGTGCATCTGGTGCTGCTGCGCGATACATCCGGCGAAAATACGGTCGAAGAAACCGCCGAAACGATTTATGGGGCGCTGCGCCAGGCCGGAATTGACGTGCTGTACGATGACCGGGACGAACGCCCCGGAGTCAAGTTCAACGACGCCGATCTGATCGGCTGCCCGCTGCGCCTGACGGTGAGCCGCAAATCGCTGGAAAAAGGCGGCGTGGAGATGAAACGGCGCGCTGGGGGCGAGATTGCCATCGTGCCGGTAGACGGCCTGGTGTACCGGGTGCGCGCGGAACTGGCGCTGCTGTGGGACGCGCTTTATGCCGCTGTCGAGGATGTCGCCTATAAGGATTGAGAGGATATGCGTCGTTTGCCAGTCTGGGGATGGGTGCTGCCGCTGCTGCTGGCAGCCGCCGCGTTCGGAGCGCGCGGCCTTAACATTGACGCCCTTTGGTACGATGAACGCTGGACGCTGTTCGTCGCGGGCGGCGGCGCGTTTGGGCCGCTGTCGCCGGTGGAGATCGTCACGCAGCTCATCAAAACTGACCCCAATCATGTGCCGGTTTACGCGCTGCTGGTCGCGCCCTGGGGCGCGGCAGTCGGCTGGTATCATATCCCGGTGCTGCGGGTGCTGTCGCTGTTCATCGGGATGCTGGCGATCAGCATGACTTACCGGATGGGACGCGACCTGTTCGACTCGCGCGTGGGGCTGGTCGCCGCGCTGGTGGTGGCGCTGGCGGCCTATTTCATCTTCTACCTGCACGAACTGCGCAATTATACGCTGACGGTGCTGCTGGCATCCTGGATGATCTGGCTCTACTGGCGTTTGCAGGCGCAGAGACGCACGCCGCGCCCGCACAGTTACGCGTTCTTCGCCCTGCTGACGGCGATCAGCCTGTACACAACCTATCTGGCGCTGGGCTGGCTGGTACCGATAGGACTTTATCACCTGCTGTTCGTGCCAAAAAACCGGCGCTGGTGGGCGATCAGCACGGCGGCGGTGGCGGGTACGGTGCCGTTCTGGCTGTGGGCGCCGGTGCTGGTTGGGCTGGTCGGCGGTACAAAGGAGGCCGGGGGCAAAGGTAATATCGCGCTGGGCTGGCTGATTTTGCCGCACTTTGTTTACGCGGCCAGCAATGGCACGATTGTGCTGCTGCTGCCATCGCTGCTGGCGCTGCGCCGCCGGCGCAACCCGGCGGTGCGCTACTTGCTGCTGCTGCTGGTGTTCGGCCTGGTGGCGCTGCTGCTGGTGGACAGCCAGCTTAAGATCATCAGCAACATGCGTTATGGGCTGTACCTGTGGCCGGTGGTGGGGGTGCTGTTCGCGGTCGGACTGTTAAGCGTGCGCGGTCGCGGGCTGCTGGTGATCGCCTGCGCGGCCTGGGTGCTGTCGGGTGTGTGGAACACGCTCACGCCGGCTTTTTCCGACGCGCTGGGTGGGCAGCTTGGCGGTTATTCCCTCAACCGGCTGTTCCGGCTGTACCTGCCCTTCCAGACGTTTGTCACCCTGGTCGAACGCGAAGCGCAACCGGACGATCTGGTGACTTTCCACCTGCCGGATCACCAGTGGATGTTCCGCGACGCCTACGATTATTACCGCCCGATTCTGCCCGCTAACAACTTCATCCTGGAAGACCTGCCTTTTAACCCCGATGTGCCAGATGATTACGCCGCGCAGGTGCGCCAGCACCTGAACACGGCAGCGCGCGTCTGGGTCGGTGTGGAAAAATTCTTCCCATCCACCGGCAAACTGGATGATCTGCTGCGCGTGCTGGCTGACGAGGGCTTCACGTCCTGCGGGCGGCGCTACGACGATGCCGAAATGAGCCTTGACCTGTACGCGCGGGACACAGCCTGCTGCCAGGCACAGCCGCCGCCGGATGACGCGCCGCGCCTGGGGAACGTCTGCCTGAGCCTGCTGAACACCCCGGCGGTACAGGATGGGACAATCCCGGTTCTGCTGAGCGTCTGGGGCGACCCGACGCTGGATGCGGCGGCCTACTCACTGGGGCTGCATGTCTCCGGGGCGGACGGCCTGCCTAGGACTCAGCTTGATGTCCCCCTCACCAGCGCGTCCTATAGCTGCCGGATGCTGCCCATTCCGGCAGCTGATCTGGAGGCAGGCAGTTACAACCTGGACGTGGCGGTTTACAACTGGGCGACCGGTCAGGGTTTGCCCCTGGCGGATGGCAGCAGTAGGGCCGTCCTGGGAGAAATCAACGTCCCATAATGTCGCGGTTTGCTGGCTGCGCGCCGGGGGCATTTTTGCGCCCTGGCAGATTCACGCATAGACGCGCTTTACCCCCTTCGTTTATAATCGCAGGGTATTATCAAACCGTGCAGACGCGAAAGAATAAGGGTTATGGCATCGCAGGCAGTCACACCGCAGAGCGTGGATTTTTCGGCATGGTATAACGAGATCGTCTACAAGGCCGACCTGGCCGACCAGTCGCCGGTGCGGGGCTGTCTCATCATCAAGCCCTATGGTTACGAGCTGTGGGAGGCGATCAAAGGCGGGCTGGACCGGCGGTTTAAGGCCACCGGCCATCAGAACGCCTATTTCCCGCTGTTTATCCCGGAGAGCTTTCTCAAACGCGAGGCGGAACACGTTGAAGGCTTCAGCCCAGAACTGGCGGTTGTCACCATTGCCGGGGGCAAGGAACTGGAAGAACCGCTGGTCGTGCGGCCTACTTCCGAAACCATCATCATGGACGCCTTCAAACAGTGGATTCAGTCCTACCGCGACCTGCCGCTGCTGATTAACCAATGGGCGAACGTGGTGCGCTGGGAACTGCGGACGCGCCCGTTTTTACGCACGACCGAATTTTTGTGGCAGGAGGGGCATACTGCCCACGCCACTTTTGAGGAAGCCGAGGCCGAAACCCGGCAGATGCTCGACGTGTACGCCGACTTCGCCATGAACGACGCGGCCATCCCGGTTATTAAAGGCCGCAAGACCGACCGGGAGAAGTTCGCCGGGGCCATGCACACGTACACCATCGAGGCCATGATGCGCGACCGTAAGGCGCTGCAATCCGGCACCAGCCACAACCTGGGGCAGAACTTTGCGAAGGCGTTCGGCATTCAATATCTCGACCCGAACAACCAGCTTCAATATGCCTGGACGACTTCCTGGGGTTTAAGCACGCGCATGGTCGGCGCGATTGTGATGACGCATGGCGATGACAAAGGGCTGCGTCTGCCGCCGAAGGTCGCGCCTTATCAGGTGGTGATCGTGCCGATTTACAAAAACGATGACGAACGCACGGCAGTTGAAGAAGCGGTGGCGCGGCTGGCGAAAGAACTGGCCGACGCGGGGATTCGGCTGCATGTAGACCGGCGCGACGGCGTATCGCCGGGGTTTAAGTTTAATGACTGGGAGATGCGCGGCGTTCCGGTGCGGCTGGAGATCGGCCCCAGGGATGTTGAAAAGGGGACGGCGGCGCTGGCGCGGCGCGACCAACCCGGCAAGGAAGGTAAACAGTTCGTGGAACAGGCCGGTTTGGCCGCGCGGGTGCGCGATCTGCTGGATGATGTGCAGGCCAGTTTGTTCCGGCAGGCTGCCGAGTTCCGCGATACCAACATCCACGACGTAAGCAGTTATGATGAACTGCGGCAGTTGGTTGAGCAGGGGGGATGGGCGCGCGGCTGGTGGGCCGGCTCCAGCGACGACGAGGCGCGCATTAAGGAAGAAACCGGCGCGACGATTCGCTGCATTCCGTTCGATCAGCCTGGCGGCGGGGGCAAATGCCTGCTGACCGGCCAGGCTGCCGAGCGTGTGGTATTGTTCGCAAAAGCGTATTAACACGCCCGCCCCATGATGAGGCTTGACTTAGAGCTTTAGAATCTCTAAGCTAACTGCAAATATTTTCATCATGCTCCCTTAACACAATGGTGGCATAATGGAATGTTTGAAAAGCGCGCGCAAAGGGGGCGCTTTTGGAGTTCATACCGTAATTTTACACAAAGCCGGTAGAATATAATCGGAAATTTGTTCGATGAGGAGCGTTGTATTTATAGTATAATAGTGTTTAAGTTATTGCAACCGCCGACCGCCGGGGAGGAGGCATCGCCGGTTTGTTCGCGTTAATAAATAGATCTTTTAAAAACTTGTTTGGGAAGCCGGACGTTTTAGACAAAATTGGTCGAGAACCATTCCTACCACCGGGCCCGCAGGTTCAGGTGGTATATTTTTAGGATAAGCTTGAGATGGCTGCGTATTTAATTGTAGATGTGGATGATTTGCTCCAGCGGTTTAGCAGCCGGGGTGTTTCAGTGGATATTCAGGAACTCTCGGTCGGCCTGCGCGGCGGCGCGGCGCTGGCCGCCGGGTTGTTCAGCGCCGAGAGCCTGAAGGCAGTGGCGGTGGCCGATTGGAGCCAGCACGGCAGCGCCGGTAAAAACTACCAGCGTATTTTTAAGGCCGCCGGTTACGACGTGTTCGATATGCCGCGCCGGGACTCGCTGGCCGATGCGCTGATCGTGCATTATTTTTCGTTTGACCCGGAGCCGGTGGATGAACTTATCCTGGCAACTTCCAGCCCGGATTTAATCCCCCTGGTGCGCCGCGTTAAAACCACCCGCAGCGCGCGCATTCGCGTCTGGGGTTCTGAGAACGCTCTCAAAGGCACCGAATTTGAAAACCAGGTTATCTACCAACCTCTGGACTCGCTGCTGGGCATCCAGACGAAAAATGTGGCCGTTTATATTGACTTTGAAAACATCGCCATCAGCCTTAACGAGCAGGGTTTTGTCGTCAATCTCGATCATCTGATTGATCGGTTTGTGACGCAGGCCAAAGCGCACGGCCAAGTGGTGAAGATGGCCGCCTATGCCCCCTGGGGGCAGCGCGGCAGCCTGCCGCCGCTGGTGGATTCGGCAGGGCGGGAAGTGGCCGACGAAGCCCCCAGCCGCCTGATGATGGCGAACATTGACCCGGTGTTTAACCTGCCCGGCAAAAACAGCGCCGACATGCGAATTGCCCGCGATGTCATCACCGACGCCGGCCATTCGGATTCGGCGGATGTGTATATCATGGCGAGCGGCGACCGGGACTTTAACCAGGTTTTGAACGCCCTGCGGGCGCGCAACAAAACGGTCATCGTGTGGGGCGTGCGGGGCAGCACCAGCCGCCAGCTTGAAAATAACCCCGGCGTCACCGTCGAGTACGTCGAAGATTTCACCGACCTGCAAACTCACCAGTCTTTGAGCGCGGTTTCGTTTGCCGACAACGGCCTGGACACGGTTGGTTTTACGCCTTCACAGTGGTCGAGCGTGATTATCCAGTTCGACCGCCTAGCGGCGGCGGCCGGCCAGGATGTGCTGCCGGCGGCGCGGCTGTTGGAGCAGCTCCAGGATGTCGGCGCAGTCATCTCGCGCCCGCGCGGCGAAGACCTGATCTCCCAGGCGATTTCGCTGGGCATCCTTCGCCCGGTGAACGCCGGCGGCGACCTGACGCTGAACGACGCGCATCCGGTCGTCGAAAAAACCCGTTTAATCCGCGACCGTGTGGTGATGCGGGTGATGAATACGCTGTCGGTTCGAGAGTGGGATTATGTAAATTACGGCTTCCTGCTCAAAGGGCTGGCAATGGATCGAGAACTGGACTGCCCCGGCTGCAACTACAGCGACCAGTGGCGGTCGGAGTGGATTGACTGCCTGGTGCGCGAGCGGGTGCTGGTGCGCGAGCTGCTGCCGCATCGCCACAACCCAGACGATCTGGTGCCGGTGATTAAACTGCAAAAGGATTTTCAGCCGCCGGCGGCTTCTTATCATGTCCCATCGGCGGGCAGCGATCAGCCAAATGTGACCAGTTGGGCGGGCGTGCCGCTGGATGAATTAAACCGCCTGAATCCGGACACGGCCAACATGGTGCGACGAATCGTCGTCAGCGTGGAGCAGTTCACCAGCTTCCGTAATTTTTCCTGGTGTCCGCTCGGCAGCCTGCACCGCCGCCTGCGCGCTTTTGACAGCGGGATGGCCTTTCAGCGGGCGGTTGAATATCTGAAGGAGAATGAAGCCGCCGAGGTGTCGGAATATTCCAACCCTCAGAGCGACTTTATGACTAAAGGCATTTCGCTGGAACTGGGGGCGGAGGTTTGCCAGACGATTCTGGCGCAGCGGGACGCTTTTGTGCGCCTGCTGCTGGTGCTGTACGAGCGCAACGTGTTGATCTCGGAACAGAGTTTCCGGGCGCTGGACCCGCATACCGACTGGGACCTCAACCTGTGGTTTTCGATCATGGAAACGGAAAACGTGCTTAACCCGGTGCCGGGACGCCCCGGACAGTACAGCCTGTTTCGCACCCATCACACTGTTAACCTAGTGGCCGATGCCCAGCGGACGGAGGAATGAAACGCGCCGCCCCCCGGTTTTTGAGGATTGGCATGGGAAATTCGCTTTGCTATAATGTTTCATCAGGGAAACCGGTGGGCCAACTGTCCGGCCTGCTCGGTGATATGGTAAAGGACGGTAAACCATGCCTATCAACAAGCTAGAAAAAGAGATCATCATTCGGGATTATGCTCGCCACGACGGCGATACCGGCTCACCCGAAGTCCAGATTGCCCTGTTGACCAATCGAATCAATCAGTTGACCGAACATCTGAAGATTCATAAGCACGATGAACACTCCCGGCGCGGCTTGCTCAAGCTGGTCGGCCAGCGCCGCCGTCATCTGCGATACCTGAGCCAGATCAAACCCGATGTGTACCGGGAGCTTATCCAACGTCTGGGGCTGCGTCGTTAACGAGGTTTTACATCGGGATGCCCGCAGGGTGTCCCGTTTTTCACTATGCAGCCTGGCAGGGCAGGAATTGGAACGTGTGGCTAAACTCTGGGTTTAGCACCACTTTCCAGTCCCTGGCTGCCAGGCTTTTCCGTTTTAGGAGAAGATAAATGAACGAGAATGTCATGGGTATCAATCATCGGTATGTCACCCAGATCGGCAGCCGGGAGATCATCATCGAAACCGGCAAGCTGGCCGAACAGGCCGGCGGCGCGGTCACCGTTACCGAAGGCGAAACGATGATTTTTGCCACTGCCACCATCAGTAAGTCCCCCCGTGAAGGCATTGATTTCTTTCCGTTGAGCGTGGACTACGAAGAAAAGCTGTACGCCGCCGGGCGTATTCCGGGCAGCTTTTTCCGTCGCGAGGGCAAACCTTCCGACCAGGCCATTCTGGTCGGGCGCGTGGTAGACCGCCCGCTGCGCCCTCTGTTCCCGAAGGATTTACGCAACGAAGTGCAGATCATCCTGACGGCCTTCAGCCACGACCAGGAACACCAGGTAGATATGCTGGGTATCATCGCCGCCAGCACCGCCCTGATGATCTCCAACATCCCCTGGGATGGGCCGGTCGGCGCGGTACGCATCGGCCTGATTGATGGCGAGCTGGTGGTGAACCCGACCATTTCGCAGATGGAAAACAGCCTGCTTGATCTGCGGGTGGCCGGCACGCAGGACGCGATCAACATGGTTGAGTGCGGCGCGACCGAAGTGGATGAGGAAACCATGCTGCGGGCGCTGCTGCTGGCGCACGAATCCATCCAGGGCGTGATCGCGCTCCAGAAGCGCATCCGCGAGGAAATCGGCAAACCGAAGGTGGAGTACCGCAGTTTTGCCGTCAGCCAGGCGCTGCTGGACGAAGTGGCCGGCAAAACCCGCGACCGCGTGCGGCAGATCATCACCGAAAAAACCGACCGCGACGGGCGCAGCGAGGCGATGGATGCCCTGC
>JAPKMO010000049.1 GCA_026645945.1 Anaerolineae bacterium
AGGCAGATGTCTTTGGCGCTGTACAGAATCCGGCTCAGGAAATCCCAGGCGGCGGCGGAAAGGCTCTCGCGCCCTGCCGGGTCGTAGAAAGTGTTCACCCCGTCACGGGCGATAGAAATGTTGGTATGCATCCCGCTGCCGTTGACGCCGGTGATCGGCTTGGGCAAAAAGCTGGCCGTCATGCCCATGCGATCGGCCACCTGGCGGCAGATCAGCTTGTACAGCATGATCTGATCGGCGGCGATGGTGGCTTCGGTGTGCGAATAGTTCATCTCAAACTGAGACGGCGCGACCTCCGGGTGATCTTTTTCGTTCTCGAAACCCAGCGCCCGCTGCGCCTCCGCCGCTGCGTCAATGAACAGCCGCAGCGCATCGCCGGGCAGCGCGTGGTAATAACCGCCGGCGCTGATCGGCTCCAGCAGCCGCGTATCCACAAACAACTGCTCGGCGTTCCGCCCGTGGAACAAAAAACCTTCGATTTCCGGCGCGACGCTGGCCGTCATGCCGTCCTGCTGGAAACGCTGCTCGGCGAACGCCTTCAGCCGCGAGCGCAGGTCGGCGGCATAAGGCGTGCCGTCCTGCTGCTGCACCTCGCCAAAAACCAGCACCTTGCCCGGCCCAAAGATGTCCGCCGGCAGCCAGTAAAAGGCCGGCCAGTCCACCGCCAACCGCAGATCGGATTCGGCCTGCCGGGAAAAACCGCGCACCGATGAACCGTCGAAGGTCAGGTTATCCGACGAGCGGATAAGGAACTTTTTGTCGTAATCCAGCATGTGCAGGCGGCCTTCCAGGTCGGAAAAACACACCGTCACCGCCTTGATGCGCTTCTCGTCGGCCAGGTAGCGCAAACGCGCCTCGCGGATTTGATCCGGCGGCGTGCGGTTCAACCGCTGGGCTTTGGCTGCCAGATTTAATTCCTCAAGCTGGTCATACGGAAGTTCAAGAAAATCCCGCAGGGACATGGGCTACCCCCTTTTATTGACGAAGATTACAAACGGTGAAGTATAAGGGGTTTGCCCATGACCGGCGATTGTGGATAACTGACAAAATAGGCCGGGCGCTCTCGGATATTAGCAACAAAAATCACGCCCCGAACAAACCGTTCAGGACGCGATAAACATCCCCCAGGCGGCCAAGCTAGAGCGAAACGCCTGCCGCCGCCAGCCGCGCCGCGTACTGGCGTTTGTAGTATTCCAGATACTCGCCGGTTTTGATCTTCCGCCACCAGCTTTCGTTGTTTTTGTACCATTCGACGGTGCGTGTCAGCGCGTCCTCGAAGCTGTACTGCCGCTGCCAGCCGATGGCGCGCAGTTTGGCGCAGTCCATCGCGTAGCGGCGGTCGTGGCCTTCGCGGTCGGGGACGAACTTTATCAGCGACTCTGGCTTGCCCAGCAAACTCAGCAGGCGGCGGATCACGTCAATGTTGTGCTGCAAGTTTTCGCCGGCGATGTTATAGGCCTCGCCGGCCTCGCCGTTGTGCAGCGCCGCATCCACGCCCATCGCATGGTCATCCACGTACAGCCAATCGCGCACCTGCATCCCGTCGCCATACACCGGCAGCGGTTTATCGTCTATCGCCTCGGTGATGAACAGCGGCAGCAGTTTTTCGGGGTACTGGTACGGGCCGAAGGTGTTGCTGCCGCGCGTAATGACCGTGTTCAGCCCGTGCGTGACATGATAGGCGCGCACCATCAGGTCGCCGCCCGCTTTGCTGGCCGCGTAGGGGCTGTTGGGGGCAAAGGGGTCGTTTTCTTTCGAGAAGTAATTACCTTCGATGTCCCCGTAAACCTCATCGGTCGAAACGTGCAGAAAACGCTCCATCTTGTAGTGGTTGGCCGCTTCCAGCAGAATATGGACGCCGACGACGTTGGACATAATAAAGGCGTCCGGGTCGAGGATGCTGCGGTCAACGTGGGTTTCAGCGGCGAAGTTGACGATGGTATCCACGCCGTACTGCTCGATCACACCTCGAACGGCCTCGCGGTCGGCGATGTCGCCCTGGACGAAATGGTAGTTGGCGCGCTGGCTGACCGGCAGCAGGTTTTCCAGATTGCCCGCATAGGTCAGTTTGTCGTAAACGACGATGTGATAATGCGGGTATTTTTCCACTGCGTAGCGCACATAGGCGCTGCCGATAAAACCTGCCCCGCCCGTCACCAGGATGTTTTTCATAGGCCCATTACCCCCGTTAAACTAACTGCCGTTCATTTCGGACACGCCTACCGCCACAGCGGAGGCGTCCGTCTCGCCGGCTGTTTCACCGGCCTCAAGCACAAAGCGTTCGACCGCTTCGGCTACGCCATCCTCGTCATTGCTGGCGGCGATATAATCGGCCACTTTTTTGAGCGACTCGCTGGCGTTGCCCACTGCTACCCCTACCCCGGCCATCTGAACCATCTCAATGTCGTTTTCGGCATCGCCGGCGGCCAGCATTTCCTCCGGTGCGATCCCCAGTTCCTTAAGCAGCACCTTCAGCATCGCGCCCTTCGACGCCCCCGGCGGCAGGATTTCCATCATATGCGGCACGCCGGCTTGCAGCAGCCGCGCCGAACCGTTGATCTGCATCCCCAACTGCCAGCGCAGCGCCGTAACGGTTTTCGCATCGCTGCCGGTAGCGACCAGCTTGTTAACCGGCAGCACATCAAGGACGTTTTGCAGCGGGCCAATCGTCTCCATCGGCTCGCCGTAGCGCACGTTCAGGTCAAACACGCGCGCGTCCCGCTGGCGCATCAGAACGCGCGTCCCACTATAGAGCGCCACCGAATAACCCCGGTCTTCGGCGAAGGTAATCACCTGGCGCGCGATGGCCGGGTCGAGAAGCTGCTGGTGGCGCAGCGTGCCGTCCGGGTTATAAATCGTTGTCCCCTGGACGAAAATGCAGGGCGTGGTCAGCCCCAACCGCTGGATGAGGCCGGCGGCGGAATAAAAGCTCTTGCCGGTCGCCAGCACCACCTGCACGCCGCGCTCCATAGCAGCGCGCAGTGCCCGTTCGGTGCGTTCGGTAAGCTGCTGCTGCATGTTCAGCAGCGTGTGGTCAATATCAACGGCGATGAGGCGAATCGGTCTGGCAGGTTTGAATTGTTCGATCATAGTTCCTTCAACCATTCAACGCAGAGGCGCGCGTCCGCGCGCCCCCACATATTCGATATACCAGTTTTGGCCTTACAAAAAACTTACGCCATCCACAGCGTGCTGTGGTCGCCCAGGTTCATCTTCAGCGCCTTTGGACGCTCGCCGTTGCGGCACACGACAGCGTGCCGCCCGATCAGGCTGTCTTGCAGGCGCACCGGCAAATCCTGGACGGTGCTGTGTTCCAGCACGATGCTGCGTTCGATCTCGCAGTCGCGGACGGTGACGTGATGGTAAATGCTGGTGAACGGCCCGACATAGCTGTTTTCGATCACCGTATGTTCCCCGATGATGGCCGGCCCGCGCACCGTGCTGTTGATGATACGCGCGCCCCGTTCGATGGTCACGCGCCGGTCTATCTGAGAATTTTCAATGATCGCTTCAGGCGAAATCGCCGGCGTCAGTTCCTCCAGCACCAGCGAATTAGCTTCCAGCATGTCCATCGGCTTGCCAGTATCAATCCACCAGCCCTGATGTACGTGCGGGTAAACCGTGCGCCCGGCATCAATCAACCATTGAATCGCGTCGGTGATCTCCAGTTCGCCGCGCGCCGAGGGTTTGATGGCATCCACCGCTTCCCAGATGGTGGAATCGAACATATAGATGCCGACCAGCGCCAGGTTGCTGGGCGGGTCTTTCGGCTTTTCGATCAACCGCTCGATGCTGCCGTCCGGTCGCAGTTTGGCGACACCATACGAACGCGGGTTTTCGACCTCTTTTAAGACGATCTGGCTGTTCCATACGCTGCCGGCAAAATCGCCGATCAGCCGGTTGATGCCGCCCTGAATCACGTTATCGCCCAGGAACATCACAAACCGGTCATCTCCTAAAAAATCACGCGAGATTTTAACGGCGTGCGCCAGCCCGTCGGGGCTGGGCTGCATGATGTACGTCAGCTTCACCCCCCATTGGCTACCGTCGCCGAGCGCGTTTTGAATGTCCTGCCCGGTGGTCGGCGCGATGACCACGCCGATTTCGCCCACCCCCGCATCCCGAATCGATTCAATCACACGGACGAGAACGGGTTTGTTGGCAACCGGGATCAACTGCTTGGCAAGCGTATAGGTCAGTGGATACAGGCGCGTCCCTTTACCACCGCTCAGGATCAATCCCTTCATGATCGGTCTTTCCCCTTTGATTATTCCAACCCGGCACATTACCAGGACAGATTTTAAAGCCCAGCCTAACCAATCCGGCCTTGCAGCAGCGCGATCAATGCCAGCCCGGCAAGCAGCGCCAGCGCCCACCACATCCAGCGCGCGCCGCCGGTTAAGGGCGGGAGCGCCTGTTTCGACGGTTTATTCTGGGGGAGTTTTTCCCATTTGGCAAGCGCGTCGGGGTCAGGCGGCAGGTTGTCATCCGGCATGGCGGCTATTAGCCCTTCTCTCTCATTGTACAGCGAAGCGCCTCTCACGCCGCTTAATGTTGCAGCACGGCGCTACCGGTTGCGCGGGCTGTAATACCGCTTCAGCCAACTGCTGAGGCCGTCCAGCCCCGGAAACAATACCCGTTCGGTAACGTTCAGGTCATCCAGCCGGTCGCGCACCGTCCACTTCAGTTCTGCCGGGATGATGATGCGGCGGTACAGGTCGGGTTTGTCCGCCAGCCATTCGTCCAGCGCCGCCGTCGGGCTGGACATCATCGAAAAGACGGCCAGTTGGTTTACCAGCCGCTGGTCGAGCGCCGGCGGGTCAAAGAAGATAGCAAACGGCTCGTCGGCCAAGCGGTCGAATTCCTGGAGCGAGAGCGCGGCGCGGCCCAACATATCCACGCTGAAGCCGATGGCATATTCTTCGTTCAGTATCTTTTTCAGCTTCTCCGGCAGCAGACGCCGCAGCAGCCGGATATTGACGCACCAGAGCGCGCCGTCCTCGTCATAGGCGTCCAGGTTAGCCGTCAGAAAATGCAGTGCCACATAAGGCGAAAATGTCCAGTCCAGCAGCCGCGTGGGCAGGCCGTGATGCTGCGCCAGCGCCATCCAGTTCCAGACCGAATCGCCGGGGCTGGCATCCCGGTGGGCGTACTTGCGGAAATTCCGCAGAATCACCTGTTCCAGAATGGCGTAATCACCGCCCAACCGCATCAGACTGGTTTTCAGATCGTGCTGCACACTGGATACACCGCGAAACGCAAACGGGGTGCGGTAGCGTTGTAACGTTTCGTTCCACGACCCCTCAAAAATCTGGTCGTTTAACTCGTTCCAGTCATGTGCGCGAATGTCGTTCGGCGTCGTGACCATCTGGCCTCACCCGTAATAGCCCGCCGCGCTTTCTTTGGGGGCGTCGCTTAACACCGCGCCGACGATCCGCGCGTGGACGCGCTCCAGCGTTTGGCGGGCGCGCGCCGCCTGGTCGCGGCGGGTATGCCCGGCGCGCACCACCAGCAGCACGCCGTCCAGCTTTGAGCCGAGCAGCGCGGCATCGGTTGCGGCCAGCACCGGCGGGCTGTCGAACAGCACATAATTCGCCCGCGCCTTCAACAGACCGATAATCTCCGTCATGCGCTGGCTGCTTAACACGTCGGCAGCATTGGGCGGCAGCGGGCCGGCGGGCAATACCTGTAGATTCGGCACTTCGGTATTCACCAGCGGCGGCGTGGACAGCGCGGAATCTTCCAGAATCATGGTCGTCAGGCCGCGCTCGCTGCTCAGTCCCCAGATATTGTGCTGGGATGGCTTCCGCAGGTCGGCATCTACCAGGATGGTTTTGTTCCCCCCCTGCGCGAATGCTACTGCCAGGTTCGCCAGCAGCGCGCTTTTGCCTTCGTCCGCCGCCGACGATGTGACCAGCAGCGTATGAATCGGCTGCTCCACGCTGCTGAACATCAGGTTAGTCCGCAGCGTGCGGTAGGCCTCGGCAGCCGCCGAGCGGGGGTCGCCGAGGGTGATGAGTTGGATTTTCGTCATGTCGCCTATCCTTCCGAGTCCGGGATGGCCGCCAGCACAGGCAAGTCAAGCAAACGTTCCAGGTCGTCCCGGCGGCGGATAATGCTGCTTTCCAGATATTCCAGCACAAAAACGATGATGCCGCCCAGCAAAAGCCCCAACACCCCGCCCACCGCCGTGTTCACCAGCGGGCGCGGCGCAAACAGCTCACAGCGGGGTATGTCGGCGGGCAGAGCATCCACCCGGTCTTCCCGACGCTGAAGCTGGTTCTGCTGGTTGCGCCACTGCACCAACTGGTCGCCCCACACCCGCGCCACGTCGTTCGCCAGGTCGCAGTCGGGCAGGCGCACGTCAATCTGAATCACCAGCCGCAGCGTGTCCGGGGCGATGAACACATTGCTTTTCAGGTCGCCCGGCGTCATATCCAACTGAAGCTCATCAATCACGCGGCGGGCTACCGTCTCGCTGTCAATATAAACGGCGTAGGAGTTCAACACGCGCAGAATGGCCTCGGCCAGCCCCAGATCGGTGCGCGCCGGCTGGATTAAAACCCGCTGCGTGGACTGGTAAATTTTGGTCTGCTGCGTGCTGAGGAAATAGCCGGCGGCGGCGGCGATCAGTGCCAGCAGCAGCATAATCCACCCGCGCCGCAGCAGAATACGCCCATAATCAATCAGATTCATCAAAAACACTCTCCCAGGTGGTGGCGAGTCTGTTAGCGCCAGAAACGCGCATCGGGCGTTATTGTACCACCTGCCGCCGATTCCTGAAGGGCTTTCAACCAACGTTTGCCCGGCTGTGCGCGGCTGAAAATCAGATTGTTAAAACAAACCGCTCGAAAACCTCGCTCTTAAAACGCGCCGCTATCGCCGCCAGGGTAAGCCCTTCGGTGGGGTGCAAAAAATCCGGCGACAGTTCCGCCAGCGGCACGGCCACGTGGGCAAAACGCGCGATGTCCGGGTCCGGCACGCGCCAGGGTTTATCACCGTAAGTAAAAACGGCGTCCCCCCACAGCGAAATATCCAGGTCAATCGTGCGCGGGGCATTTTTGTTCAGCGGGTCGCGCACGCGCCCCAATCGCCGCTCAATCCAGTCCAGCACGTCGCGTTTGAATATTTCCGGCGGCAGCGTCGTATGCAGCTTCACAGCCATATTCAAAAAATCGGGCTGGTCGGCGTAACCCTGCGGCGCGGTGCGGTACACCGATGACAGCGCCAGCCCATCGCACTTCTGGCGCAGCAGCCGCACCGCCTCGGTCAGGCTGCGCTCCGGCGCGATGTTCGAGCCGAGCGAGACGTACACATCAGGCAAAGTCATCGCGCGTCCTTTCAATGACTACCCCCACGCTGTCGGCAAACCGCAGCGCGCCGGGTTTATGCACGCGCACCTGCACCCACTCGGCGTTATGCTCCACCACGCAGATGCGCGCAATCGCGGTCGCCAGCGCCTCTACCAGGTAATAACTGGAATTCTCAACGTGTCCAATTATCACCTTCGTCACCGTGCGGTAGTTGAAGGCATCGTCCGGGCTGTCGGTTTCCCCGGCGCGGCGCATGTCGGCGCGGATACGCAGGCTGATGACCACATCCTGTTTATCTTTCCGTTCATGCGGGCTGAAGCCGATCACGCAGCGCAGGCGCAGGTTGTCAATCTCGATTATATCCACCGTCGTTAGCTTTCTATCGTTCCTGGCCGGTTTAGAAAGGATTATAACCATAAACCTCAAAAGGTGAGCTTTAGCGGATAGTAATCATCGGTTTAATGTTTGATAAATTAATGATGTTGGTAACAAAAACTCCTGTATAATGCGGTTCAGTGTCAGTAACACTACAAAGAATGGTCATAAGGTGAACATAATGTATGCAAATGGTAATCATAAGGAGCTGTTCACGAACGGTAATCTCCTGGCGGAAATGGAAGATAAGTTTCAGTCAGAGGACTTCCTGCGGATTTTCGACCTCGGTCTGCCCCCGGTAGATCACGCCCGGATCGAGGCGGCGACCGTTGATATTCTGGCCGCCGTCGGCGAAGACCCGAACCGCGAAGGGCTGCTGAACACGCCCCGGCGTGTCGCCAAAATGTACGAAGAACTGCTGGGCGGCTACCGGGTAGACCCCTCGAAGCTTATCAACAACGCCATCTTCGACGTGGAATACGACGACATGGTGATCGTGCGCGACATCGAGTTTTCCAGCCTGTGCGAACACCACATGCTGCCCTTCGTCGGCCATGCCCACGTCGCGTACATCCCGCGCGGCAAGGTAATCGGTCTGTCGAAGATTCCGCGCATCGTGGATATGTTCGCCCGCCGCTTGCAGGTGCAGGAACGCATGACGCGCCAGATCGCGGACTTTATTAACGAAGTCCTGGACGCGCAGGGTGTGGCCGTCGTCCTGGAGGGTAAACATATGTGTTCGATGATTCGCGGCGTCCACAAACACGACTCCAGCATGACCACCAGCGCCATGCTGGGCGATTTTCGCACCAACCGCGCCACTCGCGACGAGTTCTTGGCGCACCTGGGGCGCAGCCGCGCCGCCGGCAGCGGTTTTTAAAGTATTCTCTAACTCCCCCCAGGGAACATCTGCCCCCATTCTGGTTGCCGAATCCGGAGAGGGGGCAGAAATGATCTGGTTTTAGCCCTTCTCCCCGATACTCGATAAAGGTCGTCTCGCGGGTAGGGGCGCAAAGCCTTGCGCCCCTATGAATCATCATAGCCCTGGTTTACCGCCATCTGGCTGTTGCGTTCAACCGGCAAAACTGGTAAAATTGCCTTCACTTTAGGTTAATTTTAGGGTGTCGTTATTCGATTAAACCACAATCTGAAAGTGCGACCCCAGCACTCATCACGAGCGGTGGAGGGATTCGGCCCTGAGAAACCGCGGCAACCCCCAAAGCGTTGGGAAGGTGCCAAGTCCGACAGAGGGTAACTCTGGAAGATGAGCTTGAGCAGCGAACACGCGCCTCCTCGGTTCCAGGGGAGGCGTTTTTACTTTATGGAGGAAACTCACATGGTCAGTCTTAAGGAGCGTCAGCAGTTGTCTAACACCACCTTCATGACCTCGCCGCACTACGTCTTTACGTCGGAGTCGGTTTCGGAGGGGCATCCCGACAAAATGTGCGACCAAATTTCCGACGCGGTTCTGGACGCCATCCTGGCACAGGACCCGAACGCGCGCGTCGCCTGCGAGTCATCCACGACAACCGGCATCGTTTTTGTGTTCGGCGAAATCACCACCAGCGCCTATGTGGACATCGAACGCCTGGTGCGCGAAACGGTGCGCGAAATCGGTTACACGCGCGGCAAATTTGGCTTCGACGCCGATACTTGCGGCGTGATTGTTTCGATCAAAGAACAGTCCCCGGACATTGCCCAGGGCGTGGACAAGGCGCTGGAAGCCCGCGAGGGTAAAATGACCGATGCCGAAATTGAGGCCATCGGCGCGGGCGACCAGGGTATGATGATCGGCTTCGCCTGCGACGAAACGCCGGAACTCATGCCGCTGACGATCTCCCTGGCGCACAAGCTGACGCGCCGCCTGGCCGAAGCGCGCAAAAGCCACGAACTGCCCTGGCTGCGCCCGGACGCTAAAAGCCAGGTTACGGTCGAATATGCCTACGGCCGCCCCAAGCGCGTGGATGCCATCGTTATCTCCACGCAGCACGCGCCGGAAATCAGCCAGGAAGAAATCCGCGCGGCGGTGATCGAACACATCATCAAACCCATCGTCCCGGAGGATATGCTGGACGCCGATACGCGCATTTACGTCAATCCCACCGGGCGTTTTGTCACCGGCGGGCCGCTGGGCGATGCCGGGCTGACCGGACGTAAGATCATCGTGGATACCTACGGCGGCGTGGCGCGGCACGGCGGCGGCGCGTTTTCCGGCAAAGACCCAACGAAGGTCGACCGCAGCGCCGCATATATGGCGCGTTACATCGCTAAAAACGTGGTGGCCGCCGGGCTGGCGAGCCGCTTCGAGCTGCAAGTGTCGTATGCCATCGGCGTCGCGCAGCCCACGTCCGTCGCCGTCGAAACCTTCGGCACGGGCGTGGTGCCGGATGAAGTCATCGAAGGGCTGATTCGCAAACACTTCGACATGCGCCCGGCGGCCATCATCCGCGACATGAATCTGCGCCGCCCGATCTTCAAGCAGGTGGCGGCCTACGGGCATTTTGGCCGCGATGACCTGGACGTACCCTGGGAAAAAACCGACAAGGCCGACCTGCTGCGCCGCGAGGCCGGGCTGTAATCCTGCCATTTGTTCGCCGGGGTGGGCCATCCGTTCGCCCCGGTTTTTTATTTTTCGCCCCCTGAACGGCGTCCGTTAGAAATCTATTTGCTCTGATGTTCCGGCGTAAGGTATAGTGTAGCTACGCAACGACGGAAACCACGCTAAGGAGCAGGTTTTATGCTCAGGAGAATCGGCAAGTTTTTCTGGCGCTTTATGGTGATTTTTTCGTTTATCGTTAATGTCGTGCTGGTTCTGGTGGTGGTGTTCCTGCTGTTGACGATCTTCGACATCAAAAAGAATATCGCCGCGCCGCTGCTCGAAGGGCTGCACAGCAGTTTCGTCGGGCTGAACAACGCGACCATTGACTGGACGATTCCGGTTCGCACCAGCATCCCGCTTAATACCAGCATCCCGCTTAATACCAGCATCCCACTTAACACCATGACCAACGTCGTGCTGACCGCCCCCGTTCCGGTGGCCGTGACGGCCAATATCACCCTGCCGGGCGTGGGCGAACTGAACAACGCCCAGGTGTTTTTATCCTTGCCGCAGGGGCTTCAACTGCCGGTTTCGTTGAATCTGGACGTGCCGGTTAACCTGCAAGTGCCGGTTAACCTGGATGTACCGGTCGAACTGGACGTGCGCGCGATCATCCCCTTAAGCCAGACACAGCTCCACGACCCGGTTGACAACCTCCGGCTGGTGCTGGAACCGGTCGTGCGTATCCTGGGCAACCTGCCCGGCAGTTGGAGCGAAGTCGGGCCGTTTGCCGGCCAACTTTTAAGCGGCTCGCCGCCGGACCTGCTGGCCGATACGGTTTATACGGCCAACCCCTGGCCGGGTTATTCGCGTACCGCCGGCCTCAACTATACCCTGGGCGGCGAACCCTTCCCGCCGGCCAACCTGCCGGCGCAGACCGGCATCGTGCCGGTGGGCGGCATCCCGGCGCTGGATATGCAAATGCGCCCAGAACTGTACGAAAACGGCAGTTCGCCGCAGGAAATTAACATCCAGGCGGCGGAAAATCTGAACGCGCAGGGCGTCCCGAACGCGAATTTCACCGGCCTGCCGGTCATCATCGAGGTGCAGTCCGTCGCGCCGGGTTCGGTCCAGGCCATGCCGGAACAGACGCCGCCGCTCCAACCCGGCGAAACGCCAGCTTCACCAACCCCCGTGCCGCCCGGCGGCGACCTGGGCATTATGCCCACACCGGGCGGTTGACCACCCACAGGCCGCAGCAGCTACGGAGGGGGACGCCGGTTGTGTGTCCCCCTTTTTTAAACTTTGTTTTATAATCGCAATTACGGTTCAATACGATCACCTGAGAGGATTTATGCCCAAGCCACGCGAATCCCGGCCTCGCATCTGCGACTATGAAGGATCGAATTACCGGACGGAGTTCTGGGAAGCTAAAGGCCGGGATTATGAAGATCGCGTCGAACGGGTGGCGCTGCGCCGCCTGCTGCCCAACGGCGGGCGGCGTCTGCTGGAAATCGGCGCGGGTTTTGGCCGCCTGACCAACGAATACCACGCTTACGAACAGGTCGTCCTGCTCGATTATTCGCTGTCGCAGCTTCGTTACGCCCGCCAGCACCTGGGCGGCTCCGACCGCTACCTGTACGTGGCCGCCGATGCTTACCGCCTGCCCTTTCGCCCCGGCACGTTCGACGCCGCGACCGGCATCCGGGTGATTCACCACATCAGCGATATAAGCGCCGTTTTTTCGCAGGTGCGGCGCGCCCTCGTCCCTGGCGGCGTGTTCATCCTGGAATTTGCCAGCAAGCGCCACCTAAAGGCCATGCTGCGTTATGCGCTGGGCAAACAAACCTGGAATCCCTACGACCCTGAGCCGGTGGAATTCGTCGAACTCAACTTCGACTTCCATCCCGAATACGTGCAGCAGCGCCTGGAGGCCGCCCGCTTTGAAACCGAAAAACGCCTGCCGGTGTCATTTTTCCGGCTGGCGTCGCTCAAAAACCGGCTGCCGACCGATCTGCTGGTCGGCATGGACGGTCTGCTTCAGCTCACGGGGCTGCTGTATACGCCCAGCATCTTCACCCGCAATGTCGCGCTCGGCGCATCGCCCAATCACCTCAATACGCCGTCGCTGTTCGTCTGCCCTGAATGCAGCGGCGAACTGGCGCACGACGGCGCAACCCTGGCCTGCCGCGAGTGCGGCCACCGCTGGGCCGTCCGGGACGGCATCTACGACTTTAAAGCGCCGCTGGACGAATAAGCCGCTACAGCGGCTCCAGATGCGCCTGCACCCAGTCACGGTAGGCTGCCATCAATGCCTGCGTCTGCGTCCCCGGCCTGCCCGCGCCGACCACCAGGCCGTCTATTTCGACCACCGGCACGATACCCCGGCTGCTGCTGGTGATGAAGGCTTCGTCCAGGTGTGTCACATCGCGCACATTCACCGGCTCCAAACATATCGGCAGCACCCCCGGCGCAACCGCGAAAACGATCTGCTGCGCGATTCCGGGCAGCACGCCCGCCCCGGCGGTATACAGTTGGCCGTCCTGGACGGCATAGAAGTTGCTGCTCAGCCCTTCCAGAATAAAACCATCGGCATCCAGCAGCAGGCCGGTATAAATCCCCGGCGGCAGCGCGAACCGCTCGCGTTCGTGCATCCAGGCGACATTTTTGGAAGCAGGGTTTTCGCGCGCGCTGTCCGGCAGGGTGACGCAGCGCACACCCTGTTCGTAAACCTCCGGCGGCGGGGGCTGGAACGGCTCCAACGACAGGATGAGCGTATCAGGATCGGCGCGGGGTACGGTAATGCGAAAGCGCGTATCGCCGTACCCCGCCTGTTCGATCATCTCGCGCAGTGCCGCCCGCAGCGCCCGCCGGTCGAGCCGCAGCGGTATGCCTTCGCGCCGCGCCGATTCTTCCAGCCGGGCCAGGTGCGCATCGAACTTCAAAACCCGGAAGGTGTGATAGGTGTTGGTGACGGTGTAAACGCCCTCTTCCGGTTCGAAGCGGGCGGCCTCGGCCAGCGAACCGGCGGTGTAAGGCACGGTTTGCAGGCCGTCCGGCGTCAGCCGGCGAATGAAACATGGAGACATGCCGATCCTTCTATTGTTTTCCTATTGTTTATCAATCCAGAAACGACGCTTCATACGGCTCAAACCGCTCGAACCGGCTGATGACATCCGGCAGCGTGTCGGTCGTCACCACGCCGTCCGGCCAGGCTTTGCCGCTGTTCTGCCAGATGACCGGGATGCCGTACTCGAAAAAGGCCAGCGTAAATTCGTTGAGCGGCGGCAGGTGTCCCGCGCCCATCGCCTGAAGCGTGGCCGGCGGCGGATAGGCCGGCTGGCCGCCGTAGCCGATGGTTTTACCCTGGTACAGCAGGTAGCGAATGATACGTTTGCTGAAAAACCAGATCGGATTCCAGGGAACCTGATTGCTGTACGGCTGCGGGCGGCTGTACGGCTGGAGCAGCTTGCGGGGCGCGAGGCCGCGCACGTTACGAAAGGCCGTATTGCCGCTTAACAGATGCACTTCCAGGTGCAGGTGATCGTTAAAACCCTGGCCGCCCGGTGTGCCGCTGATGCCGATCACGTCGCCCGCTTTCACCACGTCGAACTGGTTTTTAACCCGGTTGTCGCTCATGTGGGCGTAAGCGACCAGCACATTGCTCATCATACGCCGGCCTTGCGCGTCCTTAAACCGCTCCGGCAAAAAGCACCACAGCACCAGTGATTTATCCTTCGGGTCGGCCATAAACGGCCAGTTTTTGATGATGACACCATCGCTCACCGCCGACAGCGGCGTGCCGGTTTCGATGATGAAGTCGTAACCGTTGTGCATCCCGCCCACGCGGCTGTAAAAACGCGGCCAGTTGCGCGCCGCGAAGGTGTTCGGCCCAAAGCCGTTCACCTGCATATTCACCAGCCGGTGGCGCGTGCGAACCTGCACCGGCAGCGTGTCGAACGGGTCGGGCAGGCCGATAACGTCGCCGGCGGCGCGCATCTGGTCGTAAGCGCTGGGGATGGTGAACTGGTCGGGGATGGAATTGATATAATCATCCACCGTCCGCCGCACCAGCGAGTCGTCGCCAGGCGTCAGCAGCCAGGCGGCGGCATAACCCTCGCGGTTTTCGTCGGTGCGGATGTTCAAAAACTTGCCCCCGGCCTGGCCTTCGGCCATCTTCGCCAGCGCGCCGTCCAGCGGCTCCAGCAGCGTGACGGGTTCGTTTTTCCGCAGCTTTTCGATCACCTCAGCCTGCGCCGAAGGCTGGCGGCGGACGTTGAGTCCCTCGACGGTCGTTACCAGGACGGTCGGCTGCTGTGGCGGCGGCGGAGGGGTGACCACCACCGGCGCGGCAGCCGGCGGAGTCGGCGCGGGCGATGGAGTCGGCACGGCAGGCGCGGGCGTGAACGCAGCCGCGGTCTCGACCGGACCGCGCGTGTCGCGGTCCGGCTGCGGCGCGGCGACGGCGCGCGTAATGAGCCGGTCGAAAATATCGGCGCGCGCGCGGATAATGCCCTCGTAGGTCAGGGCATTGGCCGGGCCGTTGTAGGCGCTGGCGAAGGTCAGGTAATCGCCGCCTTGCAGCGCCTGGATGGCCGGCGAGGTCGCGCCCGGCCCTTTCACCACATCGAACATCGCCAGAAGCTGCGCGTGGGCGCTGCGGGCGAACTGGTCGAACATATGCTGCACGCTTTCGTAGCCGATGCGCTTGAAGTTGAAGCCCATAATCTGCGGCGCGCCCATGCTGATGCTGGACAGCGCCGCCGTATCGTCCAGCGTGCGGGCGAAGCTCAGCACTTCCCATTCCCGGCTCTGGCTGCCATGAAAACTCACCCAGGGACTTTCCGTATTAGGCCGCCACTGGTGGCCTTTCCAGTTGTTACCCGGAGAGCTGGTGTCAAAAAGAAAGTGACGCGCAAAAATGTCGGCGTGCCGCTCGCCCCAGTAACGATAAAAAATGTGATTTTCAAACCGGATAATCATGCGGCCATCGGCGGCGAAGGCGCGCCCGCTGCTTTCCGCCACCAGCACCGCCACCACCGCTTTGACCGGAATCGCCAGCCGGTCGGACAGGCGGCTCAACAAATTGCCGTAATCGTTCCACGTCTGGGCGACGGCCAGTTCCGCCCCCGCCAATCCCTCCGTCGGGATGATTTTGTCCGGCACAAGTGGGATGTCCAGCAGTTCCAGCTGCTCGCCGAGGAAACCCACCGGCGCGTTTTCGACCAGGATATTCACGTACTGCGCGAAGGCGTAACCTTCATTCGCGCCCGCGCGGACGCGCACCCAGTCGCCCTGGCGTTCCAGCACGTCCACTTTTGTCCCATAACTTAATACCGTTATAACGCCGTAGTCCGTTCCCGGCCCTGAACGCAGGCGCAAACCCTGCGCTGCCGTCACTTCTCCTTTTGAAGCCATCCTCTACCTTCCTCGCCTGATAATAAATTCCGAGTCTCGGCTGTCATATTGTGGGTAAAAACGAAATTGTTTCAATGTCAAACTATTTTGATTGATTATATAGCGCGAGCGCGGCCAAAACCAACTGGACAAAACCGCCGCCGTTATGATAAAATTCCGGCTTATTCACCCAGAAAAACACAGCACAATAGGGGCTGGAGGCAAATCGAATGGCAAATCACAAATCGGCGCTCAAGCGGATGCGCCAGAATGAAAAGCGCCGTTTGCACAACCGCATTTACCGCACCCGCGCCCGCACGCTGGTTAAACGCGCGCGCGTGGAGATCGCCGGCGGCGACCTGGAAGCTGCCAAAGCTGCGGCGCGGGCGGCGATCAAGGACCTGGACATGGCGGCCAGCCGAGGGACGATCCACAAACGTAATGCGGCCCGCCGCAAAAGCCGCCTGATGAAACAACTGGCGGCGATGGAAGCCCGGTCATAATTTTCGAGCATCCGGCTCGAACTCGAACCTGCATCGGCCTGCACCAGCAGGCTTTTTATTTTTTGCGGTTAAACGGACAGGTCAAACGACAGCACCGGAACGATCTCCGGCACGGGTTCGTTGGGAACTTCCAGCCGGTAGCCCACGCCGCGCACGGTTCGTAAATAACGCGGACGGCTGGGATCGGCTTCGATGACTTTACGCAGCCAGCGGATATGCACATCCAGGGTGCGCGTGTCGCCCATGTAGTCGGTGTTCCACACCTGCTCCATCAGCGTCTTGCGCTCTAAGGTTTGCCCTGGGTGGCGGAAAAACATCTCCACCAGAGCGGCCTGTTTGGGCGTTAAGGGGGTTTCCTGCCCATCCACGATCAAAACGCGCCGCGCCGGATGGACGGCGAACGGGCCGCAGCTAATCACCTTTTCATCCTGGGACTGCAAAAGGCGGGAGATCGCGCTCAACAGCCGGCGCGTGCTGAGCGGCGGGAACAGCAGCACATCGGCGCGGCTTTGGGCGGCGTCTTTCGGCCCCGGATGAATGTGGACAATCGGGATATTCACCAGGCCGTCGCGTAGTTCCTGGCAGATACGGTCGCCAGGGGTTCGCATCGAAACGGCGTCCAGCACGATCACCTGGGGGGAATGTTCTTTAGCCAGCGCCAGAGCGAGCTTGCCGCTGGAAGCAGCCAGGACTTGATAACGTTTTTCGAGGGCACTCGCCGTTGCTTGCGTGGACTGAATGCGCCCGACAAACAGAAGCCTAGCCGCTTCCATGCAGGACCTCCACACCAACATTAGAACATCAGGGTAAGGGAATTATAGCGGGCTTTTGAGAAGCACGAAACCCCTTTGTAGAGGTTCTTTCGGGCCATTGTGTGGCATAATCTTTATACGGGATATAAAATTTCTCAACTTCCTTTTGACGAGCTTCTCATGAAAAATTTCGTCTCCCAATTCAATCGCACGCTGGACTGGCACGCGCTGCCGGCGCTCACAGAAAAAGTACTGGAACAGGCCGTCGCCATCCAGCAAATCCCGTCCCCGACCTTCCACGAAATCCAGCGCGCCGATTACGTCGCCTCGCAGTTTGCCGAGCTGGGCCTGTTACAGGTGGAGATGGATGACGTTTATAACATTTATGGCCTGCTGCCGGGCAAACACCGCCATGCCCCTGCCCTGATGGTGACAGCCCATACCGATACCGTTTTTTCGCAGGATGCCGATCTTCAAATTCGCGTCGAGCCGGGGATCATTCATGGCCCCGGACTGGGGGACAACAGCATCGGCGTGGCCGGCCTGCTAGGTCTGGCGAACTTTTTGCAAAAAAACCACATCGTCCCGTGCAGCGACATCTGGTTCGTGGCGACCAGCCGCGAAGAAGGCATGGGCGACCTGGGCGGCATGAAAGCAGCCTTCGCCCGCCTTAAAAACCGCGTCCAAATAGTCATCAATATCGAAGGCATGGCGCTCGGCCACGTTTATCGGGCGGGCATCGCCGTGCGGCGGCTGCACATCACCGCCGCTGCCGAAGGGGGGCATAGCTGGCTCAACTTCGGACGCCCCAGCGCCGTGCATGGCATTTTGGAACTGGGCGCGCGCATCACGGCGCTACGCCCGGCGCCGTCGCCCCGCACGACCTATAATATCGGCGTGATCGAAGGCGGCCAGTCTATCAACACTATCGCCGCCCAGGCCGGTTTGTGGCTGGACTTAAGATCGGAAGACCCGTCCGGCCTGGCGCAGATCGAACAGGAGGTGCGCGCCCACGTCCAGGCCATCAGCCGGCCAGACCTGAATTTTTCGATTGAGATCGTGGGCGACCGGCCCGCCGGGAGGCTGCCGCCGGAACACGCCCTGGTACAGGGCGCGCTGGAGGCGCTGGCGCTGGTTGGCATCCAGGGGGTGCTGGAAAACGGCAGCACCGATGCCAATATTCCCCTGGCCGCCGGCTGTCCCGCGATCACCATCGGCATCACGCGCGGGGGCAACGCCCACCGCCTGGACGAATATATCGAAACGCAGCCGGTATCGCTGGGTTTGCGGCAGCTTATCATCCTGGCCCTGGCAGCAGCCAACTGCCTGAACTAATGGATAAACGGAAGAATAAGCCTGATAGACAGTGCGGCTTTAGCCCACTGGCAGCGGGCTGAAACCCGCTGTCCACTCAGGCACAGTCTAATGGGTTTATCCATCATGCTACGGAGGGGGAATCATGCCTTCTATAGACGTCCTGATTGTCGTGCGTCGTGAAGACGCCAGCCGCTTTTATAAAAATCTGTCGGCCTACCCGGATTTTCGCGTCCAACTGGTTTCTGACCTGGGCGATGCGCTGAATATCCTGGCCGACCGCCACCAGCATGTAGACGTGCTGGTGGTGGATAACCGCATGGGGCATACCTTCGAGTTCATCACCGAGCTGCGCCAGAGCTACCCGCGCCTGTTCATCGTGCTGGTGGATGAAGAGGCCGATTTTGGTCTGCCCGGCCAGGCCGACGAAATCAGCACCGAGCCGTTTACCAACAACGACCTGATCCGCCGTATCACCCGGCTGATGTCCGACCGCCAGTTGGAAACGCTGCGAGCGGACAGCCTGCCCGCCGTCCGGCAGTTCGCTAAAGAGCTGCGAAAAGCCGCCGGCGAAATCGGCAAACAGCAGACGGCAGTGGCCGCCTGTAAAAACCTGGGTTACGAATACGTGGCTTTTTACCGGCTAGAAAACGCCGACCCGCTGCGCCTGACGCTCAAAGCGCAGGACGGCCCGCCGCCCATCCAGGTCGCCGCGCCCAAACAGGCCGCGCCGGACGACCTGATGGCCTGGGTGGCGCAGAGCGGGCAGAGCCGCATTACCGGCCCGAACGACACCCCCAACCATCCGCTGGTCGCCAGGGGGCGGCTGGGCGCGGTCGCCTGCGTGCCGGTCATCCTGGGCGGCAGCCGCTATGGCGTGCTGGTCGCCTGCCGCGATCAGCCCGGCTCGATCACGCAGGAAAACGTGCTGATGCTGGAACTGGTTTCCGCGCAGCTTGCCGCCGCCGTCTCGAAGGAAATCATCGGCTAACCTACAGCGCCATCAGCGCGGCCTCCAGCCGTTCAATTTCAGCGTGTGTGTTGTAGTGCGCCAGCCCAACGCGCACCATGCCGTGTTCGCCGTGTCCCAGGCGTTCCATGATCTCCTGGGCGTAGTAGTTGCCGTCCCAGACGTAAATGCCCGCCCCGGCCAGGTGTTCGGCCACCGCGAGGGGCGTGTGTTTTTCGTGGGTAAAGACGACGGTCGGCACACGCGCCTCGTAACGCGCCGGGTCGGTGATGCCGAACACCTGCACGCCAGGGATGCCCCGCAGCACATCTATCAGATGCGCCACCAGTTCGCGTTCGTAAACGCCGACCGCCGCCATCGCCATCTTTAACGTCTGCCGCCGCCTGCTGAAGCCGCCGAACAACCCGGCAAATTCCGCGCCGTAAGCCTCCCCCAGCGATTCGAGATAATCTATCGCTGCCCCTACCCCGGCGATAGTTTCAAAACTGGGCGTGCCGGTTTCCCAGCGGTAAGGCGGCTGGTCTTTCGAGGGACGCACTTTGTAAACCGGTAGTTCCGCCAGCAGCGCCCGCCGCCCCCACATCACCCCGATGTGCGGCCCAAAAAACTTGTACGCCGAACAGAGCAGAAAATCGCAGCCAATGGCCTGCACATCTATCGGGATGTGCGGCGCGCTCTGCACCGCGTCCACCACGTACAACGCCCCGGCGGCGCGCGCCATCTGCGCGATCAACCCGACCGGGTTAATCGTGCCAACGGCATTGGAAGCATGTACCGTCGCCACGATGCGCGTCCGGTCGGTCAGCGCCGCTTCCAGGCTGTCCATGTCCAGCGTGCAGTCCTGAACGTGAATATCCACCCAGCGCACGACCAGCCCGTGATCCTCGGCAATCCGCAGCCAGGGCGCGACATTGGCATCGTGATCCATGCGCGTCAGCACGATTTCGTCACCGGGTTTGAGCTGTTTCGCCAGTGCGCGGCTGAGGGCGAAAGTCAGGGTGGTCATATTCGGGCCGAACACGATTTCATCGGCATCCGGCGCGTTCAAAAAATCGGCCATTCGCTGCCGAACCTCCCGCACCATTGCGTCGCTGCGTCGGCTGGTGGCAAAAGCCCCGCCGGAGTTGGCGTTCATGTGCCGGTAGTACTCGCTCACCGCCTCGATCACTGAACCCGGAACCTGCGTCCCGGCGGGATTATCGAAAAAAACGACCGACGGATTTAACTGGAGCGCCGGAAAATGCGCGCGAACGGCCTGTGGGTCGAATGTCATGGTTTTGTCCCTGCATATGTGTGTTTAACTGCGACAGAATACCTTGACTGCCGGTTCTGTATTGAACCTTCCCCTGCCCTATATCCCCTCCCCATTGATGGAGAGGGGACTTAAAAGCCTGTTTTGATCCCCTCTCCAAAACTTGGGCAGGGGGCGGGGGGCGGGGACTTGCAATCACCGTAGGATATGATAACGCGCCGTGACAAAGCGGCCAAAATGAGAGTAATTTCCCCTTTTCGAGATTCGGCTTGCAGGGTACAGTCAAAGTGCTTTAATATAGCCCTTCATTATTTTCCGATTTCAACATTTGAGAGTTGTCCCGTGCAAGACCTGGAAAGCCTGCTTTTACAAAACCGCCTTTTAACCGAGGAAGTCAAACGGCGTATTGACCAGCTGGCGGCTATCAATACGGTGGCCGCCACCGTCAGCCAGTCGCTTGATCTCGACCGCACCTTAAAAACCGCCCTTCAGGCCGTCCTCAACGTCGTCGGGGCCGATGCCGGGGGCATCAGCCTGATTGATTATGACGCCGGGGAAGTCGTGCTGCGCGCCCAGCAGGGCTGGACGCATGATTTTGTCAGCCCACCCATGCGTATCCCGCTCGGTCGGGGCATGTCTGGCCGGGTCATCAGCAGCGATGACGTGGTGCTGGACAACAACCTGGACGGCCCGGAACAACTGGCCGTGCCGCGTTTTATGGAGGAGGATTTCCGCTCAATTGCGATGGCGCCCATGCACGCGCGCGGCAAAATCATCGGCATCCTCAGCATCATGAGCAAAAAGCCGAATGCCTTCGTCGGTGAGATCATCGCCGTGTTAAAAGCTATCGCCGATACCGTCGGCGTGGCGCTGGACAACGCCCGGCTGTACGAAACCAGCGTCGAGCAGGAAAAACGCCTGAACGCGATTTTTCAGTCTACGGCGGACGGTCTGATCGCCACCGACCAAAACGGGCGCATCAGCCTCATCAATCAGGCGGCGGCGGCGATTTTTAACGTGGAGGCCGAACAGCTTATCGGCGCGCCCCTGCGCGAAGCGCCTATTCACCCCCGCGCCTGCGAGTCGCTGCTGTTCGCCCTGTCGTCGCGGGTCGAGGAAAACAAATCGTTCCAGGTGACGCTGGACAATGGCCGCACGCTCTCGTTTTTCCTGTCGCCGGTTTACATCGAAAGCCAGGTTGACCAGGACCGGCAGACCGACGGCTGGGTGATTATCGTCCAGGACATCACACACCTGATCGAAGCGCAGCGGCAGCGGGCGGAATTCATCCAGGCCGCCGCTCACGACATGCGTAACCCGCTCGGCGTGGCGTTCAGCTCGCTCAACATGCTCAACAGTTTCTTCCAGTCGGACGCCAGCGCGACGGAGATCATCGAAATCGCCATTCGCGGCGTCAACCGCCTACAAGACCTGATTGACGACCTGCTAAACCTGGAGCAGATCGAAAGCGGCTACGGGATAAATAAAACGGAAGTGGACATCGGCCAGCTTGTTAACGAAGCCTGCGCGGAAATCCGCCCTATGCTGGCCGAAAAAGAGCTGTTATGTGTGGCCGATATTCAGGGAGATAATCTGCGCGTACAGGGGGACGCACGCTGGATTAAACGGGCGCTGTTTAACTACCTGGATAACGCCACCAAATACACGCAGCAGCCGGGCGATACCATCACCGTGCGCGCCTTTTACAGCGAGCCGTTCGTGCATATCGAGGTGCTGGACAACGGCCCCGGCATCCCCGCTGAAGCGCAGGCCAAACTGTTCCAGCGGTTTTACCGCGTGGCCGGTACGGAAAAAATTCGCGGCACGGGGCTGGGGCTGGCAATCGTCAAATCGGTGGCCGAGGCGCACGACGGCAGCGTGTACGTCCGCAGCCGCCCCGGCCAGGGCAGCGCCTTCGGGCTGACGCTGCGTGCGGAGTAACCCCCCTATGCCTGGCTGATAGCCGCGCGCACCTGCCCGGCGATCTGCCCGAACAGCGCGCCGTAGGTATCTTCCAGGCGGCGCGGGCGCGGCAGCGAAACGCGAATATCGGCGGCGATGCGCCCCGGTCGGCGGCTGAAAACCAGCACCCGGTCGGCCAGCAGCACTGCTTCATGAATGTCGTGCGTCACCATCAAAACCGTCTGGCGCTGTCGCTCCCACATATCCAGCAAATCCAGACTGATGCGCTCGCGCGTCATGGCGTCCAGCGCCCCGAACGGCTCGTCCAGCAGCAGCGCGTCCGGCTTCTGGATTAACACGCGCCCCAGCGCCACCCGCTGCGCCATGCCGCCGGAAAGCTCGCCGGGGTACGCTGCTTCAAAATCCGCCAGCCCCAGCGCCGGCAGCAGCGCGCGCGCCGCCGCCAGGCGTTCGGATTTCGGCACACCGGCCACTTCCAGCGGCAGTACCAGGTTGTCCAGCACGGTGCGCCAGGGCATCAGGTTGGCGTCCTGGAACATCAACCCCACCCGGCGCGCCGGCTGTGTGATGCTCTGGTCATTTAAAAATGCCTGCCCGCGCGAAGGCCGCTGGATGCCGGCCAGCAGGCGGATGAGCGTGCTTTTGCCGCAGCCGCTTGGTCCCAGGATGCAGACAAACGAACCGGCTTCGATATGAAAGGAAACCGGCCCCAGCGCGGGCAGGGTATCCCCGCCCGGCATCTGGTAAACGGCGGCCAGGTCGCTGACTGTGATTCGCGCGGACATCGTTTTTGGTCAGTCCTCCGGCACAAAAGCGTTGGTGAAGGCCGCCTCAAGATTGATCGTTTTGTCCAGCAGCCCCATCATCGTCAGGACTTCCTGCGTCGCCATCCACGATTCCGGAGACGTTAAACCCGGTCTTTCGGCGTCCCACAGCTTGATAGTGCTGAGTAAAACGTCAAATTGCAGCAGCGCCGATTCTTCAAACCGTTCGCCCAGGCTGTCCCGCATGGCCTGGCGGCTGGCAGAAATTGCCTCGCGGTCGGGGGCGGTCGCCAGCAGGTCGGCCTGCTGCGCGGCCAGCGTCGTGAGCGCCGCTTCCAGGTCCGGGTCAGTCAGCAGATTTTCAACGTATTTCGCGCTCAACAGGTAGGCTTCGGCGGGGTTATTGATGGCATCGCGCAGCCCTTTGTCAAAAGCCGCCACCATCGCCGCCACCTGCGCCGGGTTTTCGGCGATCATCTGCTCGTTGGTGATGAGGCCGTTGGAAACCAGATCGGCGGCGGCGGATACCGGCAAAACCGTGATGGCCGGTATATCATTACACGCGCCCCGGTTGATGCGCTCCTGGATTTGCAGCGGCTCGTTATTGACGTAAATCACCGACGCCTCCACGCCGCCTGCGCAGAACACGTCCGGCGCGTGAAAGCCGATGGGATCAAGCAGGATGTCGCTTTCCGTCATGCCGTTGGCGGCCAGCAGCGCGATCAGCCCGTTATAACTGGCCCCGAAGCGCCCCGGAATACCAACCTTACGCCCGGCCAGATCGGCCACCGACTGCACACCCTCCGGCGCGACGATGCCGACCGGATACTGCTGGAACCACTCGTAAACGTATACCACCGGGCGGCCATTGGCGCGCGCCTTGATGACTTCCTCACCGCTGACAAGGCCGAACTGCCGCTCGCCGGCAGCGATCAAATCCACGTTGACCGGCTCATCGCCGTGTTCGATTGTTACATTGAAACCCGCTTCGGCAAAATAGCCCTTTTCCAGCGCCACGTACACAGGCGAAAACTGAACATTGGGGACGAACGTCAGCAGGAAGGTTTCGTCAACCAGAGGCTGCGCGCCCGCAGCCGGGACGATAATAACCGCCAACAACAGCGCAACAATCATCAAAGCCTGACGAATCATTCTTACAAACTCCTGTGATGAAATGAAAGGACTCAACGCAAAGGCGCAAAACGGGTAATCTAATCTCGCCGCGCGCGGGACTGCCACGCCAACGCACGCCGTTCAACCAGCGAAGCCAGCCCGTACAGCAGCCGCGCCATCACCGTCAGCGTCAGCACGGCCACGATCACCAGCGGCGTATCGTACTGGCTGCGCGCCAGGTTGATGAGGAAACCCAACCCGGCATTGGCGCTGACGAACTCGCCCACCACCGCGCCGATCACCGCCAGCGTGGCGCTGATTTTTAGCCCGCTGAACAGCACCGGCATGGCCGCCGGGACTTCCAGCTTGATAAACGTCTGCCAGCGCGTGGCCTGCATCGCGCGCATCAGGTCGCGCAGCTCGGACGGCACGCCGCGAATGCCCACCACTGTATTGATTAACATCGGGAAAAACACGATCAGCGCGCCGGTGACGATTTTGCTGGTCAGCCCGCTGCCGAACCAGATGATGAGCAGCGGCGCGTAAGCTACCACCGGTGTGGATTGCAGCGCCACCACCAGCGGCGATAAAACCGCATCCAGCAGCGAACTTTTGGCGATGGCATAACCCAAAACCAGGGCCGCCAGCACCCCCACCCCCAGCCCGGCCAGCACCGCCGCCAGCGTGGTCGAAGCGTGCAGCCACAAGCGGCCATCGCCGACTACCGTCACGGCTTTTTCCAGCACCGCCGCTGGGGATGGGATGATAAACGCGGGATAAACCTCCAGCAGCACCACGACCTGCCAGCCGAGCAAAACCAGCGCCAGCGCCAGCAGCGGCGTCAGCCGGCGGCCTAACCGGCGCAGCGGGCGGCGGCCTATCTGCGGCAGCGCCAGCGGGCGAGTGAGCGATTTGGGGAACGCATTTAGCTGCATAATCAAAAACCCCGTTGTCCGTACAGCAGAACAACAGGGCATCATTACAAGGCACAACCGGAACGAGGTACGCAAAGACACCCCATCCCAGGTACATAAAACCAATACCACCCGCAAAACGGCGCAGTATCGTTTGCCTTCTTCCATCCAGACTGTCACTGTCGGCTCCGGCCTTTCACCGGATCCACCGTCTCAATGCTCGGCATCGAGATGCATTAACCCCGTTGGTTATCGTCAGCCGCGTTGGGGGTTAACGGCTCGGGTCGCGGGCTTGGCTTGCCGCCACACCGCCGATCGGGAATTTCACCCTGCCCTGAAGGTCTGCTTATAAAATTTTCAAACCCCAGTATATCCTATTTCGATTCAAATTTCAAAAGGTTTTTTAGTGATTTTCATCCCTCGCTTTGCTCATTTTCGGCTCTTGCCAGGGTGAACAGGAAATGTCCACCCTGCCCCTGGCCGCGCCCCAGCGCCCAGATGCGCCCGCCGTGTCCCTCGACGATGTGCTTGCAGATCGCCAGTCCCAGGCCGGTGCCTTCCCCCGCCGAACGCGACGAGTCCACCTGATAAAACCGCTCGAAGATGCGATCTACCTGGTCATCCGGCACGCCCGGCCCCTGATCGAGGACTTCGACGGTCACTTCGTCACCCATCGCCGAAGCGCGGATGGTAATGCTGCCCCCCGGCGGCGACCACTTGATGGCATTGTGAACCAGATTCAGCAGCACACGCCGGATTTGATCCCAATCGCATAAAACCTGTAGTTTTTTCGGCACGTCGGCCACAAACTTCAAATCTTTGGCTGCGCTTTGGTCTTCCATGCGTTCGATAACATCATTGACCAGATCACGCAGCAGCACATCCACCATGCGAAAAATCGCCTGGCCGGACTCGATCATGGACAGATCGAGCATTTCCTGCATGATCCACAACAGCGCATCGGTTTCGCGGGCGATGGCCTGAAGCGAGGAGATGCTGCGTTTGCGCTTCGGCTTTTCATCCTCGTGGAACAGGCTGTCAATAATCAGCCGGATATTGGCAATCGGATGGCGCAGCTCGTGCGAGATGTTGGCGATCATCTCGCGCCGGGCGCGGTTCAGGCGCACCAGCTCGCTCACATCCTGGAGCGCCAGGCCGATAAAGGTCTGCTCGCCATGATGCACGACCTGCGCCCGCACCCGGTAGGCGCGGCGGCGGATGGTGATCTGCTCCTCGAAAATTTCTTCCTCGTATTCCAGCGTATCGCGGACGATGGCTTCCAGTTCGGGCGCATCCGTCACATCCGCCAGGCTGCCGTCAACCGGCTCCCGGCATTCAAACAGCGTCCGGGCGCTGGCATTCATCGCCAGCACCCGGCAGTCCTGGTTAACGACCAGCAGCGCATCGTAGGCCGCATCCGCCAGAGTCAATAAAAGGGCTTCTGAATAAGCCCGCGTTTCGGTCGCCATGATGTTTTACCCGCGCTTCAACCTTCAAAACGATAGCCGACGCCGCGCACCGTCACAATCCGCCGGGGATTAGAGGCATCTTGCTCGATTTTTTCCCGCAGCCAGCGGATATGGACATCTACCGTGCGTTTGTCCACAAAATAATCGTAACCCCAGACTTTGGTCAGGATCAAATCGCGCGAAAGCACCACACCCCGGTTACGCATCAGTTCCGTCAGCAGATCAAATTCCTTGTTGCTCAGTTTAATTTCGTCGCTGCCCTTAAAAACGCGGCGTCCGGTCAGACTCACCTGCAAATCGTTGGATACCAGCTCGTCCTGAAGTACCGGACGCCCCGGCGCGCGGCGCATCACTGCCCGGACGCGCGCCAAAAATTCGCCCAGCGCGAACGGTTTAACGACGTAATCATCGGCTCCGCTCTCCAGGCCGACGATTTTATCCACTTCGGTCCCACGCGCCGTCAGCATGATGATCGGGATGTGCGCGGTAGACGAGTCACGCCGGACGATTCGGCACAGGCTCAGGCCGTCCAGCCCCGGCAGCATAATGTCCAGCACGATCAGGTCGGGATGTTCGGAGCGGACTTTTTCCAGTCCATCCTCGCCATCCACCGACGTAACAACCGTAAAACCCTCGCCGCGCAGTTTATCGGCGAGATTATTGGCAAGAGTGACTTCATCCTCGATAATCAAGACTTTCGTCATGGAAAATCCACCGTGTCACAACGACTTAACGTATCCTATCAAGGAATTATTAAATCCTTTCGCCATTTTAATTAATTTTGCTTAATCTTTCCAGGCACGCACGCCGGCCAGCGAGGTCGCGGCCCGGACGCCGTTACGAATCGCCCGCGCCACGACTTCGGCGGCATATGCGCCGATGGCACTGACGTTAGCGGGAATCGCACCGGTCGCCAGCGCAAAAATCGTATCGCCGTCGAACATGGTGTGCGTCGGGCGCACCGCCCGCGCCAGGCCGTCCTGCGCCATCTGGGCGACTTTGTTGGTTTCTTCTTTGCTCAGGCGGGCGTTGGTCGCCACCACCCCGATCACCGTATTTTCGCCTTCCGGCTGCGGCAGGCTGGACTCCAGACGAGCCAGTTGTTTCATCACGTTCATCATACCGGCAAAGGTGCTGCCGTCCGGCGTTTCGCGCACGCCAGCCAGAATCGTGCCGTCGTCTTCTACCACGTCTCCGGCTGCGTTAACGGCCATTAAAGCCGCCACCACCAGTCCATCCCCCAGGTCAACGCTGGCCGAGCCGATGCCGCCTTTGGTGGCATAAGCATTACCATAAATGGCGCCAACTCGGCAGCCCGCCCCCGCGCCTACTGTCCCCTGCGGAACGGGGTCGGCGCTGGCGGCCTCGCAGGCGGCATAACCCATCGCCGCATCCGGGCGAATGTCGGCGCTCCCGACTGCCAGATCGAACACAATCGCTGCCGGCACAATCGGAACCAGATAACCCGCGTGCGACCGGTAGCCGATGTTGTGCGATTCGAGATACCGCATCGCCCCATCGGCAGCCGCCAGGCCGTAGGCGCTGCCGCCGGAAAGCACCACCGCATTCACCGTGTTAACCAGATGCAGCGGGCGCAGCAGGTCAGTTTCGCGGGTGCCGGGCGCGCCGCCGCGCTGGTCAACCCCACCGATTGTGCCGTCCGGGCAGATGACCACCGTACAGCCAGTAGCGGCCTCCAGATGCGTATAATGACCGACCAGAATGCCGGGGACATCGGTCAGGGTATCATTCATCATCCGCGTCGTCCTCAAAGTGGTAAGTGATATAATCGAACGAATCGGGCAGTTCGCCGATTTCGTCATCTTCAGCCAAGATTAACATCGCCTGACGATAATCGCCGGGACGCACCAGCACCTTGATTTCGCCCAGAATGCCGACGGTAATCCCAAATGCCTGAGCGCCAGCAGCCTGATGAACCATCGCCGGAATGCCTTCGGCTTGCAGCCGTCCGGCGATCACCTGCGCTTCGGCCAGATTATAGGTGAGATAGGCGACCATCCACTGAGCGCCCGACGGCTGTGGTGTAATCGGTGTTGACATAGGGGTTAGTTTAATCCAAAGGCGAACAATAAGCCAGGGGAATCAAAAGAAGAGAAAGGGGGTTGGCAGTGGCGTACTCTCCCACCCCGTTACCAGGGCAGTACCATCCGCGCTGGTGGGCTTAACGACCGGGTTCGGTATGGGACCGGGTGTACCCCCACCGCTCAAACCACCAACCATCCTTCTCTTCTTCTTTCACACTTTCGTGCCTGAATACAAGCGTTCTGCTTTCTCTCACGCTCACGCCAGAGTACCCACTTCCCCGTACCACACTTAGAAGCCCTCGACCATTAGTACCGGTCAGCTCCACGTGTTGCCACGCTTCCACCTCCGGCCTATCCAACTGGTCGTCTACCAGCGGTCTTACTCCTTGCGGATGGGGAGTCTCATCTTGAGGTCGGTTTCCCACTTAGATGCTTTCAGCGGTTATCCGTTCCGCAGTTCGCTACCCGGCTGTGCTTCTGGCGAAACAACCGGCTCACGAGCGCTGCGTCCACCCCGGTCCTCTCGTACTAGGGGCAGCGCCTCTCAAACTCCCAACGCCCACAGCGGATAGAGACCGACCTGTCTCACGACGGTCTGAACCCAGCTCACGTACCGCTTTAATGGGCGAACAGCCCAACCCTTGGGACCTTATCCAGCCCCAGGATGCGATGAGCCGACATCGAGGTGCCGAGCCTTGCCGTCGATATGGACTCTTGGGCAAGACTAGCCTGTTATCCCCGGGGTAGCTTTTATC
>JAPKMO010000004.1 GCA_026645945.1 Anaerolineae bacterium
GCCGTCAATCACCTCGTCCGTCACCTCGATGTTGCGGTCGGCGGGCAGACAGTGCATATACACGGCCTCCCGCTTCGCCAGCGCCATCCGCCGCGAATCGGTAATCCAATCGGCGTACTGCCTGCCGATTTTGGCCGACTCTTCTTTGTCCTCGGTGGTCATCCAGCAGCCCCAGCTTTTCGGATACAGCACATCGGCATCCTTGAAGCCGGCATCAAAATCGTGCAGGATTTCCAGCGAGCCGCCGCTCTTGACGGCATTTTCCTGCGCCTGCCCGACGATCTCCGGCATCAGCCCGAATTCCGGTGGGTGCGTCAGACGAACGTTCATGCCGAAGCGCGTCATCAGCAGAATCAGGCTTTGCGGCACGGACAGCGGCTTCTGATAGCTGGACGCATAGGCCCAACTGACGTTGATGGTCTTGCCGCGCAGGTCACGCCCGAACTTCTCCATGATGGTCATCAGATCGGCCAGCGCCTGGAAGGGATGGTACACGTCACACTGCATGTTCAGCACCGGCACGCGGCTGGCGGCGGCCACTTCGCGGATGTACTGGTTGCCGAAGTTCCAGTCGCACTGGCGGATGGCAATGGCGTCACTGTAACGTCCGATGATTTCGCCGATCTCCTTCGCCGTGTCGCCATGAGAAATCTGCGTCGTTTCGCTGTCAATGAACATGGCGTGGCCGCCAAGCTGCGCCATGCCCGCCTCGAAGCTGGCGCGAGTGCGCGTGCTGGTGAAAAAAAACAGCATCGCCAGCACTTTATCGCGCAAAAGGGGATGCGCTTCGCCCAGCGCGCGCTTGCGCTTGAGGTCCCAGGCCACATCCAGCAGCGTTTCGATTTCCTCGCGCGTCCATTCTTGGGTGGTAATGAGGTCACGACCTCGCAGGTCGGTTTGCATGAAACAAGGCTCCTTGTCGGTGCAAAGTATTGCTTACTGCCGATGTGGATATTTTAATATACGAACGAACAAAAAGCACCGGCTTTTACTGCCGGTGCTGAAGAACGTTAGATACCGCGAGTCATTTATTTTTTGCCCTTGCCGCCGCCGGGGTTGCCGTTGTTACCGTTATTGCCATTATTGCCGTCATTACCCCGCTCGCCGCTGTTGCCGGGGTTATCCTCCCTGCCGCGCCCTTTGTTGTCTTTTTCCTCTTTATCTTTGTCAGCGCCGTTGCCGTTACCGCCGCCATTTTCATTGCCACCCCGGATCGCGCCCGCATCCCCTGCATCTGGCGTCGGCGTCATCTTCTTTAGCTGTCCCGGAGCCAGCGCGCTGGGATGAACGTCAGCCTCTTTGCGAATCGCGCCCCACCCTTCACCACTCTTGTGTCGGTTCAGCAGATCGAGCGCGGTTGTGCCATCGTTCATCGCCTGCGCCAGCGCCAGCGCGCGGATGATGTTCCCCACGCCGTTTCCCGCGCAGTGCATCGCCACCAGTTCTTCATAACTCACACCGAAGGCCTGGGACGCTTCCCACAGTACCGGATGGAATGCATAACCGCAGGAAACCGCTTCCGGTGTGGTTTCGGGTGTCGCCTTAGGCGTTATCTCCGGCGTCACTTCGAGCGTTGGTTCGGGTGTGAATTCGGCGGTCGGCTCTGGCGTGATCTCAGCCGTTGGCTCTGGCGTCACTTCCGGCGGCTCCTCATCGGAGTCGAACGGTTCCAGGCTGATGGCTTGCAGCGTGCCGCTGGGCAGCAAAATCCCGGTCACAACCACGATTTCACCCGCTTCCAGAGTCGAAGGGTTGAAACCGCTCGCAGGCGCGATCACCACGCCGTTTACCAGAATTTCGCCGTTTGGCCCAAATTCGACCGGACCGATCACAATTTCCAGATCGCCCTCATCAATATCCGGTGTATCAACTGTTAACCCCTGCGCGAAAACCGGCAGCACCGCGCCCAGGGCGACCACCACTGCCAGCGCCGCCAGCAGCAGCCCGATACCAGATACCTGTTTTTTCGCTCTCATCTTACTCTCTCCAGGCTCAGAACAAGCCGTGATAAGGTCTGTTAGTCTGTAAACCGTTGACGTTGTATAAATGTCGCAGGCATTTGACAATTTTTCGCAAATGTAGGACTATGGTCATAGTCAACCCCACTTTTCTGCGACGTATCGGGCCGCGGCGCGGTTTTCTCTATAACACAAACAGAACACGTCCAATACGGCGATATCGGGTGGGTTCTTAACCAACGGTGGCCTGATCTTCGCAGCCGCGTTGAGCGAACGAAGGATAATCGCTGGTGTCTTTACCACCTCAGCAAGTCAAGCAGCTTATCCGCCGGTCGCAGCAGGGTGATGCTGACGCTTTGGCACGCCTGTATGCGGCTTTTGCGCCCGCCGTTTATCGCTACATCGCTTTCCGGGCGCCGGCATCCGAAGTCGAGGATTTAACAGCGGAAGTGTTCCTGAAAATGGTCGAAGGCTTGCCCAGCTACCAGATCACAGAAGTCCCTTTTGAAGTATGGCTGTACCGCATCGCCGCCGCGCGCATCACCGACTATTACCGCAAATCAGGCCGTTATCAGGAAACTGAATTGAACGAGGAGATGCCATTTGAGGGCGCAGCGCCGGATGAAAATGTCCTCGATGAACAGGAACGCGCCGCACTAATGCGCGCGCTGCACCAGCTTAGCGACGAACAGCAGAACGTCCTGGTGCTGCGTTTTGTCGAGCGGAAAAGCCACGAGGAAGTAGCGCGCATTCTGGATAAAAGCGTGACGGCCATCAAGAGCATCCAGCATCGCGCGCTGATACAGTTAGCCAAACTCATGGGCGCGGAAAAACAAAACCGCCATTATCTGCGAGGCGGCCATGCCTGAAAATCCGCTGAATGCCGACGAACTGGCCGACCGGCTGAACGCGGCGCTGCCGCCGGGGCGATCAGACTTGCCATCCACCGACGATGGTGATGCGCTTGTCCGCGCCGCGTCGCTGCTGGCCGCGCAGCCGCGCCCGGAAATCTCACCTGACGATCTGGCGCGCATCCAGACACGCATCCTCGAAGCCTACCGGCGGCAGTTTCCCAATCACCGGCCACAACCGGTACGCAAAACCTACCGTCCGGTATGGCGCTGGATGGCAGCGGCAGCCGCCGCCATGACCATCATCGGCGCGGCTGTGATGTTATGGCGCAGCGCGCAGCCTTTAACACAGCCGGAAGTATTGACGCCGGTCAGCATCGCCGCGCTGGCGACCATGACCGATGCCTATACGCCAGAACCCTCGGCCACACCAAGCCCGACAGCCCTTCCACCGACGCCAACCGATCAACCGGCGACCGATGCGCCGCCCTCAACACCGACGGCGACCGTTCCGCCGACAGACACAGAAACGCCGCCGCCCAGCCCGACCCCCTTCATCGCCTATGTTTCGGCATCCCAGCCCGTAAATGTTCGAGCCGAGCCAAGCCGGCAGTCAGACATAATCACAACAGTGCAGCCCGGCGCTGCTGTCATCATCATCAACACCAGCACAAGTGACGATTGGAAACAGATTCGCCTTGATGATGGCCGTACCGGCTGGGTCGCTGGGGCGCTGCTGTCGCCCAATAAACCGCCGGTCGCCACCTCAACGCCTGCCGGGACGACCGTCCCCAAACGATCCGGCCTGCCCGATGCTGAAACCGGCGTTGAGGGCGGAAGCGAAGATCAAAACAGCCGGGGTGGGGACTTCGGGTGCGAGCATCCAGGCAACTTCTGCAACGCACCTGGTCAGGATGGCAAACAACCGCCCGGCCAGGACAAAAAAGACATTCCCAACAACAAAGGTAATTCCGGCAAACCATAACACCCCGCCGTTGATTATTGATTATTCAGAGCGGGGTGTTATGTCCTCTACGGTCACACCAGGTGTTCAGCCAGATTCCAGGCACGGCAGATAAAACGGCCATCGCCATATGGCTCTAACACAATCATGCCGGTATTGGCGAGATATTCGCGCCGCTGCAAGGCGGCGGCATTCACGCACAACAGCGGGATGACCACGCGCGTGATGCCGCCATGACTCACCAGCAGCACCGTTTCGTCCGGTTTTACGGCGGCCAGCACCCGGCTCAGGCGCTCATACGCCTGTAAAAACGTTTCGCCGCCGGGGAAAGCCGCCTCCCACTCGGCGGCCTCCCAGCGGCGATAAACCTGCGTCCAGATGTCCCACCCTGCCGGGTCGGTACGGCCTTCAAGATCGCCACAGTCCATCTCGCGCAGGTCATCATCAGCGGACGGGACTAATTTCAGGCGCACACCGATAATATGCGCGGTTTCCTGAGCGCGATGAAACGGGCTGTGGACGATGCGCCGGATGTTTTTATCCGCCAACCAGACAGCAGCCTGCGCCGCCTGTTCGCGCCCCACCGGCGATAGATCGCCTTCAGGCTGGCGGCAGGTCAGCCGGCGTTCGATGTTAACCACACTCTCGCCGTGCCGCATGATGTAGACGAGATTCACGCACTCAGCCTCTCGAAATCAACCCCGGCAGCAGCGCGTACCACTCGGTGGCGCGCACCACATCATCCAGCTTCACCTGGTCGATCACTGTATGGGCGTGGATTTCGTCGCCCGGCCCGAAGCCAATGCTCGGAATGCCGGCCTTGCCCGACCAGTACGTGCCGTTGGTGGAAAAGTCCCATTTGCCGGTCGGCAGCGGCTCGCCCCACAACAGCGTCCCAGCCTGCACCCCGGCCTGCACATAAGGATGATCTTCCGGCATCGCCCAGGCCGGGTAAATTTTATCCAGCGGGAAAACGAAGCCGGTGTAGCTCGGATCGTTATACAGCAGAATCGAGGCTTCTATGTCACTGCGGCTGCCGATCAGCCGTTTGATGCGCTCCAGTTCAGCCTGGGGGTCTTCACCAAAGGTGATGCGCCGGTCAATGTAAATGGTGGCTTCATCTGGCACAGCGTTAATACTGGGGGTTTTCACGCGCATGTCCGTCACAGTGATGCGCCCGTGTCCCAGGAAGGGGTCGTCGCCCAGTTCCGGCTCAAGTTTGCTGATAGCCTCGATAATCGGCAGCAGTTTGTAGATGGCGTTGTCGCCCAAAAAGTTGCTGGCGGCATGGGCGCTTTTGCCCTTCGCCACTACCTGCATCTCCACGCGGCCTTTATGTCCACGATAAACCTGCATCCGGGTCGGCTCGCCGATGACCACAAAATCCGGGCGCAGCCCTTCCACATCCACCAGGGCATGTGGCGCGCTGCCGTCGTTCCATTCCTCCATGTTGCCAAAGTAGTAGCCGGTGAAACCGTCCAGCAGCCCCAGTTCTTTAGCCAGCGCCAGCCCGTAGATCATGCCCGGTGTGCTGCCTTTTTCGTCGCACGCCCCGCGTGCGAAAAACACGCCGTTTTCGACCTTGCCCTGGAACGGATCCCATTCCCAACTGTCCGGGTCGCCGATACCGACCGTATCAATGTGGCTGTCGTAGAGCAGCTTGCGCGGCCCATCGCCGATGCGCCCGACGATGTTGCCCATTTTGTCCCACCACACTTCGTCAAAACCGAGCTTTTTCATCTCGGCTTCGGCGCGTTCTCCCACCGCCCGAATCTGGCTGTCGTAGCTGGGGATGGCGCACAACTCGCGCAGGAAAGTGATGATGTCCGCGCGCTGCGCTGCCACGCGGGTTTGAATGGTTTTAACTGTCTGCTGCTCAATCATGAGTCACCTCGCTTATTGATTACCAAAGGTTGGTTATTATATCCCCCATCCAGACGGCATTCACATGGATGGCATACCAGTTCAGGCCGCTGATGATATGCAGCGCGAGTGCCGCCAGTGCTGCCAGCAGCCGGGCGCTCGCACGCTCCGACCGCACCAGCCGGATGAGAAAGGCCAGCGACGCGGCAAACAGCACAAACAGCGTGATCTGCGCGCTCCAGGTGAAGTTGGCATGGCCGAGCCGATCCCCTGACTCCGCCAGCAGAAACATATAAGCCGCGCCAAAAACAAATACCAGCCACGCCAGGTTAAGATGGGTGTTTCGAATCGCCTCGCGCCGGTAGAGCAGATAGACCGCCGCCGGGAACAGAATCGAACCGGCCAGTTTCAGCGGCAAGTTGGCGCTGGCCTGCGGATTAATCTGAGCCGACCAGTTGTGGATAACGGCCAGCGGCGCGAACACGATGCCGCCAGTGTTACGGAACAGGACGGCCTGCGCGGCCAGCACGGCGGCCATCGGCAGGGCGACAGCCGCCAGCAGCGGCCAGTTCACCGCTCGGCGGCGCAGCAGGTCCCGACCCACCAGCATCGCCAGCGCGGGCAGCAGCGGCAGCGCATAGCTCGATTTTGCCGTCACCGACAGGGCGGACAGGAGCGCGACCGCCCACAGCGCCTTGAAGCCTGCTCGCCCATCCTGTGCCGAAGGCGCGAAAGCATTTCCGGCGAACCAGAAAACTGGCAGGGCGAACGGTTTTAACAGGGTTATCGTCGGGTTGTGATAAGCGTGGATGACCACGTAGCCGAGATACAGATTCGACGGCGTGAGCAGGTTGAACGGCATGACCAGCATCACTGCCAGAGGCGCCAGAACATACACCAACCCCTGAAGCAGCGTCCCCGGTCTTCCGGCAAAACAGCACAGCAGCCAGAAAACGGCCCATCCCCCGGCGGCATGAGCCCCGACAGCCACCCACAGCGCGGCTTCGTTGAGCGAAAGCCCGGCGGTATGCAAAGCTGCCACCAGCAGGAAAAACAGAAAGTGCGGGATGTTTGACAGCAGTTCCCGCAGCGAGCCGCCGTCCAACGCCTGCCGCAGATAGCCGAGGTGGTTGTTATAATCTACGTCCTGGTAAGCCACAAAGGCCGCGACGGGCCGGAACAACAGCAGCGCGCTAATCACAGCCAGCATTGCAAACAGGGCTGTGAAGCGCGGACGGGTCGTTTCCACGGGTTCTGGCGTCCTGGTTATACAAACAGATCAACAACCTTAAACTGCTCGACATCCACCAGGCCGACATCGGTTAGCTTCAGCTTGGGAATGACCTCCAACCCCATAAAACTCATCGTCATAAATGGGTCTGGCAGCGTACTGCCAAGCTCGCGCGCGTGAGCGATCAGCGCATCGTAATCGCGCCGCACCTGCTCCAGCGGGCGTTCGGTCATTAAACCGGCCACCGGCAGCGCCAGCCGCCCCAGCACGTTTTCGCCATCTACCGCCACCAGCCCGCCGCCCATTCGTATCGCAGCCTGAACCGCATTGTACATACTGGCGTCATCCACGCCGATGACCACCAGATTATGGTGGTCGTGCGCCACCGTACCGGCGATAGCCCCGCGTTTGAGGCCAAAACCCTTAATAAACCCCTTTCCGATTTTACCGGTGGCGCGGTGGCGCTCCACGACGACGATCTTCAGCAGATCGCGTCCGGTATCGGCGACGGCATTCCCTTCGACCACCGTCACATCTTCAAGCAGGTGTTCCGTCACCACCTGGTCGCCCAGGCCGCCGATCACCCGCGCGCGTCCGCTCCGCACTGGAATAGTAAAATCCAGGCTGTCCAGCCGCACATTCATCGAACCCCGGATGTCTAGCGGGCGCAGCGGCGGTTTTTCGCGTAACATGCGCCCATTTTCGGCCACCAGTTCGCCACCCCGGAAGACCATCTCTGCCTGGAGGTCGCGCAGATCGCTGAACACAACCATATCCGCCCACTTGCCAGGCGCGATCAGGCCGTAATCATGCAAGCGGAAGTACTGCGCCGTGTTCAGCGTTCCCATCCGAATCGCCATGATCGGGTCAATCCCCTCGGCGATGGCGGTGCGGATCATGAAGTCAATCGAGCCTTCGTCCATCAAGCTGTTGGGCTGGCGATCATCGGTGCAGAAGCACAGCCTCGTATGGTTCTCCGGCGTCACCAGCGGCAGCAGCGGGCGCAGATTGCGCGTGGTCGTGCCTTCGCGGATGAAGATGGTCAGCCCCAGGCGCAGTTTTTCCCGCGCTTCCTCAACCGTCGTACACTCATGTTCGCTGCCGATGCCCGACGCTGCATACGCATTCAACGCCTGGCCGGTCAGCGCCGGGCAGTGGCCGTCCAGCACCTTCTGCCGGAACAGCACGATCTTGTCCAGCATCCCTTCGTCGCCCTGGACGACGCCGGGATAATTCATCACTTCGGCCAGACCCAAAACCCATTGATGGCTTAGAAGCTGCTCCAGGTCTTCGGCTTCCAGGCGCGCGCCGCTGGTTTCCATGTGCGTGGCCGGCACGCAGCTTGAGGCCATCACATACATATTGAGCGGGCCGTGTTTGGCGCGCTCCAGCATAAAACGGATGCCCTCCAGGCCCAATACATTGGCGATTTCATGCGGGTCGGTGACGACGGTCGTCACACCATGCACCAGCACCGCCCGCGCGAACTCCGGCGGCGTACACAGGCTGCTTTCGATATGCACGTGTGCATCAATAAAACCGGGACACAGGTAGCGCCCCTTCAGGTCTATTTCCTGCTCGGCGGCGTAACCCACCCCAATCGCCGCGATGTGCGAACCCTGAACAATCACATCTGTCGAATAAATTTCGCCCGCCCACACATTCACCAATCGCGCGTTTCGCAACGCCAGCGTTGCGGGTTTATCACCGCGCGCCACCGCCAGCCGGTCAACCAGACTCATGATTCCCCCGGTTTTTAATAACCATCTCGGTTTCCTTTACGATTGTCCAAACCGGATCGCGGGCATAGGTGGGCCGCGTATATTCGACGTAGGCTGCATCTCGCCCTGCCAGCGCCGCGTTGCGCGCCGTAGACCATTCGGCAGGCTCCGGTAAATCAGCTTCCTCAACTGTCGCGGCAAAAACGAATTCCATCTCATCCTGAGATGTGTCCTGCCACAGCCCGACCCAGTGAAAAACCGGGCCGCCATATGGCCTGACCGCTGCCGCCAATTCATGCCAGGGCGCGCGCGCGCCGGAACAAACCACACGCGGCAGAGCGCGCCCGCGCGCATCCGGCAGGGTTAACACGCGCCGGTGGCTTTCATCCCAAATCAACCCCACCGCGCGCACCTCAAAACGCGGGTAGCGCGGCTCTGGCCGCCCGGCCAGCAGATTCTTGAACCAGCGCAGGCGAAGCTGCCGCCGCGCGCGTTGGAGATCATCCGGCAACATTTCGATCACGCGCGGCAGCGGGCGCTCGTCAGAAATGGCGTCGAACAGCAGCCATTCCCAGCTAATGCCCTCCGGCAGATGCCGCAGATCGAAATAACCGTTCGCCCGGCTTTCGCCGGTTTTATCCAGCAGACTGCCGCCCAGCGGCCAGCCGGTATACACCACGTTCAGCCGGTTCCAACCTTCCAGGTAATATAACCCGACCGCGCGTTCGACATGAGCGATCACGCCGGTTTCTTCCTGCACTTCACGGGCGGCGGTTTCGGCCAGCAGTTCGCCGGCGTCCACCCGCCCACCCGGCAGATTCCACACGTTTAAATCGCCGCGCCGGGAAAGCAGCACCCGTCCCTCGTCGTCCAGCACCGCGCAAACTACGCCTAGCCTCAAAAAAGCCATTGTCCTCAAAGTTTTTGCGTAAAGGCGGGTATCTAAAAACCCGCCCTAACGAACAAATTCGTCGCATTTACAAGACAACCGCGCGCCGATTAATCCCCATCAATCAACCGCTTCGACAGCCGGTTATGCTGCTCGATCAAAACCGGCATATCTGCCGTCAGCAGGGCGCCCTCCTTAACGACAACACGCCCATTGATGATGCTCAAATCCACCTGGGGCGACTGGCAGAAAACCAGCGCCGCCGCCGGGTCATGCAGCGCCCCCGCAAAACCGACCGTATCCAGCCGGAAGGCGATTATATCTGCCGACATGCCGGGCGCTATCGCGCCGATGTCGTCCCGCCCCAGCACCGCCGCCCCGCCGAGGGTCGCCATTTCCAGCGCCTCCCGCGCGGACAGCCCCGTCGGGCTGCCCCCTACCCTTTGCAGCAGCATCGCCTCTCGCGCTTCATTCAGCAGATGCCCGGCATCATTGGAAGCCGAACCGTCTACGCCCAGGCCGACCTTCACCCGCGCGGCCAGCATTTTTCGCACCGGCGCGATCCCCGACGCCAGCCGCATATTGCTGCCCGGACAGTGGCAAACGCCCGTTCCGGTACGAGCAAACAGGCCGATTTCACCCTCGTCCAGCTTCACGCAGTGGGCGTGCCACACGTCCTCACCAACCCACCCCACTTCTTCCGCCCAGTCACCGGGGCGTTTGCTGAAAACTTTCAGGCTGTATTCCACGTCATTGTCGTTTTCGGCCAGGTGGGTATGCAGGTGAACGCTGTAGCTGCGTGCCAGCGCCGCCGATTCACGCATCAGTTCCGGCGTGACGCTGAATGGCGAACACGGCGCGACGACTATGCGAAGCATAGCGTGGCGTTTGGAGTCGTGAAACTGCTCAATCGCCCGCTGTGTGTCCCGCAAGATCGCCGTTTCATCTTCCACCACGCGGTCTGGCGGCAGCCCGCCTTTGCTCTCGCCCAGGCTCATCGAACCCCGTGCCGCGTGAAAACGAATGCCGATTTCCTGCGCCGCGCGGATTTCATCGTCAATTTTGACATCGTTGGGATAAATATACAGGTGATCGCTAGAAGTGGTGCAGCCTGAAAGCAGCAGCTCGGCCATCGCCAGCCTGGCGGACACGTACACCGCCTCGCCGGTCAGCCGGCTCCAGATCGGGTACAGCGTCTTCAGCCAGCCGAACAGTTCCAAATCCTGCGCCATCACCCGCGTAAGCGTCTGGTACATATGATGATGCGTGTTCACCAAACCCGGCAAAACAATATGACGGCGCAGGTCGAATACTTCGTCGGCAGTCTGCGCCGGCATATCCGCCGGCGCGCCAACCGCTTCGATCACGCCGTCGCGCGCAAAAACCGCCCCATCGCGGATTTCCCGCCGTGCGGTGTCCATCGTCACCAGCGTATGAATATTTTTGAGAAGAAGGGTTGGCATAAAATTTCTCGTTGCAGCGTCAGGTTTACAGCCGATTATACCACGCTCGACCGTTTGCTCTCCGGTATATTCCAGCGCAGCATAGATTGAGCCGAGGGGTTTGAACCCTCGGCCCGTGTTTACACCGCCGCCCGCTCCGCGATGCGCCGCGCCGCTTTCATGGTGTTATGCAGCAGCATGGTGATCGTCATCGGCCCCACCCCGCCCGGCACCTGCGTGATGGCGCTGGCGACTTCTTTGGCCGCCTCAAATTCCACGTCGCCCACCCAGCGGTAGCCTTTTTCCGCCTGCGGATCGTCAATTTTGTTTGTGCCTACGTCAATCACCACCGCGCCGGGTTTGATCCACTCGCCCTTCACAAACTCCGGTTGGCCGATGGCAGCGATCACAAGGTCGGCGCGCCGCACGATGTCGGGGATGTCCTTCGTCCGGCTGTGGCAGACCGTCACGGTCGCGTTGGCCTTCAGCAGCATCAGCGCCACCGGCAGCCCGACGATGTTGCTGCGCCCGATCACCACCGCATTCGCGCCTTCGATTTTAGCGCCAACCTCTTTCAGAATGACCATGCATCCGGTCGGTGTGGCCGGAGTGAAGGTTGGCTCGCGGCCTTTCATACCCAGCAGCCCAATATTCTCCGGGTGGAAGCCGTCTACGTCTTTATCCAGGCTGACCAGGCGCAGCACACGCTCCTCGTGAATATGTTTCGGCAGCGGGAGCTGTACCAGAATGCCATGTATGGACGGGTCATCGTTTAATGCCTGCACCGCCGCTTCAACTTCTTCCTGGGTGCTGGCCGCCGTCATGGTGTGTGCAACCGAGCTGAACCCCACTTTTTCGCAGGCGCGGCGTTTCATCCGCACGTACTGGGCAGAGGCCGGGTCGTCCCCGGCCAGCACTGCGCCCAACCCCGGCGCATAACCGAACCGGGCCTTAAATCCTTCGACCTCAGCAGCGATTTCCGCCTGCATCCGGTCGGCAATCACTTTTCCATCAATAATGCTTGCGCTCATCATTTTCCTCAACTTTTTGGTTTTCAGGTGGGACAAAACGGGCTTTATCCCGGTTAAAAGAACCTTCAATCCTTAGTTTTGAGCATAACATAGGCCCAAAGTATAGACGAGTGATAAAGGTTACTATTGCCCATTGATGAATTGTCAACGCATTTGTACAACTCGCCGACAAAAATTGCATCGCCTATTGCCGGTAATCGAGTAACATAGATGCAGGGGAAGGTTTCTTCCCCATAACATCCCTGCATCGTAACCGATCAAATGATTGGGTAGGGGGTCGAGATGACGAATCCACAATCAAAGCTTAGGCTTTTATGGCGCGGAGCAGACGGCCAGGCGCTCATCGAGTATGCGCTGATTCTGGTGCTGGTGGCGATGGCGCTGCTGGCCGCGCTGCTGGCGACCGGGCCAGCAATTGCCAACGTCTTCAGTAACACCGTCTGTAACCTGGTCGGCCTGGAGGACTGCAACCCGGATAGTCTGGCAGACCGGGGCGGCGGGCCGGAAAGCTTCTGGGAAACGGTCACGGCGGTCGCGTTAAACCCGCCTAAAGAAGAGCCAATCCCGACCAACAAGCCATTCCCGACTAAACCCATCCCCACCGATGGCCCATCGCCAACGCCGACGCCCGAAACGCCGACGGCGACCTTCCCTCCAACGGCCACCGACAAACCGACCAATACGCCGGAAGACTTCGGCCACAGCATCCCGTTCATAGACCCGATTGATCGCCCTGAGTGGTGGCGCGTGGACAGCAGCATCTTCCTGGGCGGCGAGGACTGGTGGGGCGAGTATTACCCCAACAAAGACCTCTCCGGCGTAGCCGATGACCAGATGTGGAATTACCAGCTCACCCCCGATAAAATTCACAAGTTCAATATCAACTTCGATTGGGGCGCGGGCGGGCCGATCTCCGGCTGGCTAACGGACAACTTCTCCGTCCGCTGGACACGGACAATTTATGTCTCCGGGACAGAGAACATCACCCTGACGGCCACCATCACTTCAATCGGCGGCGTGCGATTCTGGGTGGATTCCGACCTTAAACTCAACGACTGGTCGAACCGGACGTTCAACAGCACCCCCCTGGTAACTACCTTCACGCTCACCCCCGGCACGCATCAGTTCAAACTCGAATATTATGTCGGCACGGGTAATGCCGCTGTTTTCCTGGACATCAACCAGTATAAAGGCAACGTCCGCGATGATGCGAACCTGGCTTCCGGCACCCCCAACTGCCAGTGGACGCGCATCAACGGCAGCCAGCCGAATACGGTCGCCTGGGCCTGGAAAGAAAGCCCCGGCGGCACCGGCAGCGGTTTCCCGGCCAACATGCGCTGCAACCTGGAACTGCGCGGTTACGTGTTCCTGGATACCGCCAAGCAGTCCACGCCCAAGATGACCTTCTGGGATGTCTGGGACCTAGGCGGCAGCGGCTCGGTAACGCTGCAAATCGCGGAATACGCGCCTTATGTTTATCTACCGGATGGAACGGTTGACCCCAGCAGCGGCCCGAACTGGGCGGCTGGCACTTCGATTCTGCTGCGTAACGGCGGCAGGAACTACGCCTGGACGCGCAATTTCGTGGACATCCCGGCCAGCTACTATAACAAAAACATCTCTTACCGCTTTGTCCTGCAAAGCGGGGGCGGCAGCGGCACGCGGCGCTGGTATCTGGACGACATCGCCATCCTGAACATGCCCACGCGCGACTTTAGCGTTTGTACCGGCAGTCTGGCGTCGTGCGGCAATTACTGGCATCTCGATAACGACGGCCAGAAAGGTGATTTCATCACCTCCGGGCGCTGGGCGCTGACGACCACCAACCGCCAGGGCAGCACTGGCAGCGCCTGGGATTCCAGCGGTGGTTCGTCCTATGTGCGTTTTGGGCCGGAGCAGCCGTCCGGCCAGGCCGACGATAACCGCATTTACTCCATCGAGTTTAACGGCCAGGTGGTCTTCCAGAACATTGATGAAAACGGCCTGGGCGGCATCCCCGACTGGGAAGGCAACGATGGCACCCCGCTGCTCCGTTTTTATCATGCCTACGACATCGAATCCGGCACCTCACTGGAAGTCCAGTACACCCGTGACCCGATCGGCACGACGCCGGCCAACTGGCAAACCGTCCGCTCACTGGTAAGCGGCGCCGCCACCGATCTGAGCATGAAGCAGGTCGAAATAGACCTCAGCACCATACCAAACTGGTGGCAGTCGCCGTTCCGGCTCCGGTTTGCCATGAAAGTGAACAACAGCCGCACCCCGGCTAAACCCGGCTGGTGGATAGACAGCATCGTGTTCGCCCGCAAAGGGGTCGCGCGGTTCAGCGAATATCCATTCTGCGATAGCGCCGAAACCGGTATGGATAACTGGCTGACCGCCGGCGGCTGGGAAAACAGCGCCCAGCCGGGCGTGTTCGGCAGCTCACGCGCCTTCACCGACAGCCCGCTGGGCAACTATCCGCACGGCCAGGAAACCTGGATAGAACTGCGTTATCCGATTGACTTCAACAACGATACGCCGGAAAACCTGACCGTCTGGGGCGGCAACAAAGACTGCCTGAACAAAAACCCGTCCGGCGCTGCTGTCCGCCCAATCCTTACCTTCTGGCATTGGCGCGATCTGGCAGCCAACGAGTCCTTCTATGTGGATGTCATGCGGCCTGCCCACACCGACTCCGGAACGGCGCGGATCAACTGGACGCCGGTCTGGGCTTACACCTACAACAGCGTCAACCGGGCGCAGTTGGCCTGGGAACGGGTCGAAATAGACATGGAAAGGGGCATCCTGGAGGCCATCAGGACGAGTACCGGCGTCACTATGGATTGGAACACCCTCAAAACCAACGGCAATCCCTACGACGACGACTTCTACTTCCGAATCCGCCTGGATGCGCGCTCGAATACCGCCACTGCCGACGGCATCTACATAGATAACATAGACCTCGGCAACTACTACGAGTTTTCTCACCGCCTGTGGGACCTCTCTAAAGGCGGCGACGGCGCGCGCCTTGTGGACAACATTGATACCCCGGCGGAGTGGTGGACACGCTGGCGCAACGGCGGCGCGTGGTCAACGACAAACAGCGACAACTGGCAAATTCCTGACCCGCCGATGCCTTACTGGTGGAAAGCGCGCAGCGGCTTCGCGGCCTTCCACGACAGCCCGCCGCCCACCACAAGCGACCCCTACGACACGTACTACCGGCACGCTACTTTCTCCGTGCTGGAGATGACCCGAATCATTGACCTGACCGGCGCGCTGGCTTCCGACCAGCCCACCCTGTACTTCTGGAATCACTACAGTGTCGGCTCCAGAGACAAAATTCGGGTCGAAGTCGCCGTCGAAGACCCATCGCGCACCCGCACCGGCTACGAGTACATTTACGGCTGGGGGTCGGACAAATCCTATGCTTCGCCGAACTACTCGTCCTGGCAGGATATCTGGAGCAAGGGCGAGTTCGCCCGCGTGGATACCTGGGTGCGCGAGCAGGTTGACCTGTCAGAGTTTGCCGGCAAACGCATTCGCCTCCGATTTGTGATGAACGCGCTCGAAGGCTCCAGCAGCCTGCGAGACGGCTGGTACATTGACGACGTTCGGATCGAACACAAATCCACGCGTATCATGCCCTTCCCATTCTTCGACGCGGCGGCCAATACCCAGAACTGGATCACCGAAGGTCTGTGGGGGCTGGCGCCTGACCTGTGGAAAGGCAGCGGCGGCGGCCCGGCCAACCTCGGCCCGGACACCTGGAAGGGCTACTTCATGAAGTGTACCAACACTTCCGGCACGGTTGTGAGCTGCTCGGTCAACAAAAACCCGTCCAACGCGAATAACTTCCTGAACCGGCTGACGCCGACGGTCGCGGCCATGAATGCCTATGTGGCCGCCAACCCGACCAAGGCGCTGCCAATGTACGAGTCCAACGATATTATCTTCGACTTCGGCACGACCGGCCGGCCGCCGGGTGCGCCGCTCGGTTCGGCAGGTAGCGACTGGGATAACCAGTATGTCGGGCGCTGGATTCGCCAGATCAGCGTGCTGTCGGGCGAATATCTCTTCGCCACCACTTCCGACGACGGCGTGCGGATGCGCTACGAACCGGCGGACACGCCAGACATCACACCACCCTATGACTGGAATATCCTCAACTACTGGAAAGATACGTCTCGCACCGTCCAATACAAGGTCGTCACACTGAACGAAGGCAGCTACAATGTCGTCCTGGAGTGGTACGAAGCCAGCGGCGATGCGGCGATCATCCTGCAAGCCGGCAACAACAACTTCTCCTTCAGCGACAGCCCGCGCGCAAACCTGCTCAGCGATGCCGTGCCATCGGTGGCTTACGGCAACTCGTCGCTCCTGCTGGACGGCGTGCTGAACCTGAACCGCCCCAGCGGCCTGCCGTCCTCGCTGTGGCTGCCCAAACTCAGCTACTATACCTACTGGCAGCTTGGCAGCAGCAACTCGGCCAATGTTGAGGTTTCCATTGACGGCGGCCTGAGCTGGACTCAGAGCAACCTGAGCAACAACTGCCCGTCCGGCGCGACATGCAGCCCGACCATCACCGGTTGGAGCGACCGCCTGCCGCCCAACGACTGGCAGTGGCGCGTGCATGATCTTCGCACCTATGGCAACCGGCCAGGTACGAGCAATTTCATCGGGCTGCGCTTCCGGTTGAACACCGGCAGCAGCATCCGTGACGGGTGGTGGATCACGGAAATCAGCGTCAACAACTAATCATCCAACCAACCGTTTAGCCAAAAGGGCGACCATCAGAATACGGTCGCCCTTTGTTTTTCTCACCAAATCTCTATAGTCGAAGCGGGCAACTCCTGCTAGACTAAACCACAAGCTGCCTTTGTTCAGGCCACAGGATTCTTCGCATGATTACCACTTCACAAAGACGCCAGGGGCTTCTGTTCGTGCTGGTCGGGCCGGCGGGAGCAGGCAAAAACGAGGTTATGAAACGGGTGCTGCCGCGCCTCACCAACCTGCGCCAGCTTCCAACGGCGACCACACGTCCCAGGCGCCCTAACGAACAGCACGGGCGCGAGCATCTGTTCGTCTCCCACCCCGAATTTCAGAAATTGATTGAAAACAACGCCCTCATCGAGTGGCAAAAGGTTCACGGTGAACTGTATGGGATGCCGCGCGCCACCGTCGAAGAGGCGATTGCCGGCGAAGAAGATTTGGTCGCCGATATTGATGTGTTGGGGGCAACTTACCTGCGCTCGCTTTACCCGGACAATTCGGTGCTGATTTTTATCCAGCCCCCCTCGCTCGATGACCTCAAAAAGCGCATGGCGACGCGCGGCGAGCCGCCGGAAGAAATCGCCAAACGGCTGCGCCGGGTGGACATGGAAATGCAGTACGCGCCGTTGTGCGATTATCTCATCATCAACGAAGACGAAAAACTTGACGAAGCCGCCGAAATTTTATACGCCATCGTGCTGGCGGAGCGCAGCCGCAAGGCGCTGCTGAATCTGCGTGTTGAGCGCGATCTGCCGCGCCACAAATTCACTTATGCGACGATGGCGATTCCGGTGTTTGATAACGAAGTTTTGTGCCGCGACCATCAGCCGCATTTTCCCACCAGCCACCTGGCTCATGGCGAGTTTCCGCACGAAGCCGCACTGCGCGCGCTCGGCCAGGACATCGGCATCGTGCCGTCGGTTGCTGATCTTTCCAAAGCGCCGTCCGACTCCTTCATCCTGCCGGTGACGATGGATACCTTCGTCCAGGAACACGCGCGGCAGGTGTTGTTCATCTATCTCTATACCCTGCCGGAACGTATTATTCCGCCGGAAGGCTGGCAGTGGACACCCTACCAGCAGGCTGCCCTGCCCCGGCCTGTACTGGAAATGTTCAACGACCAGAAAACGCTCGCCCCGGAAGGCGCTTCTTAAGAGGCCGCCATGAGCCTGCCTGAACTACACGCTGCTCAGGGTGCGGCGCTCGCCGCCGACAGCATCCCGCTGCACTACAGTGATCTGCGCGCGGAATATCAGGCCGCTTTACAAGCCGCCGTGCTGATGGATCGGTCGCATGAAGGCCGCCTGGAAGCAACGGGCAGTGGCTGTTTCAACCTGATTCAGCGGATGTCAACTAATGATGTGCTGGGACTGTCGGCAGGCGAAGGCCGCCCCACCATTTTTACCAACCCCAATGGGCGCATCCTGGATCGCGTGATGGTTTACAACCGTGATGAGGCGGCGCTGCTCGTCACCGAAGCAGGGCGCGGCACGCCGCTGTTGCAGTATCTCCAGCGTAACATCTTTTTTAACGACGACGTGCGGCTGACCGATCTGGCCGACTCGACCCACCTGTTTGCTCTGCACGGCCCCCAGGCCGATGCCATCATGGAAAACCTGTCTCCCGGCATTTCCAACCTGACAGGCTTCAACGGTCTGCATATCTTGGTTGATGGCGCGCCGGTTTTCGCCGCGCGCCGCAAACCCATCAGCGGCGCGCACTGGGTTTTGATCGCGCCGCTCGACCAGGCCGAAAATATCTGGCAGGCGGTGCTGGAACGCGGCCAGGCTTATGGTTTGCGGTTAGCCGGTTCATTAACCTACAATACGCTGCGAATCCGCGCCGGGCGACCGGCAGCGCGCAGCGAGCTGACCACCGATTATATCCCGCTCGAAGCCGGGCTGTGGGACGAAGTGAGTTTTAACAAGGGCTGTTATACCGGGCAGGAAATCATCGCCCGTATGGAAAGCCGCAGCCGGCTGGCAAAAGTGCTGGTGACGCTGCGTTTAGAGCAGTTCGTTCAGTCCCCGGCGGCGCTTTACGAAGCCGGAAAAACCGCCGGGACGCTCACCAGCAGTGTAACCACCCCCGACGGCGAGCATCTCGGCCTGGGTTTCGTCCGGCTTGGGCTGGCTGTGTCAGGCAGCCGGCTTACTATCGGCGAAACAGGCGTCACCGGCCTGATAACCGGCCTGGCGGGGTCGCAGCCGGCGCGCCCCGATTTTTCCCCGCCTCAGCCTTAACTCCCCAATCGCGGCGGCGGGCCGTCGAAAAACAGCGCCCACCACAGCATCCAGGCTTCCGGCTCAGGTGGCGCGGTTTCGATGGCAACTTCAGCCGATGCCGACTCAGGCGTTGTCTCAGTGTTGATGCCGGACGGCACCGGCACAACCAGCACATCGCCCGGTTTAACCATTTTGCCTTCGGCGCGCGCCCAGCTTTCAACATAAGCATCGCTGCGGGCGTAATCGCGCTCGACCACCAGTGCCGCCTGTTCGCGTTCCAACCGGGCGATTTCGGTCGAAAGCTGGCGATATTTCTCCTGGAGCGGCTGGGCAGAAGTAATTAGGCTGCTGAGGTTGATCGCCAGCGCCAGCCCAATCGCCAGGATGGCGGCGAACATCACCTGCACGCCTGATAACTGCCCGGTGCGTTTGCGCGTTTTTTTCTCCGGCTGCATAAACCATTCCCGTACCGTTCTTCTCGCTACGAGGGTACACCAAACCCGCCCGCTTCACAAACCGGCGTCAGGGCCAAAACCGCGCGAAGCGGTCAAAGCGATGTGCGTTGATGCGCGTTATTGACAATCAAACGGTTTTCGGCTACTTTTCGGCCACCAGAAAAACCCTACTCTTATCTTTATATCCATCACAATCGCTAAAAGGCGCTGCCCGATCAAGCTAATCATTCAAGAGGATCATGATGAACTGGCTGAACGAACTCTTTCATGTGGACAAACCAATTATTGCCATGTGCCATCTGAAGGCGCTGCCCGGCGACCCAGGATATGACGCCCACAAAGGCATGGAATGGATTGTTGAACAGGCGCGGATGGATTTACGCGCCCTGCAGGATGGCGGCGTGGACGCTGTCATGTTCTCCAACGAGGCCAGCCTGCCTTATTTGACCAAAGTCGAAACGGTCACGGTGGCCTGCATGGCGCGGGTTATTGCCGAACTGCGCGGCGACATCCGCGTGCCGTTTGGCGTCAACGTGCTGTGGGACTCGGCCGCCTCGATTGATTTGGCGGTCGCCACTGGCGGGCAGTTCGTGCGCGAGATTTTCACCGGCGTGTACGCCAGCGATTATGGCCTTTGGAACACCAACTGCGGCGAAACCATCCGCCACCGGCAGCACGTTCACGGCGAGAATGTGCGGCTGTTTTTTAACATCGTGCCGGAATCCGCCGTTTATCTGGGCCAGCGCCCGGTTGAAGACATCGCCCGCACGACCGTATTTGTTTCGCAGCCGGATGCGTTGTGTGTCTCCGGCGCGACGGCAGGCACGGAAACGCCGCTGGACATACTCAAGCGGGTCAAACAGGCCGTGCCGGATACAGTCGTATTCGCCAATACCGGCGTGCGCCTGTCGAACGTCGAAGCGATGCTGGACGTGGCCGATGGCGCGATCATCGGCACAACCTTTAAACGCGATGGTTACATCTGGAATGATGTGGACGTAAGCCGCGTGAGCGAATTTATGCGGAAGGTGAATAACATTCGTCATGGATAAACGCTGGAAACAGGCGACACTTTTATTTCAACCGCTTCAACAGCCAACCAAAAACCCGGCTTAAAGCCGGGTTTGTTTGTGCCGAAGGTGGGAGTCGAACCCACACTCCCTTGCGAGAACTACGCCCTGAACGTAGCGCGTCTGCCAATTCCGCCACTTCGGCAGGAAGTAAGTTTATTCTAGCAAATGCCGGTGGAATGTCAAGCCAGATTTTGGAAAAATTGAGATGTGTTATAATGCGCCGCGCTCGATCATCGGCACGGAGAAGCTGATGTTGGAGGGACTATACAAAACACAATGAAAAACGCCAGAATCCTTTTTTTACTGCTCCTGCTGGCAATCGCGCTGGGATTTTTTCCCGCCAGGGCGCAGCGCACCGGGGTTGAGGCAGAAGCCATCGGCCAGGCTAACCTGCGCGCCACCACCGACATAAACTCGACGCTGGTCGGGCAAATCCAGCGCGGCACGCGCTATCCGGTGATCGGACGCAGCGAATTTTTCCCCTGGCTGCTGCTGGCCGACCCGGCCACCAACCAACCAATCGGCTGGGTTTTCCGCGATCTGGTGAATGTCTACGGTGATATAAATCAAACGCCGTTCTCGAACCTGGAAATTGGCGCGCCGGCGGTTTCTCCTGCTCCACCATTAAGCACTGCATCGCCGGGGGCCGTAATAATTACCCCCACCCTACCGGCTGCCACGCCGGTCGCGCAAAGCGGCATAACGGGGCGCGTCACCGGCGAAATCAACATTCGTTATGGGCCGGGGGTTGATTATCCGCGTATCGGCGTCGCCCGCGTCGGCGACAGTTTCGAAATCACCGGCTGGCACACCCAATTACCCTGGCTGCAAATCCGCTACCCATCTGCGCCAAACGGCTTTGGCTGGGTGGCGAAAGATCTGCTCGAAGTTCAGGGCGACGTGTTCACCCTGCCGCCAATCAGCCAGACGCGCTTCGACCTGCCGACACTGACGCCGACGCAGCCGGTTGTCCAGGCCAGCACCATCTTTAATGCCACGCCGGCGGCCATCAGCCCGGCTTTTCGCGCCCTGGGCGACCAACTGTGGGCCATGATGCTGCAAGCCGGCTTCGAGCCGGAAACCAGCCGCCTGGGGGCGCTGTTCCTGCTCGACCTGCAAACCGGTGAGGCCATCACCTTCGGCAGCCAAATCGCCTTCAGCGGCATGAGCCTGAACAAAATCGCCATCCTGGCGGAACTTTACGGAATTCTAAACCAGCCGCCCAATCTGGCGCAGGCCAATACCATCGCCGGCGCTATGATTTGCAGCGAAAACACCTCCAGCAACGATATGCTCAACATTATCGGCGGCGGTGATGCCTATACCGGCGCGTCGGCAGTCACCCGATTCTTACAGGATTTGGAGCTGACCAATACCTTTCTGGTCGCGCCGTTTGTGATTGACCCCCAAAACATCCCGACGCCGCCGTTCCCTGTCGTCGCGCCCGTCACCAGCGCCGACAAAAATATCACCCAGCCAGACCCCTGGAATCAGGCAACCGTAGATAATCTCGGCTGGCTGCTGGGCAGTATTTATAGCTGCGCTTACGATGAAAGCGGGCCGCTGCTGGAAAAATTTCCTGGCGCCTACACGCCATCCGAATGTCGCCAGATGTTACATGCCATGAGCAGCAATAAAATTGGCGCGCTAATCGAAGCCGGCGTGCCGCCGGGAACGCGGGTGGCGCACAAACACGGCTGGATTGCCGATACACATGGCGACGCGGGAATCGTTTTTACGCCTGGGGGAAATTTCGTCCTGGTTACCATCCTGCACAACCCGACCTGGCTCGATTTTTCCGAGTCTTTCCCCTTGATTGCAGAGATAACGCGCGCCGTTTATAACTACTATAATCCCACCGCGCCGCTGGAACAAATCCGCGAGGAACCCGTGCCGGAATGCGACCTGTTCAGCAATCCGCTGATTGATGATCTGATGTCCGCGTCCTTTGAAGGATAAAAGATAACTGTCTTTATGGGTAAACGGAAAAGAATGAGCCTGATAGACAGTGGGCTCCAGCCCACTGTCAGCTTTAGCCCACTGGCAACGGGCTGAAGCCGGCTGTCCACTCAGGATCAGGCACAGTCTGATTGTTTATCTATTAAGACAGGAGCGAAAACGATGCGCGCTGTGGACATTATCGCCAAAAAACGTGATGGTGCGGCGTTGAGCGCCGACGAAATTGCCTGGTTTGTGCAGGGTTATGCGCGCGGCGATGTGCCGGATTATCAGGCTGCCGCATTTTTAATGGCGGTTTTCATCCAGGGCATGTCCCGCGAGGAAACCGTCAACCTGACGTTGACGATGGCGCGCTCCGGCGACGTGCTGGATTTGTCGGACATCGCCGATTACGCGGTGGACAAACATTCGTCCGGCGGCGTGGGCGATAAAACGACGCTGGTGGTGCTGCCGCTGGTGGCGGCCTGCGGCGTGCCGGTCGCCAAGATGAGCGGGCGCGGCCTGGGTTTTTCCGGCGGTACGCTGGATAAATTAGAAAGTTTCACCGGGTATAATGTCCAGCTTTCCAACGAGGAATTTCGCCGCCTGGCGCGGATGAACGGCATTGTGCTGGCCGGGCAGTCGCACGATCTGGCTCCGGCGGATGGTAAACTGTACGCCCTGCGCGACGTGACCGCCACTGTGCCAAGCCTACCGCTGATCGCCAGCAGCATTATGAGCAAAAAAATCGCCGCCGGGGCTAACGGCATCGTGCTGGATGTAAAAGTGGGGCGGGGGGCGTTTATGACCAACTTGGACGACGCGCGCGCCCTGGCGCAGATCATGGTGGACATCGGCGCAGACGCCGGGCGCGATATGATCGCCGTGCTTTCTGACATGGACCAGCCGCTCGGCTGCGCGGTCGGCAACGCGCTGGAAGTGGCCGAAGCGATAGAGACGCTCAACGGCGGCGGCCCGGCGGATTTGCGCGAACACTGCCTGGAAGTGGCCGGACACATGCTGCGCCTGTACGGGCGCGGGCGGCGCTGGACGGACGCCGCCGAAATACGCGCCGACCTGGAAGCGTGCCTGCACCGGGGCGAAGCCCTGGCGAAATTCCGGCTGATGGTCGAGGCGCAGGGCGGCGATGCCGGCATGGTGGATGACCCGGCGCGGCTGCCGGCGGCGCGGCTGGTGGAGCCGTTCGCCGCTCCGCAGGCGGGTTTTATCGCCCAGGCCGCCGCCGACCAGATCGGCATCGCCTCGTTTGAACTGGGCGCGGGGCGTGAGAAAAAAGGTGACCCGGTTGATCTGGCGGTTGGCCTCAAAATTCATGTGAAGGTCGGTGACCGGGTGGAACGCGGCGCGCCGCTGGCGACGATTTATGCCAATGACGAAGACCGGCTGGCGGCCTGCCGCGCGCGTCTTGAGGGCGCGTTCGTTTTCAGCGACAGCCCGGTGAAGCCGCTGCCGCTGTTTTATGATACGCTCTACGGCGCGGCTTCGGCGGGCGTTTGAGGCGCGGGGACAAGGCACATCTGCTGGCCGCGCTCCAGGCAGGTTTCGTCATAGATGTAATAATGCAGCGGCGCGTCCTGCCACCAGCCGCCCTCAAAACGAATCGGGCCGTTATAACCATCGTAGGCGGTGTTGGACAGCGCCGCCGTCAGGTTCATCTCCGGGTTTCGCAAAGCCATAAACACCAGAGCAAAAGCGTCGTAGGTCAGTGTCGCCAGCGGCCCCGGCTGCGGCACGAACAGGCCGGTCTGCCGGTAGCGTTCGGCAAAAGCTGCATCCGGCAGGGCGGCGCTGGACAAAATTTTCACCCCGGCCAGCGACGGGCGCAGGCGTGCGAATTGTTCCAGCGCGAAAACTTCGCCGCCCACCAGCGGGGCTTCAAGCCGTGCGGCTTCGGTCACTTCGATGCGCGTTTCAACCGTGAGCGTCCCGGCCAGCGAGGGACTCGCCAGGATAAAAACGCCGGGGGTTTCCGGCTGCGCGCCCCAGCTGCCGGCGATTATCATCGGCGTATTGCCCAGCGCGCGCTGTGTTTCCGGCGCGGCGGCGGCGTAACCCAGGGCGACGACCGCCTTCACCAGGGGGTCGCCGGCCAGAGCGCGGGCGCGATCTGCTGCGTTGGCGGCGCTGCCGCCGTCGTCAATCGCCAGCAGTTCAACCGATATATCGCCAAAATCCAGGGCCGCCAGCCGTGCAGCGTACAGGGCTTGATAGCCAACCTCCCGATAGCGCCCCTCGAACGAGGCCAACAGCGCCACCCGGCTGATGCCGCCCGGCCTCGCGCCGCAGGCAGATAAAAAAATCAGGGCGCAGCACGCTGCAATCCACAGCCATCTTATGCCGGTAACTGACGACTGAAAACTGAGGACTTGTTTAGCACCCATTCGCCAGATGTTCCTGGAAGGTGCGGGCGAAATCGTGGTATCCGTCGCTGCGGCAGTCGGCGCGGAAGTAATAATAGTCAGATTCAGCCGGGTAGGTCGCTGCCTGGATGGCCGTTATACCGGGGCTGGCGATAGGCCCCGGCGGCAGCCCGTCGTTCAGATAGGTGTTGTAGGGCGAAAAAACGCTGCTGTAATCGGCGGCGGTGATGCGCGGCCACCAACTGCCCGGCCCGCCAAGCGGGTACTGTACGGTCGGGTCGGCTTCCAGGCGCATCCCAGCACGCAGGCGGTTGCGGTAGACGCTGGCGATGAGCGGCTGTTCGTCCGCGTGGATGGCCTCGCGCTCGATGATGGCCGCCAGCGTGACGATCTGGTACAGGTTAAAACCCTGCGTGGCGGCATCCACCGGAATCTGCGGGCCGACACGTTCCAGAAACGTTTCGGTCAGAAAGTCGCGCAGCCAAGCCGTTGTTAAATCAGCCGGAAGTTGGTAGGTGTCCGGGTACAAAAAACCTTCCAGCGAACTGCCCGGCGGCAGGCCGATCTGCGCCGCAAACTGCGGATCAACAGCGGCGCCCGGCCCCACCGCCGCCAGAAAATCCGCCCCGCTGAACGGAAAATAACGGTTAGTATCAATCGCGGCAGCGATTTCTTCCATTCGCCAGCCTTCCAGGATACGAAAGGCGAACTGGGTATTGCGGGAGTCGGTCAGGGCGTTGGCGATGTCCGGGATGGTCAGCGCGCGGCTGAGGAAATACGTCCCGGCCTGAAGCTGGCGGTCGAAATCGTACAGCCGCACGTAGTCCACGAACAGACCGGCGTCGGCGATAAGTCCCTGGTCAGCCAGATTTCGAGCGATGACGGGGGGTGTATCGCCGGGGTTAACGGTGAAACGCACCGGGGTGGCATCGTCGCTGATGGCGCGGCGCAAGTCATCCTGCCGCGAAGACAGCGACAGGCGAATCAGCGATTTCTGGACAAAATCCACCGGCTGGCCGCCGGAGAGGACGAACAGCGCGCCCAGACTCAAAAGACCAAACAAACCGAGCGCCAGGGCAGCCAGCGCGATTAATCGTAAAAAGCGTACCAAGCCTGAATATCTCCTCTACCCCCACCAGCGCCCCGATAAAAACAGGCGTTCATTCGGCGGCGGGCGGCGCGGCCAGCCCGTCGCGCACGGCGTCCAGGTAACTTTGCAGCATCACACGGGCGGCCAGGTCGTCAATCGGGTCACGCGGTTTGCGGCGCTGACGGATGGCGATTTCCCGCGCTTCGACGGTGGTGAGCTGCTCGTCCCAGAAGCTGACCGGTAAATTCGTCGTCGGACGGAATTTTTCTACCCACTGCCGCACGGCTTCGGTCTGGTTTTGCCCGCCGGCTTCCGGCCAGTCGTTGACCGGCAGCCCGACGATGATGGCCGTGACCTGCTGCTCCTCGGCGGCGCGGTTGATGCGCTCAAAATCTTCCCGGTTGGAGATGCGGTGGATGATTGCCAGTTCCCGCGCGACCAAACCGGACGAGTCGCTGACGGCCAGGCCAATGCGCTTTAAACCGAAGTCTATACCCAGCAGCCGCATCATGTCGCGGTTTCAACGATCTGGATGGTGATACGCATCGGCAGCAGCGGCATCTGCCCCAGCCAATCGGGTGTGAGGGCGATGGTGGGCAGCGTGCCTTCGGCCAGATGGATTTCGTTAACCAGGTAGGCGGTTGCGTCGTTAAGTGTTCGCCCGGCCAGGCGTTCGCGGACCTGATCGGCGTTAATCTGCTCGGTGACGATGCCGCTGCCGCGCATGGTGAACACGACCTGCCCGGTCTGTAAATTCACGTCCGAAACCGCGCCGCGTTCGTAGGCAACCGTCTCCGGTTTGATGAACTGGCCGACGGCGATGCGGTTGGACATCTGAGCATAAACGATCTGCCGCCCGAACTGCTCGCCAACGGCCACCGCTTCGACAACAGCGCGCATCGTCAGCGACAGGGTATCGGCGATGTCGCCCGGCTGCGCGCTGAAGGTCGTCCAATCGCTGCGTTCTTCCGCGATATGCACCGTTTCCAGGACGATAAACTGCGATTCGTTCAGCCTGGGCTGCATCTCCACGTAGGCGCGCGCCTGAAGCTGCTGCCGCAGAGTCGCCAGCAGGCGCTGCTGGTCGGCAGGGTTGACCACCCGGCGCAATTGGGTCGCGCCGCCAGAGGTGGGCGCGATATTCCGCACCGTCAGGCGGCTCGACAGCGGGCCGATAATCGTGTTAATCAGGCCGCTGTCCACGTTGCCGGCTTCTCCCTGGGAAGTCGGCAGGGCTTCAATCGGCACTTCGATCTGCAAACCCAATCCCGCCGGCAGTTCAACATCCCGCGTGGTGCGGAACTGTATTGGCGTCCCGGCGCTGGTGGTTACGGTCGTGCCTGCCGGGATGCTGACCGCCTCATTGGTCTGGTTAACGAAAACCACAGAGCCGGTTGCCAGGGTGTCGCCTAGTTCTTGCTGGCCGGTCGTTTCAATCGTGCCGGTGTCCTCGATCTGCACGCTGAGTTTGGTGGCCGGGATGAGCCGGTTTTCGACATCCACAGCCTGAATATTCGTTCCGGCGGTGATTTCGGTTTCGATCTCAATACGGCTCTGGGCAGGGGTGAACGTCACGACGGCGCTGGGCAGGACGGCATAAGCCGCGCCGGACAGAACGGCCAGAATCACCAGCACAATCGCCAGCCGGCCCAGAATACGCCGCCGCCGCGAGGGGGCTTCTCCGCGCACCCGGCTGGCGACTTCCATCAGTTCATCGGGTTCCGGCTCGTCTTTTGGGCGCTGGAAGCGGGTGGCGAAAACTTTGGCGCGCCCGCGTTTCCAGCGGCCTCGCTCGCTGGAGCCGATGGTTTCAAAGGTACTGATATTCAGTTCCTCCGCGTGCTGGATGACCTGAGGATCGTGCGTGACCAGCGCCAGCCGGATGGCTCGGCGCATGGCCTCGCGCTGGACCAGCACCAGGTCGAGCTTGCGGGTCATAACCGTGCCTTCCTCCGGCCAGATGAGCAGCACGCGCCTGCCGCGCAAAAACGACAGCCGATCACGGACGGAGGCTGCATCCTCGCCTGCTTCGAGTTGGATATATTCCGGTCGGTCTGCCATCAGCCTTTATAGTTGTTGATAATCAACCGGCGCGCGGTTTCCAGCGCGGCAGGCAGTTTCTCGGCGTCCTTGCCGCCTGCCTGGGCCAGATTCGGCCGCCCGCCGCCACCGCCGCCGACCACTGCCGCGATTTCCTTGATGAGATTACCGGCATGAAGTCCCTTTTTGGTGAGATCATCGGTGACGGCCACGAGAAGCTGGGGTTTGCCTTCTACCACGCTGCCCATGACCATCACACCGCTGCTCACCTTGTTGCGGAACCAGTCGGACATTTCCCGTAAGTGTTCCATCGTCAGGCCGTCCAGGCTGGCGATCAGCGCCGGAACGCCGCCGATGCTCTCCAGTTTTTCCACCAGGGCGTTAAATCGGGTGCGGGCGATGTCGCGCTGAAGCTGCGCGATTTGCTTTTTGCTGGCGGCCAGTTCGTCTTGCAGCGCCTCGACGCGCCGCGCCGCGTTATCCGGGGTCGCGCCCAGACGGTGGGCGATTTCGCCCAGCGTATTCAGGCTGTGCTGGATGTACGCCACTGCGCCATGTCCGGTCAGGGCTTCGACACGGCGAATGCCGGCGCTGACGCTGCTTTCGCTGACGATCACAAACGGCCCGATTTCGCCGGTTTCCCTGACGTGAACGCCGCCGCAAAGTTCATAACTGTAGCGGTGGCTGTCCTGGGCGATGATGATGGTACGCACGCGCTCGCCGTATTTTTCGCCGAACAGCGCCATTGCGCCTTCCTGCCGCGCCTGCGCCAGCGGTTTTTCCTCCGCGATGACCGGGTAATTTCGCAGGATAATGTCGTTGACCTGCGCTTCGATGGCGGCGATGTCGTCCGGCGTGAGTTTTTGATCGTGTACGAAATCGAAGCGCAGCCGGTCAGGCGCGACCAGCGAGCCGCGCTGCTGGACGTGCGACCCCAGGCGGCTGCGAAGCGCGGCGTGAAGCAAATGCGTGCCGGTGTGGTTGCGGGTGATGTCCGCGCGGCGTTCGGCGTCCACTTCTGCCCGCGCCGGGTCGCCTTCGCGCGGCGTGCCTTCGATCACTTCGCCGACGTGGACGATCAGACCGCCGACCGGCTGTTTCATATCTTCCACTTCGATCAGCCAGTCCGGGCCGGCGATGATGCCGGTATCGCTGATTTGGCCGCCGGACTCGACGTAAAACGGCGTGTGACCGAGAACCACTTCCACCCGGTCGCCGGCCATAACGCTTTCGACGCGCTGGCCGTCGCGGAACAGGGCCAGCAGGCGGTCATCTACCGTCGTTGGGCCATAAGGAGCGTAATTAACACCCTTTTCGCCCACCAGCCCCGCGACTTTGATCTGCGACAGCGTTTCGGCGTACAGCTCGCCCATCTCGATTTCGCCCATCGCCTGGCCGCCGCCGCTGACTTCGGCGTGTCGCGCTTCTTCTTCGTTGAAGCCGGGCATATCTACCCCGAACCCGCGCTCGCCGGCGATGTCCTGGATAACCTGGATGGGCAGCCCCAGTGTGGCCTTCAGATAAAACGCCACGCGCCCCGGCAGTTCGTTTTTGCCGTCATGCGCCAGCATATCCAGCTCGGCTTCCAGTTCGCTCAGGCCGCGATCCAGCGTGCGGCGGAAGCGAATTTCCTCCTGCGTGATGATCTTCTGGATGGCATCGGCGCGTTCGAGCAGTTCGGTATAATGCCTGCCCATGATGTCAATCACCGTCCGGGCCACGTCGGCCAGGAACGGCTGCTGGAAGCCGAGTTTTGTCCCAAAACGCGAAGCGCGCCGAATGACCAGGCGGCAGACCGAATCGCGGCCTTTCGCGCCGGGCAGCACGCCGTCGGCGATGAGGAAAACCGCCGCGCGAATGTGGTCGGCGATAACGCGGTAGGGGACGATGTTGGCGTTGCGTTCGGCATCTGTGTGGCCGGTGAGCCGCTGGGTCTGTTCGATGATGGGCATGAAAAGGTCGGTTTCGTAGTTGGATGCGACGCCGTTCACCACGCTGAGGATGCGCTCCAGCCCCATACCGGTATCCACGCCGGGCGCGGGCAGCGGCACGTCGTACTGGCCGCTGTGCTGAGGGTCGGCTTGGGTGCGGTTGAACTGCATGAACACCAGATTCCATAGTTCGAGGAAACGGTCGTCTTCGGCTTCCAGCGACGGGATGATGTTCTCAATGCCGCGCTCTGGGTATTTGTCCCAATGCAGTTCGCTGGTGGGGCCGCACGGCCCGGTTTCGGCCATCTGCCAGAAGTTGGTCTTTGGCCCCAGGCGCGCCACCCGCCGGGGGTCTATACCCAGTTCCTCAACCCAGACGTTGTAGGCCTCGTCATCATTGTGGTAGACGGTGAACGCCAGCCGGTCTGCCGGCAGGCCGTAAACTTCGGTCAGCAGCGTATAGGCGTATTTGATGGCGTCGCGCTTGAAGTAGTCGCCAAAGCTGAAGTTGCCGAGCATTTCAAAGAAGGTGTGGTGGCGCGGCGACGGCCCGACGTTCTCAAGATCATTATGTTTGCCAGAAACCCGCATACATTTCTGAGATGTTGCAGCGCGTTTATAATCGCGCTTATCCAGCCCCAGGAACACATCTTTAAACTGCACCATACCCGCGTTGGTGAACAGCAGGGTAGGATCATTGGCCGGGACAAGTGAAGACGAATGAACCTGCTTGTGTCCCATTTCTTCAAAATAATCTAAAAACGCCTGGCGCGCTTCGGCGCTGGTCATCGGTTTCATAAAAGGCGGCTGTCCTTGCTTATTCTGTGGTAATCCCTCAAAATTATAGTGGGAGTGAGGGGGGTTCACAAGGGAGTTATAAAGCGAGGTTTTGCGATGGCGGTTATTCAGCGGACACCCTATCAGGAGTTTGCAGAGTTTGTCACATCTTCTCCTACATTAGAGCAAATCGCTGCGTTCCGGCTTTCGAACGAGAGTGATGCCCGTATCAGTTATTTGTTACAGGCCAATCGTGATGGGGTGTTAAGCCCGGAAGAAGAAGCCGAACTGGCGGATTATACGCGCCTAGAGCACCTCATGCGGATAGTCAAAATTCGCGCCTATGAAAAGCTGGGACGTTCGTGACCTATCTCCCGGATGTGCTTCGGCGCCAGGTCTATCTACGAGCGGGCGGACGCTGCGAATACTGCCTACTGAGTGAAAATTACACCGTTAAGCGGCATGAGGTAGATCATGTTATCGCCAGGAAACACGGCGGCGATTCGTCGGAGTCGAACTTGTGCTTAAGCTGCTACGATTGCAACCGTCACAAAGGCAGTGATTGGACATCAATTGACCCGCAAACAGGTGATGTGGTTTCCCTGTTTAATCCCCGGACTGAGCATTAGGAAGATCACTTCCGGCTGCGGGGTGCGCTGATCGATCCGCTCACAGCGAAAGGGCGAGTCACCACAGAACTCCTGCACTTCAATGACCCTGTTCGGGTATGGGAGCGCGAACTACTGGTTAAGCAGGGGCGTTATCCGTAAGAAAATTAGCGCGAAATCGGCCTCTATTAAAACAACTCGTTCGTGTATACTGTGCAAACTTCAACACGCTAAACTTATTGAGGACGGTTTTTTATGCCTACCATTGACGAACAGGTCGAAATTCTGATGTCGGGCACGGAGTACGGCGACCCGCAGATCAGGGAAAATATGAAGCGCGATCTGCGCGAACGCCTGCTGGAATCCGAAAAAACCGGGCGACCGCTGCGCGTCTACTGCGGTTACGACCCGCGCACGTCTGATCTGCACCTGGGACACACCATCACCATGCGGAAGCTGCGCCAGTTCCAAGACTTCGGCCATGATGTGACCTTCCTGGTCGGCACATTCACCAGCCTGATCGGCGATCCGTCCGATAAAGACAAAGCGCGTGACCAGCTCACCCGTGAACAGGTTGAGGAAAACGCCCGCACTTATGCCGAGCAGGCGTTCAAAATCCTCGACCGCGAGCGCACGCGGGTGCGTTTTAACGATGAGTGGCTGTCCACGCTGGATTTTGCTGACATTATCCGGCTGGCAAGCAACTTCACCGTCCAGCAGTTTTTGGCGCGCGAAAACTTCAAAAACCGCCTGGATGCCGGCGAGCCGATCTTCCTGCACGAGCTGTTTTACGGGCTGATGCAGGGGTACGATGCCGTCGCCCAGGAAACCGACGTGCAGGTAGGTGGGCAGGATCAACTGTTTAATATCCTGGTGGCCGGGCGCAAACTGCAAGAGGCAATGGGCCAGCGCCCCCAGGTGGCGATCATCATGGGCGAAAGCCTGCCCGGCACCGACGGCGACATCAAAATGAGCAAAAGCCTGGGCAATCATATCCCGATTCTGGCCGAACCCTGGGATATGTTCGGCAAGGTAATGAGCGTGCCGGATAAGGCGCTGCTGATCTACCACAAACTGCTGCTGGGCTGGACTCCGCAGCAGTTACAAGACCTGCAAAACGGCCTGGAAAGCGGCGCTCTGCACCCCAACGAGGAAAAAATGCGCCTGGCGCGGACGCTGGTCAGCATCTTTCACAGCCCGGAGGCCGCCGAAGCGGCCCAGAAACGCTGGGACGAGGTGTTCCGCAGTCATGGCGGGCTGCCGACCGATATGCCGGAGGAAACGCTGGCGCAAGAAGAGCGCGTGATTGATGTGCTGCGGCGGCTGAACATGGTCAGCAGCGGCGGCGAGGCCAAACGCCTGATGGAGCAGAAGGGCATCCGCCTGAACGAACTGCCCGTTACCGACCCACAGGCGGTAGTTACATTTGACATGCTGCCGGCGGTGCTGCAAGTGGGCAAACGTAAGTTCGTGCGGCTGGTCAAAAACGAGGCTTAGGCTATTCGCAGTACGGCAGCGCCGGTTACTTCGCTGCGTTTAAGGTGCTGCAATGCGACATTCGCCGCGTCGAAGTCGAACGGCTGTATGGCCGTCTGGATGCCGATGGAGGCCGCCAGCGGCAGAAATTCCTCAGCGTCTTGGCGGGTGGCGTTGGCGACGCTGCGAACGGTGCGTTCGTGCCACAGCAGGCTGTAGGGCATGGTGGGCAGGTCGCTGGCGTGGATGGCATTGAAACACAGCGTGCCGCCCCGGTGTAAATGCCCCAGCGCCAGCGGCACCATCCAGCCGGCGGGCGCGAAGATGATCGCCCGGTCGAGTTTTTCCGGTGGTTCGTCGTGCGCCTGCCCGACCCAGGCCGCGCCCAGGTCGCGGGCGTGGTGCTGGTGTTCTGCGCTGCGGGTGAATACAAAGACCGGGCAGCCCCAGTGCCGCGCCACCTGGATACACAGGTGCGCGCTGCCGCCGAAGCCGTACAGCCCCAACCGTTCACCCGGTTTTACATCCGACAGCCGGAGCGAACGATAACCCACGATGCCAGCGCACAGCAGCGGCGCGGCCTCCAGGTCGTTAAAACGATCCGGTATCGGCACGGCGAACGCTTCCGGCACGGTCACATATTCCGCATAACCGCCCATTGCCGTATAACCGGTAAAACGCGCGTGTTCGCACAGGTTTTCCTGCCCGCGCCGGCAAAAGTCGCAGCCGCCGCAGGTTTCGTGCAGCCAGGGGATGCCCACCCGCGCCCCGACGGGGAAACGCGCCGCGCCTTCGCCGAACGTTTCGACGATGCCGATAATTTCATGGCCGGGGATGACCGGCAGTATTGGGTGGGGCAGTTCGCCTTCGACCAGATGTAAATCGGTGTGGCAGACGCCGCAGGCGCGAACCTTCACCAGAAGATGTCCCGGTGGTGGGGTCGGGCGGGGGAGGTCGGCCAGCCGCAGGGGGGCGGTTTCGACCGGAGCGGGTGCGTATAAAACCTGCGCCTCCATGATGCTGCTTTCTAGCGCGGCGCGCTGAACAGCAAGGCCAGGCTGGCCGCGAACAGCAAAACGACCATTAACTGCTCAAAAACCTGGGGATTCACCCAGTCTACAAATTTGCGCCCCAGCCAGATGCTTGGCGGAATCAGTGGCAGCGCCCACAGGACGCCGATGAACTGGTTAAGGTCAAGCACCCCGGTCAGCAGCACGCCCGGCAGTTTGAGCGCGTTGACGATAGCGAACAGCAGGGTCGTATTGGCGATGAAGGCCACCGGGCTGATGTTCTGCAAAAGCATGTAGGCGGTAAACGGCGGCGCGCCCACATTTGCCAGCGCCGAACCGAAGCCGGACAGCCAGCCCACCAGCCAGCTGTGCCAGCGCCGCGAACGGTATTCCAGCTTCCGCAGCCGTTCGCTGCCCACTTTGTAGATGACAACCAGCAGGGTGAATAAACCCAGAATGCGCCGCAGCAGCAAATCCTGACCGGCCAGCGAAGCCAGCAGCAGCGTACCCATGACGACACCGATGACGGCCATCGGCAGCAGCAGTTTAATCTGGTGGGTATCCCACCGCCGCCAGTAGGCCCACAGCGCGAAAAGGTCGCCTACCATCAGCAGCGGCAGCGCGATGCCGACCGCCTGCGCGGCGGGCATGACCTGGCTGAGTAAGGGTGTGACCAGCGCCACCGGCACCGGCCCGCCCAGACCCCCCTTTGATAAACCGATGAGCAGCGTCCCTAACAGGATGACGAGGATATAGGCCATGATGGATGGAAAATGATGTTAAGCCGGGTGTTATGCGCTGGGCTGGTTGGGCGCCCAGGTCAGCTGCTCCCGAACCTGAAGGTCGGTATGGCGAATTTTCATCGCCAGGTCGGCGGCCAGGTTACGCATCAACCGGTAGCCGAGCTGCGGATAGGTATCGCACAGGAGCATGAGTTTGTCGCGCGGGATGATGATGAGGTGCGTATCCGGCTGCGAACAGCGCGCGCCGGCGGAACGAACGCCTTCATCTACCAGCGATACTTCGCCAAAGGACTGCCCACGCCGCAGGGTGGCGATGGTGTACATGCCGCCGGCGGCCTCTTTGCCCACCAATGCCGGATTGACGATAATTTCAACCTCACCGTTGGCGATGACATAAAGTTCCGTGCCGGGGGTATTTTCTTCAAAAATAATATCGTTGGCCTGGTAGTGTTTCTCGGTGCAGATGGAAGCGACCAGTTCAAGCTGGGTATTGGTGAGTTCGTAAAAAATGTCCGCTTGTTTCAGGATTGTGATGAAGGACATCTTATGCTCCTGTTGTTCCAAATCGGGAACAGCGCCGATTGATGATTGTGAAGCCATTGTAGCATAGTTGTTATACCCGTCAAATCTTCGGGATATGCCGTAGACCCGGCGCGCTCGATCTTGATAAAACCCTGACCGCCCTTTATGATCGAATGAATATTCGATTTGTGTGAGGCGAATCCGTTTGAATGACGAACTGCGCTCCGTCCCGCTGCCGTACCGGGTATGGGGGCAGGAGCATATTGACCCCGAATCGCGCGCGCAGATGGATGCGGCCATGCGACTGCCGGTCAGCGTGGCCGGGGCGCTGATGCCGGATGCTCATGTTGGGTACGGCCTGCCGATCGGCGGCGTGCTGGCAACCGAAAACGCCGTCATCCCGTATGCCGTCGGCGTGGACATCGCCTGTCGGGTGCGCCTGTCGGTGTTCCAGGAGGCGCCGATTGTCCTCAAACAGCGCGCCGGCCAGTTCAAAAAGGCGCTGGTGGAACAAACGCTGTTCGGGGCAGGCAAAGAATGGCGGGGCAGCCAGCGTGCCGAACACGAGGTTCTGGACGACCCGGCCTGGGAAGCCGACAAGTTTCTGAAATCGCTCAAAGATACGGCTCGCGGCCAGCTTGGCACAAGCGGCAGCGGTAATCATTTTGTCGAGTGGGGCGCGCTGCGGCTGGAAAAAGATGACCTGGCGCTTGGTTTGAAGGCCGGCGAATACCTGGCGCTGCTGTCACACAGCGGGTCGCGCGGGGTCGGTTTTAAGATCGCCAACCACTATTCACAGATAGCAATGGCGCTGCATCCCGGCTTGGATAAATCGGCGCGGCATCTGGCCTGGCTGCCGCTGGATTGGCACGAAGGCCAGGCATACTGGCTGGCGATGGAACTGGCCGGGCGTTTTGCCTCGGCCAATCACCAGGTTATTCATGCCCGCGTGGCAAAAGCAGCAGGACTCAAGCCGCTGACGATGGTCGAAAATCACCACAATTTTGCCTGGAAGGAACGCCTGCCTGCGCCCGGCGGTTTTACCGACGCCGAACGAGAGGTGATCGTACATCGTAAGGGCGCGACTCCGGCAGGGCCGGGAGTGATGGGGGTGATTCCGGGTTCGATGGCCGATGCCGGTTTTGTCGTGCGCGGGCGAGGCGTGGTCGAGGCGCTTAATTCGGCGGCACACGGCGCGGGGCGGGCCATGAGCCGCCGTCAGGCGACCGCATCCATCACCAAAACGGAGCGCGACCGCTACCTTAAAGAGCGCGGCGTGACGCTCATCAGCGCCGGGCTGGACGAGTCGCCGCAGGCTTACAAACCGATTGAAGTGGTGATGGCGGCCCAGGCTGACCTGATTGATATTGTCGGCAAATTCACGCCGCTGATGGTTCGCATGGACGGCACGGGCAGCAAAGCCGAGGATTAAAGCGTGGACTTTACGATAGATGAGCTGATTTGCGCCTGCATCGCTCGCCAGGTGCAGGATGGCGATCTGCTGGCGCAGGGCATCAATACGCCGCTGGTGATGGCCGGGTTCATCCTGGCGAAAATCACACATGCGCCGAATGCCATCTTCACCTCGGCCATCGGACAGAGCATGTGCCAGGACTGGTCGCCGCTGGGTGTTGGGCGCATCGAAGACCTGTGGTTGGGGCAGGCGCTGGCGCACTTTGGTTTTGTGGCCGGCGCTGCCGACCTGCTGCCGAACTATCCGACGAAAGAGTTTTTTCGCCCCGCGCAGGTGGATGCCGCCGGGAACTTCAATAATATCGCGTTTGGCAGGGACTATCGCCATCCCCGGATGCGGCTGCCCGGCAGCGGCGGCATCCCGGATGTGACCGTGTTTTCCGACCACATCCATTTATACGTTCCCCGCCATTCCCGCGTGACGTTCACGGAGCAGGTGGATTATATCAGCGGCCTGGGGCATGTGCCGACTCGCCGGCGCGGCGCCGGGGCGCGTTATCTCATTAGTGATCTGGGGCAGTTCGACTGGGCGAATGGCCGGATGCGCCTGACCAGCGTGCATCCGGGCATCAGCATCGAACAGGCGCAGAAAAAGACCGGCTTCGCGCTGGAGATCGCGCCGGATGCGCGCGAGACGCCGCCCCCTACGCCGGAAGAAGTCCGCCTGCTGCGGGAAGTTATAGACCCGCTGGGCGTCCGCAAGCTGGAAATCCTGGGCGGCAGCGCCCGCAAAGACCTGCTGCGTCACATCCTGGCGCAGGAAAACGCGCTTTAACATGCCCGAAACTGCCGATGTGGTGATCGTCGGGGCCGGGGCTGCCGGGCTGATGGCCGGCATCTGGGCCGGGCGGACAAACCCTGGCCGCCGTGTGGTGCTGCTGGACGGCGCGCGCAGGCTGGGAGCCAAGATTCTGGTGGCCGGCGGTGGCCGCTGTAATGTCACTCATGCGGTGGTGGACGAAAGCGCCTATGCCGGCTCGTCGCGCAACGCCATCAAAAAAGTCCTGCGCCGCTTTGACGTGCCGCAGACGACGGCTTTTTTCCGCGAGATGGGCGTTGAACTGAAATGCGAAGACACCGGCAAGTTATTTCCGGTCACAGATGATGCTCGAACGGTGCTGGACGCGCTGCTGTCGGCGGCGTTTCAGGCCGGCGCCAGCATCCTGCACCCACACCGCGTTGAGGCGGTGACGCGGGCCGGGGACGGGTTCATCGTGGGCGGCGAATGGGGGCAGATCGAAACGCCGAACGTCGTGCTGGCGACCGGCGGCCGCAGCCTGCCGAAAACCGGCTCGGACGGTTTTGGCTATCAGATCGCGCGCGCGCTCGGCCATACGCTGACGCCGCACATTTTCCCGGCTTTGGTGCCGCTGACGCTGCCCGGCGATCATTTCATTTGTTCGCTCGGCGGTATCACCGTTCCGGCCACGTTGGAAGTTCGCGCGCCGTCCGGCAAGGTGCTAGCCGCTTTTACGGATTCGACGCTTTGCGCGCACTTTGGCTTGTCTGGGCCGTCGGTGCTGGACATCAGCCGTTATTATCTGGCCGCGCGCTTTGATGACCCCGGCGTAATTTTGACGATCAACTGGCTGCCAGGCAAAACGCCGGAACAGGTGGAGGCGGATTTACAGAGTTTGGGGCGCGGCAGCCCGGCGCGGTATCTGCGGGCGTTTTTGCCGGAGCGGCTGGCGCGCGCGCTGTGCGAATATGCCGGAGTCGATTCCAATAGACCTGCCGATCAACTCACCCGCGAGGCGCGCAAAACACTGGCGCGGACGATTGCCCGCCTGGTGCTGCCGATCACTGGCCAGCGGGGTTTTAATTATGCCGAAGTGACAGCCGGCGGCGTGCCGCTGGCGGAAATTCACCTCCATACCATGCAGTCCCGCGTGTGTCCCGGTTTGTATTTCTGCGGCGAAATCTGCGACGTAGACGGGCGAATCGGGGGGTACAACTTCCAATGGGCCTGGGCCAGCGGGTATGTTGCTGGGGCATCGGTCGGCAGGCCGGGATAATCATTGGCGCGGCGGCGCGATTTCCCAATCCCTGAGGGTTAAAAACCGGTCGGCGGGCGTTCCGACAAAACCGAGCTGCACGCCGCCGACGCGGGCAGCGGTCGCATAGGTGAACAGCGGGTAATAAAGCGGAATGGCGACCGCGCGTTCGATGAAATTCCGTTGAAATTCGTGGTAATGAACGGCGCGGTTGATGCCGCTGGGGTCGCGCCGGGCGCGCTCTAGGTTTTCGCTGATGCGCCGGTCGTTGACGCCGCCGTAGTTCAGGCCGTCCGGGTACTGCCCTTCATCCCAGAAGGTATACACGTCCGGGTCGGCGCTGCCGCCAAGCGAGAGTTCGACAATTGCGGCATCAAAATCACCGCTGTCCAGGCGCGATTGGTAGTCCCCCGGAGCAGCTGCCTCGACCGCCGCCTGGACGCCGAGGGGCGACCACTGAGCCGCGATTTCCTGCGCCAGGTTGACCAGCGCCGGGGTATCCGGCACGAGGATGCGGAACTGATAGCGGCTGCTGGCGGCTTCTTCGGTCGCTTCCGGCGAAGTAACTGCCGGACGGGCGTTTTCTAGCAGGGCGCGAGCGGCGTTTATGTCCGGCTGCGGCCAGGGCAGGTCGGCAGTATAAGCCCACGAACCGGGGAACAGCGGGCTGTCCGCCCGGACGGCCTGACCTGACAGATATCGCTCGATGATGCCGGCACGGTCGAGTCCGGTCATCAGCGCCAGCCGCACCCGCTGTTCGCGGAAGTAAGCGGTTTCGTCCTTCACCCAGTTAAAAATCAGCACGCCCAGCGCGGCTTCGATCTGCGTGTGAATGTTCAGCCCCGGCGAATTGACCAGCGCCAGCCGTTCCTGCGCGTTTCGCGCCATCAGCCCGTCGGCTTCGCCGTTTTGCAGCGCGGCCAGAGCCGCTTCAAATGTATCGTACAGGCGGAAGCGGAAGCGGTTAATGGCATATCCGGCCTGGCCTTCGGGCCGCTGCCGGTATACCGGGGCAGCCTGCAAATCAATGATGTCTATACGGCTGCCGTCGGACGAGCGCAGCGGGCCGATCTGGTAAGGGCCGGTGCCAATAGGGGACAGGTTAAAAGGATGGTTGGCGATTAGCGCCGCCGTCGTGCCGCGCAGGGCGTGTTCCGGCAGAATGCCGATACGCAGCATGTCTAAAAACGTTCCGAGCGGCTGTGTCAGGCGGAAGCGTACCAGATGGTCGCCCAACCGTTGAACTTCAACCGTTCGCCAGAAGCGCCCCAGCTCCGCCGGGCCGGGAAAATCCGGCGATTGCAGCAGCGAAACCGTGTACATCACATCATCTGCCGTGAAGGGCGCGCCGTCCTGCCACAGCACATCCTGTCGCAGACGCACCACATATTCCAGATGATCGGATGAAATCACCCATTCAGCCGCCAGAGCCGGCGTCGGCTCGCCGTACTGGTTGGTGCGGGTCAGCCCCTCAAAAATCAGGGCGGTGATGTCCTGGTCTGCCGGGTTTAATCCAGCCAGCAGGGGGTTCAAACGCTGCACGCTGCCGACCAGCGCCTCGGTAAATTCCAGGGTGGGCGTATTTTCATCGGCAGGCAGCGGCACGGGCAGCGGTATCGGGGTTTCGTCCGCTGCTGCGGAAACGATGGGTTCGGCGCTGGCCGCCGGCGTCGGCTCGGCGGGAATATCCGGCGCGGGGGTATCATCCAGCGAACGCGAGGCTAAACCGGCGAGAAAAAGCCCCAGCGCCGTGAGCAAAACGATCAGTTGCCAGCGAAATCCGCGCAGCATAAAAAGCGGTTAAGATAAAACGAAGCGCAAAGAGAGCTTTACATGCGGAAAGCCACAACCGACAGAATCGAAATCGCCAGGAAAGCGATTGAAAGACCGATGGTGATGTTAAACAGGGTCTTTTCGAGGCCGCGCCGCGTGCGCGCGAAGCCGCCGGTTTCGCCGCCGAGCAGGCTGCCGAGCGCGCCGCCTTTGACCTGAAGCAGAATCAAAATAATCAGCACCACCGAAATGATGATCGAAGCGATCTGCAAAGCTGCCTGCATGTGCGCTAACTCCTCAATGACCGGCATAAAAAGCCACCGCAGTATAGCACGCGCGGTGGCCGTTGCAAAGACAGAAGTCGCCGGGGCGGATGTTATGGCATGAGGCTGGCCGGTTGCAGCGTCAGCAGGTAATCGAGCGCCGCCTTAAGCTGCGGATCGTTAGGGTCGTTCCGTACCTCCGGCGTCCATTCCACCACAATATCCGGTGTAATACCCACGTCATGAATCCAGCTGCGGTTTGGCGTCAGCCACCGGGCAATCGTCAGCCGCACGCCCCCGCCGTTGACCAGCTCGCGCCAGGTCTGAACCGTGCCTTTGCCGAAGGTGGTTTCGCCGATGATTTTGGCGCGTCCCCGGTCTTGCAGCGCGCCGGCCACCAGTTCGGATGCGCTGGCGCTGTCCTCGTCCACCAGCAGTACCAGCGGGACGGAAACGCCGATGTACGAGCCGCTGGCCTCAAAAACGCGCTCCTCGCCCCTGCCGAAGTCTTCGATCAGGATCGTGCCATCTTTGATGAAGGCGCTGGCGATTTCGATAGCGGTCGAAAGCAGGCCGCCGGGGTTGCCGCGCAGGTCGAAGATCAGCCCATCCAGTCGGTTAACATCCAGGGCTTGCAGCGCGCCGTCCAGTTTGGTGCGCGCGTCGGCGCTGAAGTCCCGCATTTTGACGTAACCGATATTATTGTCCAGGATTTTGTATTCGATGTTGGGAACTTCGATGCGGGCGCGCGTGACGGAAAACTCCAGCAGTTGGTCGCCGCGCTGCATGGTCAGGTTGACCACCGTGCCTGCCGGGCCGCGCACCTTGATGACCAGTTCCATCTGGCTGAGGCCGGTGACATCTTCACCGTTCACCTGGATGAAAATATCGCCGTCCTGGATGCCGGCGGCCTCCGCCGGCGAACCTTCCAGCACGCTGGCGATACGAATGGCGCCGGTTTCTTCAATGGTTTCCACCAGCGCGCCGATTCCTTCAACCGCGCCGGACAGATCAGCGTTCATCAGAGGATAAACTTCCGGGTTCATGTACCCGCTGAACTGGTCCCCCAGGGCGTTCATCATGCCCTGAATAGCGCCGTTCACCAGGGTTTCCGGCTCGACAGGCTCTAGGTATTCGGTGGTAATGAGGTTATAAACCTGCCAGAAAGGCGCGAACAATGTCTCGCTCCCGGCGGGGGGCATGAGGTCGCTCTGCGCCTGGCTGACGTTATATTGGCTGCCAAGTACGAAGCCGGCCAGAAAAATGCCGACAACCAGGAAACTGATTTGAAGCGGGCGGAAACGCTGCCAGGCGGCACGAAGGTGATCCATACCATACTCCAGCAAAACTAACCATGATATTATTATAAACGTTTCGCGGAATTCGCGCGGTGAATTTGCGATTAGAGTTGTGATGGTCAAGACGCTTGTTTTACGGCTGGACGCGCGCCAGCCCGATTCCCATCTGATCGAACGGGCGGCGGCGGCTCTCCGGGACGGGGGACTGGTGGCTTTTCCGACCGAAACGGTATACGGTCTGGGCGCGGACGCCACCAGCGCGCCAGCGGTCAATCGCATTTTTACGGCCAAAGGTCGCCCGGCATCCGACCCGATCATTGTGCATTTATACGATCTGGCGCAGTTGGAACAGGTGGCCGTTGGTGTGCCGGGACTGGCTTATGATCTGGCGCGCCGCTTCTGGCCGGGACCGCTGACGCTGGTTTTGAAGCGAAACGCGCGTATTCCCCCCAATGTTTCCGCCGGGCTGGAAACCGTCGCAGTGCGAATGCCCGATCACCCGGCTGCGCTGGCGCTGTTCCGAGCGGCGGACTTGCCGGTGGCTGCGCCCAGCGCCAACCGCTTCGCCCGCCCCAGCGCGACGACGGCGGCGCATGTTCTGGAAGACCTGGACGGTCGAATAGATGTGGTGCTGGACGGCGGCCCGACCGTCATCGGTTTAGAGTCGACTGTGCTGGATTTGACGAAACCCGCCCCGGTTGTGCTGCGTCCCGGCGGCATCACCCTGGAAATGCTGCGGGCGGTTATCCCGGATGTGGCGCTGGTTTCGCGCCATTTGCAGCCCGACGATGCCGGAATCGAAGCGCCGGGTATGCTGCTCAAACATTATTCACCGCGCGCGGAACTGCTGCTGTTCACCGGCGAGCCGGAGCGGGTTATCCCGCGAATGCAGGCCGCCGTAAAGGATTACCTGCAAGCGGGGCAGCGGGTGGGCATTTTACTGCCGGATGAGGATGCCGATGTTTTTGAAGGCGCGGATGTGCTGGTGTTTCGTTTGGGCGCGCGGGAAAACCTGGCGCAGCTTGGCGCGAATTTATTCACCGGCCTGCGAGAGTTAGATCGCCAGTCGGCAGATGTGATTTTAACCCGCGCCGTCGAACGTTCCGGGCTGGGTGTCGCCATTTATGACCGTCTGCTGCGCGCCGCCGAGGGGCATATCATCGCCTGCTGATATTTTCGGCTGCGATCAGATGTTATGGCCGCGCTGCTGCCAGGCGGTTTCATCGAGCGCGAGTTCGATGAACAGCGCCGCCGACCAGCCATACATCGGGGCGGCTTTTGGCGGTCGTTCCCCTGTCAGCGGGTGGTAATACTCGTAGATGTCCGCCTGCCCCATCACCATCTCCAGTGTCTTGCGCCGCAGTTCCGCCGCCCAGTCGGCGTAGCCCGACCGCTTCAGTCCTTCCACCAGCAGGTAGTTGACATTGACCCAGCTCGGCCCGCGCCACATTTGCCAGGGGTCGAAGGCCGGGTCATTCAGCGCCACCGTTGGCACCGGGTAAGGCGTCCAGAACTGGCGCGGGTCGGTCAGGGTCTCCACCAGCCGGTCGCTGATGGCGCGGGGCAGCCGTCCGGTCAGCAGCGGCAGCAGCCCGAAGGGCGTGCGCGTGGGCAGCATCTGGCCGTCGCGGCGGGCGCGGAACAAGCCGGCCTGCTCATCCCACAGGTGGGTGAGCATGGCATCCAGCAGCCGGTTGGCTTCGGCGCGGCGGCGGGCGGCAGCCTCAGCCTCACCCAGCGTCTCGGCGATGCGGGCCAAGCTGTCGTGCTGCAAGATCAGATAGGTGTTCAGATCGGGCGAGACGACCGGCATCCCGGCATCCCACAGTGGGCTGTCGTCCAGGCCGGAGGAGAAGGGGTGCTGGTACAGGCACAGGCCGTCGGGGGCGCGGTTGGCGTTCATCCACCAGGCATTCCAGCGGGTGAGCGGGTCGTAGACTTCGGCCAGGAAGTCGGGATGCGGCTGGCTTTCCTGCATCTTCAGCACCGCCCAGGTGATGATGGGCGGCTTGGTGACATCGGCATCCACCGGCTGCGTCAGGTGCGTAATCAGGCCCTCGTCGTGGATGGCATCGGGCAGCATCCCGTCGGGGCGCTGATGATCGAGGACGATGCGAAGCTGGTCTTCGGCCAGCTGCAAGTCCACATGGCGGTAAGCCAGGGCGTGGAAGACCTGATCCCAGTGCCAGACGCCGACATAGTGGACTTTGGAAGGCAGCAGCGCCTCGCGGGTGAAGAAGTAGCGGGTGTTGACCAAGCCGGCGCGCATGATCCACCAGGCGTAATCGTACTGGGGGCGGAGGTGATCGAGAACCGGCGGCGCGACATCAAACCAGGCGTCCCAGCGGCGGCGGGCGGCGTCGAGGGCGGCGGCAGGGTCGGGGATGGAGCGGTTGAACCCCAGGCGGGGCGTGATGTTGAGCAGCAGCGACTGGCCGGCGTGGGCGTCGAGCTGGAGGGTGGCCTGGAAATGGTCAGCGTCAAGCGGTTCGATCTGGTTGGCGAGGATGTGGGCATTGGTGGTGTAGGCCAGGTTGCGTTTGCCGCGCAGGGTGGCGCCGCGAAAGTCGGTGGCGGCCTGTTGGGCATACAGGCTGAAGCGCAGGCCAAAGCGGGCGGAGGGCAGGCTGAGCAGCAGGGTTTCGGGGTCGAGGAACAGCCAGGTGAAGCGCCCCAGGGCGGTGCTGATGTGGACGGCGTGAGGTGTGGTTTCGATGGTCAGTTCGGTGAGCGGCTGGCCGTCGGCGTCGAGGAAGGTGAAGTCGGTGACAAGCGGCGGGCGCTGGCGGTAGTGGCCGACCTCGGCTTCCCACTTCACCCAGCGTTCGGCCAGGCGGATGGCGAACTGGTGCTGGCTGCGGAACAGCAGCAGGCGCGAGCCGCGATCGGTGAAGGGGATGCTGGTCAGGTTGATACGATTGTGCAGTCGTTCCGCGCCGCTCACGTTCGCCCTCCGGCCTAATTCACAATTTGTGAAAAACAAGGAACAGGCCGGACAGTATAAACCGGCCTTTATATCCTTAATTACCGAATCATGCCACCATCCGGTGGTTAAATCAACGGGGATTCTAAGTGGGGTCGGCGATTCCGTGTTTTTCTCGATAGGCGGGGATGGTTATCATCGGCGGGCGTTCAACATCCCCGATTTCGGCGATGTCCAGCGCAAAACGTTCCGGCTCCTGTACTACCAGCTTCATGCTGCGGTTGGCTTTATCCAGAAGCTGCACGCCGTAGCGTCCTTCCAGGCGCGCGATAAATACCTGCAAAATCGCAAACGACATCTTGCTCAGGTTAAGCAGGGGCTGGTTATGGTGGACGCGCACTTCCAGGTCGCTCTGGGCGATTCCGGCCAGGCCGTAGCGTTCGTGGAGGTCTATAATCAGACCGGTTTCGACACCGTAACCGCTGAAAAACGGCACTTGTTCCAGCGCCTCACGCCGCCCGGCGTATTCACCTGAAAGCGGCTGAATGATGCCGGAGAGTTCGGGATAAAACAGGTTGAGAAGCGGCCTCGCCACCAGTTCGGTCACACGTCCGCCGCCAAAAGCCTGAATTTTGCCGTTCACCTGAATCGGGCGCGCATAGAAGCCTTTCACGTACTGGATTTGCTGGTGTTTGAGCAGCGGGCCGATTAACCCGTACAGAAAACGCGGGTGAATATTGGTAATGTCTGTATCCACCCAGGCGATGATGTCCCCTTTGGTCACATACAGGCTTTTCCAGAGCGCCTCGCCCTTGCCGCTAAATGAACCGACTTCATCGCGCAGGATTTCCTGATGAATATAGGTGGGGATGCCGTTTCCCTGGGCGATGGCAACGGTGTTATCGGTCGAACTGCTGTCCATCAGCACGATCTCGTCTATCAGCGGCATATCGTCCATCAACGCTTTTTTCAGCGTGCTGATTACCGCTCCAACGGTTTCCTGTTCGTTAAGCGCCGGCAGTGCCAGGCTGATGCTCAGGCCGCGTTTTTCCTTGAGCGATACTAACTCGCGCAGATCGCTGAATTCGCCGCTGTGGAAGGTGTTTTCAGCAAACCACCGATCCACACGGGTGGATAGACTTTCTTCAGGCATCAGCAGCGGTTTCGGTTGGTGAAACTCCAGCGCTTCCTGCTGTGTGCCGCGCACCAGGACGACCGGCAGTTTCGCGCGTTGGTAGACTTCTTCCACGATGATACCGGATGGCTCACCTTTTTGGGGGCGGCGGAACGATGCGCCCATAACCACAGCTTTATGCTCGGCAGCCTCGCGGACGATGCCGTCGGTTATAGCAGTGACGGCGGTGACGGTGCGGGCGATTTGAGGGACGGCGCGCATAACCAGTTCCAGATCGGGGGCGGTGCGGCGGCGATCGGCGGCATGGAACAGGGTGATCGAATCTTCGGCGGCCAGCGCCTGCGCCACGCGCACACCCAGCGAGATGTTGGGGCCGCCCCGCAGCGCCATCAATACATCGCCGCGGCGTTCCCACCCCTCACCGCTGACCAGCACAACGTCAGAAGGCACCAGATCAAAGATGTCGTCGGCGCTGACGCCGCCGATCAACTGGCCGGGCGCGCCGCACTGCGCCAGCAGCAGATCGGCCTCTAGGCCGGCGATATTCTCTAACACGCGCATGAAGGGCTGGTAATCCACGTAGACCTGCACTTCGTCATGCACGGAGGGATGGTTACGCGCCGCTTCGTAAATCGCATCGCGCATTGCGCGCGCCGGCAGCATTCCTTCGCTCAAGGAGACGCCTGCCTCTACCGTGACCATACCCCGGACGTGAATTTCGCCGCCTTCCGGCAACAACCGCAGCGCCAACTCGATCCAGTTATCGAGCATGGTCGCGTTAGATAAAGCCAACACCAATTTATAATCGTTCATTCGACCTCCAACAACGGTAAGACGCTTTCGCGTATCAGCGTTTCCCAGCGATATTGGCGGCGCACCCGCCCACGCAGGCGGTGGGAGGGATACGCATTCAGAACATCCAGGATGCGGGCAGCAATGGCCTCGGCGGATTCGTTGAGTGGGTGGAAATAGGTCGCATCCTGCCTGCCTGTCAGTCGAAATGCCGGGATGTCGGAGCAAAACACCGGCACGCCGGCCAGCCCAGCTTCTAGAACGGGTATGCCGAATCCTTCCTGGACGCTGGGGAAAAACAGCGCATCAACCAGTTGGTACAGGTTCGCCATCGTTGTATCGTCGGGGATGAGCGGGGGATCGGAAAGTTCGTACAGAAAGTGGGCTGCCGCTGTGAGGTTCAGTTCGCGGCGCAGGTCGAGCAGTTCGCCCAGATAACCGGGGTTGGCCGGGTTGTGCGGCCCCGGCGGCCCGGTGACGATCAGCCGGAAATCCTGGCCGCTGCGCTGCCGCAGGGATGCCAGCACGCGCAGCGCCAGCGCAATATTTTTGCGCCGTGTCAGCCGCGCCGGCAGCAGCAGGATGCCATCTGCGTCCAGCAGCCCCAGCCGCGATACGATGTGCTGTGTCGTTTCCGTCCACTGGAAAAAGCGTGCCGGATCAACCCCTGGTACAACAACAGTGATCTGTTCCGGCGCGATATTCAGCAGCCCGGCCAGTTCTTCGCGTCGGGCTTCGGAAACAGTCACATAGCGTGTATCCGGCCATACCTGCCGCAGCAGGTCCCAGGGATAACCGTTGTGCAGTTCCGGCAGGTACTGCGGATTTGTCCAGGCCAGGTCATGACACCAGGCGACACAGCGCGGGGACTGCATTTGGGCTAAAGCCGCCGTCAGCGGCAGGTTTTTGTTAAGCGAATGGGTGTTGTGCGCCAGGCACACATCGCAGCCCTCCAGCGCCGCTTGCAGGTCTTCACCAATCTGGCGCGCCAGCGCCTCAAACGCCGGGGAGACGATACCGGCATCCAGTTCTTTTTTGACGGCCAGCACGCCGGAATGTTTGGAGCTAAAACGGGGATAGACGCGGGTTTCTACCCGGTCATCAAACGTTCCGCCGTCCCCGCTGACGACTCGAACCCGGCAGCCCAGATCGGTCAGCCCGCGCGCGTGGTAGGCGATGGTGGATTCGACCCCGCCAACGACCGGCGGGCTGGCGTAGTGCAGGATGGCGATCTGCTTGGTCATGATTCCTGCTGTTTATTAAACTCTATTACGAATTGTTTTACTGCCGCTGATGATACCGTAATTCGCGGGGTTCTCCAAAGCCGGGATACAATATGGACTTAGTATCTGTCCATAAACCGATTGATCTGATAGCAGAACAGTGGGCTTAAGCCCGCTGTCTGGTGGGTTTACGGATAAACTCTAAGTTAAGGATGAAGCCTATGGATCGAAATGAACTGCGTTTATATTGTCTTTCCAGGTGCGCTGCGGTCGAGGATTTTCCGTTTGGTGACGATGTGGCCGTTTTTAAGGTGGCGGGCAGGGTTTTTGCGCTGCTGCCGGTGGCCGGTCCGGCGCGCATCAGCCTCAAATGCGACCCCACCTGGGCGGTCGTTCTGCGGCAGACGTATCCGGCGGTCAAACCGGGCTGGCATCTGAACAAAAAACACTGGAACACCGTTGAAGTGGACGGCAGCATCGCCGACGATGAAATCCTGGAGATGGTGGAACACTCGTACCAACTAGTGGTGAAAGGGCTGACGAAAGCCGAACGGGCGCGCCTGGAGGAGTCGTGAGTTGAAACAACATTCAACCGGCCAGCGTATGACGGAATGGATTTCGCTGCCGGAAGCGGCGGCGCTGGTTGAGGATGGTCAGACGCTTGCTCTGGGCGGCATGACGATTTACCGCCGCCCGGTGGCGTTCGTCCGGGAACTGCTGCGCCGCACCCCGCGCCCGAAAGACCTGACGCTGCTGTGTTTTACCGCCGGTTTCGAGTCGGATCTGCTGGTGGGGGCGGGCTGTGTCAGCCGCACGCGCTCAGTTTATTTCGGTCTGGAATCATTCGGTTTTGCGCCGATGTTCACCGAAGCCGCCCAGCGCGGCCAGATCGAAGTGGTCGAGGAGACGGAAGCCAGCCTGGCGTTGGGGATTCGCGCCGGAGTATCCGGGGTAGGTTTTATGCCGTCGCGGGCGTGGTTGGGGACGGATTTACCGCGCCTGCGCCCGGATGTGAAAACCGTGACCGACCCCTACAGCGGCGAAGAACTGCTGGCTTTTCCGGCTATTTCATGCGATGTGGCGGTACTGCACGGCCTGGAAGGCGACCCGCGTGGCAATGTGAAGCTGAATAATAACGTCGGCGTGGATGTTGAACTGGTGTATCTGGCAAAAACGGTGATCGTGACCGTCGAACGGATGGTGGAAAAGGTCGAACGGTCGCTGGATGGCACGTTAATTCCCGCGCCGGGCGCGACCTACATCGCCCATGCCCCGCGCGGCGCGTGGCCGACGAGCTGCTACCCGGATTACCCGCTGGCGGGGGGCGAATTTTTGCGCTACACCGATGCTTGTAATGCCGGGCGATTTGACGACTACCTGGCCGAATTTTTGCGAACGGGCTGAAAACGGCCTTGCCACAGGCCGAAACGCGCATTATACTGAAAACACATACAGACCAGGGGAGTCCGTGTCAAGCGGGCTGAGAGGGCGCGTAATGCCGCGCCGACCCTTAACCTGATCCGGGTCATACCGGCGTAGGGAGTGTAGCATACCTGCCTGAGCAACCACCCCTACAACTAACGGGGTGGTTTTTCATTTATGCTCCCGAAAAGGTCTGTCACTCGTTTATACAGAACGGAGGGAGTTTGTGATATGAAGACCCGATGGTTAGTCGTCCTGCTGCTGTTCGGCCTGGCGGCGTTCCCGGCATTTGCCCAGGACAACACGCTCACGCTCGTTACGCACGACAGCTTCAACGTCAGCGAGTCGGTGCTGGCGGCTTTCGAGGCGGAAACCGGCATCCGCGTGGAAATCCTGCGCGGCGGCGATGCCGGGACGATGTTAAACCAGTCCATCCTCAGCAAGTCTAACCCGCTGGGCGATGTGCTGTTCGGCGTGGACAATACCTTCCTGGGGCGCGCGCTGGACGAAGACCTGTTCGTGCCTTACGAGTCGCCCCTGCTGGAGAGCGTGCCGGAGGCGCTGCGGCTGGACGCCGAATTTCGCGTCACGCCGATTGATTACGGCGACGTTTGCCTGAACTACGACATCGCTTACTTCGAGAAAAATGATCTGCCGCTGCCGGCCAGCCTGCAAGACCTGACGCGCCTGGAATATAAAGGGCTGCTGGTGGTGCAGAACCCGGCTACGTCGTCTCCGGGGCTGGCGTTTTTGCTGGCGACCGTCGGCGCGTTCGGGACAGAAGGCGATTATACGTATCTGGACTTTTGGGCCGATCTGGTTGCCAACGATGTGCTGGTGACAGAAGGGTGGGAGGATGCTTACTTCGGCCAGTTCACCGCCGGGGGAGGCGGCGGCACGCGCCCGCTGGTGGTCAGCTATGCCAGCAGCCCGCCGTTTACCATTGTGGAAGAAACCGGCCAGCCAACCACCGGGAGCATCACCGCCGATGATACCTGCTTCCGGCAGATCGAGTTCGCCGGCATCCTGCGCGGGACAGATAACCTGGAAGCCGCGCAGATGTGGATAGACTTCATGCTGGGGCCGGCCTTCCAAGAAGACCTGCCGATGCAGATGTACGTGTTCCCGGCCAACCAGAACGCGGCGCTGCCCGACGAGTTCGCGCAGTTCGCGGCCATCCCGGAAAACCCGGCGGTCGTGCCGTTTGAGGACATCAACGCTGGCCGCGAAGAATGGATACGGGCTTGGACAGAAGTCGTGCTGCGTTAATCCGGCTGCCGCTGCGGTACGGCCTGCTGCTGGTGCCGGCGGTTTTCCTGGCGCTGTTTTATTTTTACCCACTGGTTTCGATTCTGGCCGTCGGCCTCACGCCCGGCGGCCAGCCTGACCTGACCGGATTCGCCGAAATCGTCACGTCGGCATATTACCGGCATACACTTGGCTTTACGCTGGCGCAGGCCGCGCTTTCGACGGCGCTGACACTGCTGTTGGCGCTGCCGGGGGCATATGTGTTCGCGCGGTACGATTTTCCGGCCAAGTCGCTGTTGATGGCGCTGGCGACGCTGCCGTTTGTCCTGCCAACGGTGGTCGTGGCGGCGGCCTTCAGCGCGCTGGTCGGGCCGCGCGGGTTGGTTAATGAAGGGCTGATGTTCCTGTTGGGGCTGGAGTCTCCGCCGGTGCAGCTTGAGCGCACGCTGGCAATCATCCTGATCGTGCATGTGTTTTATAACTATGCGGTGGCGCTGCGAATTATCGGCAGTTATTGGGCGAACCAGAACCCGCGTATGGAGGAGGCCGCCCGCGTATTGGGCGCGGCGGGCTGGCGGCTGTGGTGGGAAATCCGGCTGCCGATTTTACGCCCGGCGCTGCTGGCTGCCGGAACGCTGGTGTTCATTTTCACGTTTACCAGCTTCGGCGTGGTGCTGATTTTGGGCGGGCCGCGCTTCGCCACGCTGGAAGTGGAGATTTACCGGCAGACGGCCAATCTGCTGAATCTGCCGATGGCGGCGGCGCTTTCGCTGGTGCAGATCGGGCTGATGCTGGTGATGATGGCGGTTTATACGCGGATGCAGCGCCGCGCTGCTGCTGATGTCGTTAGCGCCGCATCTGCCGCCCGCCCGCCGCGAAGCCGCCGGGCGCGGATGCTGGTTTTCGGCAACCTGCTGTTTATGGCGGTAATGTTGTTCGCGCCGCTGCTGGCGCTGATGGCGCGTTCGTTCACTGCCGGCGGGGAGGGGTTTACAACACGCTATTACGAGCTGCTGTTCGCCAACGTGCGCGGCTCGGTGCTGTTCGTGCCGCCCATGCGCGCGGTCGGCAATTCGCTGGTGTTCGCGCTGGCGACGACGGCGCTGGCTGTCGCCCTGGGCTTAATCACGGTTTATCTGCTGTCGCAGCGAGGCAGCCGGTGGGCGAACTGGCTCGACCCGCTGTTTATGATGCCGCTGGCGACCAGCGCCGTCACGCTCGGCTTCGGTTACATCATCGCGCTGGATAAACCGCCGTTGAATTTGCGCGCCTCGCCGGTTTTGATTCCGCTGGCGCATACGCTGGTCGCCATGCCGTTCGTCGTCCGCAGTGTGCTGCCGGCCAAACGCAGCATCACGCCTCATCTGCCGGAGGCCGCCCGTGTGCTGGGCGCTTCGCCCTGGCAGGTCTGGCGTTTTGTTGACCTGCCGCTCATCAGCCGAGGTTTGATCGTCGGCGCAGTGTTCGCTTTTACGGTGAGTATGGGCGAGTTCGGCGCGTCATTGTTCATCGCGCGCCCGAATACGCCGACCATGCCGGTTGTGATCTTTCGCCTGCTGGGACAGCCGGGAGCCGCCAATTACGGGCAGGCATTGGCGATGAGCGTTTTACTGATGGTGGTCTGTGCGGTCGGTTTTATTCTGATCGAACGTCTGCGGACGGTTGGGATGGGTGAGTTCTGATGCTGGAAGTGCGCGATGTTGAGCTGGCTTTTGGCGATCTGCCGGTGCTGCGCGGCGTTTCTCTGGAAGCAGCCGAGGGAGAAATCGTCTGCCTGCTGGGGCCGAGCGGCTGCGGTAAAACCACACTGCTGCGGGTGATCGCCGGCCTGGAAGTGCCGGAGCGCGGCGACGTGATTTTTGACGGGCGTTCGGTGCGGGACGTGCCGGTTCACCGGCGCGGCTTCGGGCTGATGTTCCAGGATTTTGCGCTGTTTCCTCACCTGGATGTTGCCCGGAACGCTGCTTTTGGCCTGCGGATGATGGGGATTCCGGCGGCGGAACGGCAGCGGCGCGTGCAGGAGGTTTTGTCCCTGGTGGGGCTGGCCGGTTTTGAACGGCGCGACGTGGCGAAACTTTCCGGCGGCGAAAAACAGCGGGTGGCACTGGCGCGCAGCCTGGCCCCCAACCCGCGCCTGCTGATGCTGGACGAACCGCTGGGGTCGCTGGACGCGGCGCTGCGCGAGCGGCTGGTGATCGAAATCCGCGAGATCATCAAACAGGTCGGGCGGGCGGCGCTGTACGTAACGCACGACCAGCACGAAGCCTTCGCCATCGCCGATCGGATTATCATCATGAACGAGGGGCGTTTTGAGCAGGTTGGCACGCCGGAGGCGGTCTACCGCCGCCCGGCCTCGGCCTTTGTGGCGCGTTTTCTGGGGTTAAATAACATCCTGCCGGTGGCGGCGCGGGCGGAAAACCGGGTTCGGACAGCAGTCGGCCAGTTCCACCTGGAAGCCGCCGTCGATGTAGAGGCCGTTCTGCTGCACCCCGATGGCTTCCAACCGGCAGCGGCAGACAGCCTGGAGGCCATCGCCGGGCAGGTGGAGCGGCGGGTGTTCCTGGGGGATGCTTACCAGTTTCAACTGCGCGCCGGCGATGGCGTTCAGTTAACGTTTAAACTGGCGGCGCAGGCTGAACGGCTGCCGCAGGTGGGCGAAAATATGAGCGTGCGGCTGCTGCCGGATTATGTCGTGCCGCTCAATGGCCGGCGCGGCGCAAAAGGTTAGCCAGCTAAACGGGCATCCCTATAGGTTTTTATTCACAAATCTTACGGCTTTCCACCCGACAGCGTTAAGTTTATAACATATAATTAACGTAGCTCAGGCTCTTGGGGGCATTGGGAAAGGGGACGCAGCTGTGAGCGACGTTTTTGTTTCTTATTCCCGTCGGGATAAAGAGTTTGTCAAGCGGCTGGATGAGGCATTTAAGGCGCATGGCCGCGATATATGGGTGGATTGGGAAGATATTCCGCTGGCCTCGGACTGGCTGAGCGAAATTTACGCCGGCATCGAGTCCGCCGATAACTTTGTGTTCGTCATCAGCCCGGATTCGATAGCCTCCGAAGTTTGTGGGCAGGAACTGGCTCATGCAATCGAACACAACAAACGGCTGGTGCCGGTTTTGTACCGCGAAGTAAGCGACTATAAATCCCTCCATAAACAACTTTCGTCCCACAACTGGATTTACTTCCGCGATACAGACGATTTTGATGCCGCCTTCCAATCGTTGATTCGCACGCTGGACACCGATTTAGACCATGTGCGCGCGCATACGCGCCTGCTCAAACGCGCCCTGGAATGGGAAAGTAAAAACCAGGATACCAGCTATCTGCTGCGCGGAACCGATTTACAGGACGCCGAGCAGTGGTTGGCGCAAAGCACGGGCAAACAGCCGGAAGTGACGGCGCTTCAGTCCCAGTATGTGTTTGCCAGCCGTAAGGCGGCAGCCGCCCGCCAGCGCATGATGATGGCCGGCGTGACGGTCGCGCTGGTGGTTGCCATCGTGCTGGCGCTGGTGGCACTGTACCAGGCGCAGATTGCGGAAACACGCCGCCGGGAAGCCGACGAAGCGCGCTCAACGGCAGTTTTTGAGCGCGACCGCGCCAACCTGGAATCGCGGATTGCGCTGTCGCGCCAGCTGGCGGCGCAGTCGTTGGTGCGGATGGGCAGCGAGCTGGACCTGGCGCTGCTGCTGAGTCTGGAGGCCAACCGGGTCGCGTTTGACGTGAACGCCAACAGCGGGGAAGTGCGCGGCAGCCTGCTGAACGGCCTGGAGTCGAACCCCCACATCATTCAGTATTTGCACATTCATGATGATTGGGTGCGGACGGTGGCCTTCAGTCCAGACGGCAAAATCCTGGCCTCCGGCAGCCGCGATGGGACGATCCTGCTGTGGGACATGGCCGAGCAAAAAATCATCGGCGGCCCGTTGACCGGTCATACCGATCAGGTGCGCTCGCTGGCCTTCAGCCCGGACGGCAAAATCCTGGCCTCCGGCAGCAACGACCAGACGATTATCCTGTGGGACGTGTCGAGCGGCGAGCCGGTGGGCGATCCGCTGACCGGCCACGAGGGGCGGATTCGTGCGGTGGCCTTCAGCCCGGACGGCGAAACGCTGGTTTCCGGCGCGGAAGACCAGACCGTGCGCCGCTGGAGCGTTTCCAGCCGCGAGCCAATCGGCGACGCGCTGCGCGGACATCAAGGCGCGGTGCGTGCGGCGGCGGTCAGCCCGGATGGCCGCCTGATTGCTTCCGGCGCGACCGACAGCCAGGTGATTTTGTGGAATCTGGAAACCGGGGAAATGGTCGGTGGGCCGTTAAGCGGTCACAGCGACGGCGTACAGAGCGTGGCCTTCAGTCCCGATGGGCGGCTGCTGGCGTCCGGCAGCCTGGACGGCTCAATCGTCCTGTGGGATGTTGAGGCGCGGGCGGCGGTCGGGCAGCCGATTCAGGGACATGATAATTTCGTGCTGTGTGTGGCCTTCAGCCCGGATGGAAAAGTGCTGGTTTCTTCCAGCGCCGATGAGACGGTTCGGCTGTGGGACGTGAATACAGGGCGGCAGATTGGCAAGCCGCTGACCGGGCATACCGATTTTGTAAACAGCGCGGCCTTCACGCCGGATGGTTCAATGATGGCTTCTGGGGCCGATGATCGAAATATCATCCTGTGGAACGTTCAGGCACGTAACCCGCTCGTTCGCCTGCTGGCGGGGCATGTAGACCAGATTTTGAGCGCCGTCTACAGCCCGGACGGGAAGATAATCGCTTCCGCCGGGGTAGATAAAGCGATTATCCTGTGGGATGCGGCCTCCGGTGAGATGATCGGCAGTCCGCTGGTCGGCTCGGAGAGTTTTGTGCAGGCGCTGGCCTTCAGCCCAGATGGAAAAACGCTGGCTTCTGCTGGTGACGACAAAATGATTCGCCTGTGGGACATGACCAGCCGCGAACCGATTGGCGAGCCGCTGGCGGGGCATACGGATATTATTTTCAGCCTGGCGATCAGCCCGGATGGGAAAACGCTGGCTTCCGCCGGAAATGATAAAACCATACGCCTGTGGGACATGACCAGCCGCGAGCCGATTGGCGACCCGCTGACCGGCCACGAGGCCGTCATTCGTAAAATCACGTTCAGCCCGGATGGCCGGCTGCTGGCTTCTGCCGGCGACGACGGCAAAATCGTGCTGTGGGATACAGCCACCTGGCAGCCCGTCGGCCAGCCGCTGGTGGGACACAGCGCCGGAGCGCGCAGCGCGGCCTTCAGCCCAGACAGCCGGCTGCTGGCTTCAGGTGGGTCTGACCAGATGGTTATTCTGTGGGACGTGGAAACCGGCCAGATGATCGGCCAGCCGCTCGCCGGGCATAATGGCCTGGTGAACGGCGTGACCTTCAGCCCGGATGGTAAAACGCTGGCTTCCGCCAGCCACGATAACCACGTCTTTTTGTGGGACGTGTCCACCCGGCAGTCGTTCGGCAGCCCGCTGGTCGGCCATACCGACCGGGTGTATACGGCGGCCTTCAGCCCGGATGGCCAGACGCTGATTTCCGGCGGCGCGGACAGGCTCGTTAACCTGTGGGATGTCAGTTATGACTCCTGGCATGACCGGGCCTGCGCCATCGCCAATCGAAACCTGACTCAGACTGAATGGGACCTGTTTGTGGGGGACGAAGATGCCCAGGCGACCTGCGCCAACGTAGAATAGGCATAAAAACAGGGCATCAGATGGCGAAAAAATCCTGATGCCCTGTATTGGCAGGCGTTAAATGTCCAGGTTGCGGACGCTGCGCGCGTGGGTTTGAATAAACCGCTTGCGGGGTGGAACGCTGCTGCCCATCAGCATATCGAAGATGCGGTCGGCTTCCGCCGCGTCCTCAATCGTCACCTGGAGCAGTGTCCGGCGCGCCGGGTCCATGGTGGTTTCCCACAATTGATCGGGGTTCATCTCGCCCAGACCTTTGTAACGCTGAATTTGCAGCTTATCCGGCGATGTATATTTTTTGAGCGCCTTGGTGAGAATTTCGCCTTCCGACAGTCCGGATTCGGGATAGACGTACTCGATGTCGCGCCCGTTTTTGATGCGGTAAATGGGCGGCTGGGCGATGTACAGGTGGCCGGCCTGAATGAGCATCTGCATATGCCGGAAGAAGAAGGTCAGCAGCAGCGTGCGAATGTGGCTGCCGTCAACGTCGGCGTCGGTCATCACGATCACACGCCCGTAGCGTATGCTGTCCAGCTTAAAATCCTCACCGATGCCGGTTCCCAGGGCGGAAATGAGCGCCTTGATTTCGTTATTATCGAGGATTTTGTCGAGCCGGGCGCGTTCGGTGTTCAGGATTTTGCCGCGCAAGGGCAGAATGGCCTGGAAGTGGCGGTCGCGGCCCTGTTTGGCGCTGCCGCCGGCGCTGTCGCCCTCAACGATGTAAATTTCGGCCTCCGCGCCGCGCTGCGAGCAGTCGGCCAGCTTGCCGGGCAGCGTGCTGCTTTCCAGCAGGCTGGGTCCGCTGCGTACCAGCTCGCGCGCTTTGCGGGCGGCTTCGCGGGCGCGCATACTGGTGGAACACTTTTCCACAATCCGGCGCGCTTCGCGGGGGTTCAGTTCCAGAAACTCGTTGAAGGCATCGGATACCACCTGGGAGACCGCGCCCTGGACTTCGGGATTAATCAGTTTGACTTTGGTCTGGCTTTCAAACGACGGGTGCGGGTGTTTGACACTGACGATGGCCGTCAGACCTTCCAGCGTATCGCTGCCGGAGAAGTTAGGGTCTTTATCCTTTAACAGCCCGGCTTTGCGGGCATAACGGTTAATGACGCTGGTGATGGCCGAGCGCAGGCCGGTCAGATGCGTGCCGCCGTCGGGCGTGTTGATGGTATTGGCAAACGCCAGTTCGGTGACGGTGGCCGAATCGGTGTATTGGAAAGCGACTTCAATGCCGATCAGGTAAGGCGCTTTACCTTCCGGCGTGATTTCAATATCCCGTTCGGCATAAACCGGGTCATGGAGCGACCGCCGGTTGCCGTTGAGGTAGCGCACGAACGAATGCAGGCCGCCCTCGAAATAGAAAGTGAGTTCGCGGGGCAGGGGGCGCACCCGCTCGTCACGCAGGGTAATCGTCACCCGGCGTGTGACAAAAGCCATTTCACGAAACCGCTGGGCCAGCGTGTCAAAACTGAAACTGTTCGTTTCCAGGATGGTGAAATCGGGTTTGAAGGTTTGAATCGTGCCGGTCGATTCGCCCGGCTCCATCTTGCGAATTTTTTCAACTTCAGTTACGGGGCGACCCTGCCGATAGACCTGTTCCCACACATAACCATCGCGGAATACGGTCGTTCGCATTTCGTCGGAAAGCGCGTTCACTGCCGATACGCCGACACCGTGCAGGCCGCCGCTGACCTTATATGCGCCGCTGCCAAACTTGCCGCCCATGCCGATTTTGGTCATCACACCTTCAACGGTCGGTCTGCCGGTATCCTGGTTGATACCGACGGGGATGCCGCCGCCGTTGTCCGCGACCGATACCACATGATCATCGTGCAACGTGACGATAACATGATCGCAGCGTCCGGCCAGCACTTCGTCAATCGAGTTGTCTACAACTTCGTAAACCAGATGGTGCAAAGCTCGGCTGTCCACACCGCCGACGTACATGCCGGGGCGGGTGCGGACATGCTCCATGGGGTCCAGATAGCGAATATCGGCGTCAGTCTGCTGCCGGATGTCGAGGGTATCCTTATCGGCCATAGTTGTTCCCTTTTCTGCACACAAACCGGGTGCTTTTCCCCCAAAAAAGCACCCGTCCTCTTCATCTATATTATATCACGCTGCGGCACGTTCGACAATGGGCGCTTATTCCTTTTAAAGGACAATTAAATGATAAAACATTTGTTCGGTTTTGGCAAGCGGCTTGACAGCTACCTGGCCGGGCTTTAGAATCGACCTAACTGCCCTTGTAGCTCAGAGGATAGAGCAGCGGTCTTCTAAACCGTGGGTCGGGGGTTCGAGTCCCTCCAGGGGCGCACGTGTACTAACAACTCTCCTGTGTCTAACTGCCGATAAAAAACATGAGTCATCCCCTAGTTTTTCACTTTGGATAGAAAAATTCGGGGATGACTGACGTTTATGTTTTTACGCCATGATCTCTTTATAGAGCGCCTGCGTTTCGGCGGACGGCTCGCGCCCTTCCTTACGCAGATCGTCAACCAGGCGTTGGTAGTGCGCGGCGGCCTCGCTGCGGCGCCCCAGGCGGGTATAAAGCTGCATCACGTCGCGGTGCAGGCTTTCGCGGCTGGAGTCCTCGGCCAGCGCCCGCTGGAACAAACCCAGCGCCTGTTCGGGGCGGTCTTCATTCAGGCGAACATAAGCCATTTCGGTTAGGGCTTCCAGATAGCCGGACTGGAAATCGCGCCGCCGGTCGAGAATCCAGTCATCGGTGTGGCCCTGCAAAAACGGCCCGCGATAGATGTCTATCGCCCGCTGCCAGGCCTGGACACGATGGGGATTTTGGTCATTACGGCCTTCCATCAGCGCCTCTACGAAGTCCATCACATCATACTGAATGGCGAGATCAGGATTGATGCGATAGTACCCGCCGTCATGCACCAGCACATCCATATCCAGGGCTTTGTGCAGCCGCCGTTTGGTGACATGGAAAACGTTCACGGCCTGGTCGGTGTCCAGTTCCGGCCAGAAAGCCTGGCAGATTTCCGAACGGGTGATGATAGGACGATCAAGGGCGAAGAAAAAGAGCAGCCGGGGCAGGTGACCTTCCCAGGTATCAATCGGCTGGCCGTTCATCAGCACGTAACCCGGCCCCAGGGCATAAACCTCTAATTTGCTTTTCCCCTCGGTTTCGATTTCGTAAAAGTCGCGCCGGATGAGATGGTCATCTTCCAGCAGGATGGCCTTTTTCTGGGCGATCAGCGAAACCCAGGGCAGGCGCGGCAGCGTCCGGCTGTTGATGACCAGGCGGCAGGTTTCCGGCAGCCGCCCGACCAGTTTTTCGACAAACATCTGCACATCGTCGGCGCTGTCGCTGCGGTCGTATTCATCCAGAATCAGGTAATAGGGGGTGTCGCTGATTTCGGCCAGATCGCGGGCGAAGGTGTCCAGCAAAAGATCAAGGTCGTTATATGCTTCCTGGGGTAAGATATTGGTATGGCGTCCGAAGGTGGGATGCTGGTTCGCCAGGTCGTGCGTGACGCCGGTTAAAAACGACTGGATGTTGATGTCATCCTGTCCCATTGCGTAATAAAAAACCCTCAGGTCGGGCGAGTTAATGAGTTTGGCGACCAGCACCGACCGATAGCGGCTGCGGGGATGCAGCAGCACCACTTTGGCGCCGATGGCCTGTTCCTGGAAAGCTTGAAAGGATTGGTCAATTAAGTTGTGTAGTTGCATGGGTTGAATAATCCCCACTAGGTTATGACGAAAATCAGACTGCTGCACATAGTATAGCACATCTATAATAATATTTGCTAATGTACACGTATTTTCAGGTTACAAAACTCGTTTTTGGGTTCTTCTCGATATGTTTGCTGGTGTTATAGGGAGGCCGGTATGGAACGTCCGGGGCGTCCGCTGGGTGTCTCGCTGGCGATTATCGCCAGTGCGCTGGTATTTTCGCTACTGCCGCTTTTACAGGTCGGCATGGTGCTGACCATCCGGCAGGTGCGGCTCAATTCCCTGAACCAAGACCTTTCCGAGGCCGTGCCGGCGTTTTCGGGCGCCGATCTTATCGGCGGGATTTCGGAAACGGAACTGCTGGTTCAGGGCATCCTGGGATTGGGGTTTTTAGGGCTGGCCGTGCTGGCCTGGCGAGGGCGTCCTCCGGCACTGCGGTTTATGCTGGTGGGGGCGGTCATTTTGCTGACCGGAATCAAACTGCTGGTGATGCTCGTCCAATCGCTGGCGCAGCAAAATTTCCAGATCGGCATGAGTTCCGGCGACTCGATCTTCCAATCGCTGTCCATTGGGCAGTTGGCGGTCGAGTTTCTGGTGATGTTATATGTGGTCTGGTATATGAATCGCGGCCCCGCGCGGGCGTTTTTCCGGGGGTATTATCTATCTCACCCGGCGGGAGCCGCTCGACCTGAGGCTGCGCCGGGCGACCGGGCGCAGCGCAGCGAATTATGAGCCGGAGGAGTTTTCCTGCGCCTCCAGTTCCATCTGGATTAACTCGCGCCGCAGCGTTTTACCCACCAGCGTTTTCGGCAGTTCGGGGATAAAGGCGTAGCGGCGCGGGATTTCGTAACCGGCCAGGTGTTGGGCGCAGTGGGCGATGAGTTCCTGCTCGGTGATGGTTATGCCGGGTTTTAAAACAATCCAGGCTTTTAAGGCTTCCTCGCCGCGTTTTTCAGGGTGGGGGATGCCGGCGACGCCGACTTCCAGAACCGCCGGGTGTTCCTTCAGCACCTTTTCGATGTTATTGGGGTAGACGTTAAAACCGCCGATCAGCACCATATCCTTCTGGCGGTCTACGATGTAAAAGTAGCCGTCTTCATCCATGTAGCCGATGTCGCCCGAATGCAGCCATTTTTTGCCATTATGTTCGCGCAGGGCATTGGCCGTTTCGGTCGGCATTCCATGATAACCGACCATGATATTCGGGCCGGTCATGACGATTTCGCCGATTTCGCCGACCGGCACATCGGTCACGCCGTCGTCCAAGCTGACCACGCGCACGTCCATATCCGGCAGGGGCATCCCCACCGAGCCGGTGCGGTTGTCGCCGACTATTGGGTTGCAGTGCGAACCCGCCGATGTTTCGCTCATGCCGTAGGCTTCGGTCAGCCGCCGCCCGCCGAACGACTCAAATTCGCGTTTGGTGGCGGGGGGCAGCGGGGCCGCGCCGCTGACGGCCAGCAGGAACGAGTCCAACGGCACTTTGCCGGATTTCACGTCAGGATGGTTGACGACGGCATTAAACATGGCCGGAACACCCAGAAAGACATTCGGTTTGTAGGCTTCGATGACGCCGACCAGGTTGTCCACGTCGCGCGGGTTGCTGATGAGGACGATCTTTGAGCCGGATGCGACCGCCTGGCTGAGCAGCACCACCAGGCCGTAAACGTGAAACATCGGGATAGCGCCCAGGTAGACCAGATCGCTGCGTTTCAGGTCACCCATCGCGCCGGTTTTTTCGGAAGTCCAGGCCATCATTTGCAGCAGATTGGCGATCAGCGTGCGGTGGGGCAGTTTGGCGGCTTTGGAAACGCCGGTCGTGCCGCCGGTGTACTGGAACAGGCCGATGTCGTCCGGCGTAACCTGTACGTTCGGCTTCTGCCCGTCAAAACGCCGCAGCACGTCCTGAAGCCAGTGATCGCCTTCGGCCAGCTTTTCGAGGCGGTGGCCGTCTTTTTTCTCCCGCATGAGGGTGAACAGCAGTCTGGCTGCCGGCGGCAGATATTCCTTGATGTTGGTGACGATGATGGTTTTAAGTTTCGTGCCGGGCTGTATCTGCCTGAGGGTGTTGTAAAACAGGCTGAGTGTGACGGCGATGGGCGCGTCGCTGTCGTTGATCTGGTGGCGCATTTTTTCGGCGGGGTAGGTGGGGTTGGTGGCCGCCACTACGCCGCCGGCTTTTAAGACGGCAAAATAGGTGATGGCGAAAGCCGCCGAATTGGGCAGGACGACGGCTACCCGGTCGCCCTTTTGCAGCCCCATACTGATGAAAGCCGCCGCCAGCGCGTCCGACTGCCGGTTCAGTTCACCATAGGTCATGCTGGCCGCCTGCCATCCGAGGCCGGGCAGCCGGGCGGGAGTCACCAGCGCGGTGCGGTCGGGGGATGCCTGCGCAGTTTCCGTCAAAAAGTCGTGCAGGGTTTTGTTGGGGTAAGGCTCCAGCGAGGCCGGCACGCCGGCGTCGTAGTTTTTCACCCAGGGACGTTCCGCATAAGTTGTCATTTTTCAAACAACCTCATCATTTTTTCCGATAAACGACACAACAGGCACTATCAAGCAGGCCGATCCGCCATGTCAGCCGTTCAGTTCCACCGCAGCATGGGTCAGCACGTCCTCGGCGCGCTCCTCGACGCGGGTGCGGAAGATCACGCGGTTGTCCTGTTTCCACATCTCGGTAAGCAGCGTTTCGCCGGGAAAAACGTGTTTGGCGAAACGCACCTTGATGCTCTTAAAATGCGCTGGGTCGTTATCGCAGAAGTGTTTGAGGACGGCCCGCCCGGCGAAACCGAAGGTACACAAGCCGTGCAGGATGGGCCGGTCGAAGTTCCCGACGGCGGCCATGGCCGGGTCGGCGTGGAGGGGATTGCGGTCGCCGCACAGCCGGTAGAGAAGCGCCTGTTTTTCCAGGGTGGTTTCGCGCTGGACGGCGTCCGGGGCGCGGTTGGGGATGGCTTCCGGCTGGCCGGACGGGCCGCGCTCACCGCCGAAGTTGCCCAGGCCGCGAATGAACATGGATGATTGGTTGAAAGCCACTTCCTCGCCGGACTCGTCGTAACAGGGTGTTTCGGTGATGACCAGCATCCCGCTGCCTTTGTCGTAGACATTGGCGATGCGGGGGCGGCAGGTGATTTCGCCGCTGGTGGGGATGGTTTTTTTAATTTCGAGATACTGCTCGCCATGAACCAGCATCATTGGGTTAAACTCAATCTGCCCCAGCCGCCCGGTCAGGATGTGGTCAATCATGCGGGTGGGGTACAGCACCGGGAAGGTCGGCAGCGCCTTAAAACCCTGGCCGCTCAATTCATAAACGAATGTCAACTCACCCTGGTCGAGCCAGTCTGCCGGCGCGCCGACCGCCAGGGCGTACAGGCACACGTCGCGTTCGGTGTACGAAAAGGTGAAGGGTTCAAAGGCGTGGCCGGTGATCTGGCTCACATCGAAGGACTTGTCAGTCATACGTTTCTCCCTGATTGCCGGTTGAAGCAGGGGCGACCCTGTGCGGTCGCCCCTCGATTCGAGAACAAGTCACTTTTCGCGTTCCGCCAGTTCCATCTGCACCAGTTCGCGGCGCAGGGTTTTGCCAACGGCGGTTTTGGGAAGTTCGTTGAGGAAGGCGAAACGAGTTGGCACTTCATAACGCGCCAGCTTGGACTCGCAGTGGGCGATGAGTTCCTGTTCGGTGACGGTCATGCCCGGTCGCAGGACAATCCAGGCTTTGAGGGCTTCCTGGCCGGCCTTTTCGGGATGGGGGATGGCGGCGACGCCGGCTTCCAGAACCGCCGGGTGATCGGTCAGTACTTTTTCGACGGCGTTGGGGTAAACGTTAAAGCCGCCGATGAGCGCCATATCCTTCTTGCGGTCAACAATGTAAAAATAACCATCGTCGTCCATACGGGCGATGTCGCCAGTGTACAGCCAGACCTTACCATCCTGTTCGCGCAGGACGTTGGCGGTTTCGGTGGGCATCCCGTGATAACCGACCATCAGCTGCGGGCCGGTCATGATGAGTTCGCCCACGTCGCCGACCGGCAAATCGGTCACGCCGTCGTCCAAGCTGACGATGCGGCAGTCCATATCCGGCAGCGGCAGGCCGATAGAGCCGGTGCGGTTTTCGCCCAGTAGGGGATTGCAGTGGCTGGCGGTGGGGGCTTCGCTCATGCCAAAACCTTCGCGCAGCGCGCCGCCGCTCAGTCGCTCGAATTCCTGTTTAACCGCCGGCGGCAGCGGGGCCGAACCGCTGACACAGGCGCGGATAGAACGCAGGCTAACTTTGCCGGCTTTAACGTTGGGGTGGTTGTTGATGGCGTTGTAGAGCGCCGGCACGCCCATAAAAATGGTCGGGTGGAAGGTGTTGATGTTGTCCAGCACGTCGCCGATGTCGCGGGCGTTGGGGACAAGGACGATGCGCGCGCCGATGCCGATGGCGAAATTCAGCACCGCCACCATGCCGAAAGCGTGGAACATAGGGATTGCGCCCAGGAAAACCTCGTTATTGGCATTGGCCGGAACATCTTTTCCGAACAGCCAGGCGCGCATCTGAAGGGTATTGGCGACCAGGGCGCGATGGGTGGACATAGCCGCTTTGGAGACGCCTGTCGTGCCGCCGGTGTACTGGAACAGCGCCAGGTCGGAGGATTTAACGCTGCGGCTGGCTTTTTTATTGGCGTAGCGGGTCAGAACATCTTGCAGCCATTCGTCGCCGCTCGCCAGGGTTTCGACCCGGTGGCCTTCTTTTTTCTCTTTCGCCAGGGTGAACAGCAGGCGGGCAACCGGCGGCAGGTATTCCTTTACGTTGGTGACGATGACTTTTTTGACCTTCGTTTTAGGCTGGATGTCCTTAATCATCCTGTAAAACAGGCTCATAGTGATGACAATTTCGGCATCGCAGTCGTTGATCTGGAAGGCCATTTTATCGGGCGGGTAGGTGGGGTTGGTGGCCGCGACCACGCCGCCGGCTTTTAAAATCGCGTAGTAGGTGATAATAAAGGCCGCGATGTTGGGCATGACCATCGCTACCCGGTCGCCCGGTTTTAAGCCCATGTCAATCAGCCCTGCTGCCAGACTGCCGGAAAGCCGGTCGAGTTCGGCGTAAGTCATGGTGCTGGCTTGGCGGCCCAACACCGGCAGATGGGCGCTCGTCACCAGTGCCACGCTGTCGGGCGCTTTTTGGGCCGCTTCTTCCAGGAAAGAATGTACTGTGATGTCAGGATAGGGGTCAAGCGAGGCGGGAACGTTGGAATCGTAACTTTTTGTCCAGGGACGTTCGGCATACGTAACCATTACTTTCACTCCAAAAACCAAATTTGTATTTAATTACGAGTATAACAGGTCGAGTTCCGGTGTCAAAACATTTTACGTCCCCGCCCAGGCGCGCCAGACATCCGGTATCTTGACCACCTGGCCGTCGTGGGTGATGCAGATGTGTTTGCTAAAACCCGTGACCAGCAGTTCGCCCGTGTCGGCATGGACGATCTCGTATTCAAAGGTGAGCGAGCGGCTTTTCATTTCGCCGATCCAGCAGCGGACGGTAATGCAGTCGTCGTAATGGGCGGGTTTGATGTACCGCGCGCCGACTTCAGAGACGGCTAAATAGTGTCCGCTGCGCTCGAAACTGGCGTAATCGTGGCCGCGCTGGCGGGAATAGGCGCTGCGGCCTTCCTCAAAATAGACGATATAACTGGCATGATGCACGACGCCCATCGCGTCGGTTTCGGCATAACGAACGTGAAAGGTGGTTGCGGCCATGTAACGGTCGGTGGGGGCCAATGGTCATCCTCCGTGATGGGTAATTAATCTATCCAGCATAACAGGCCAGGGGGACAGCGCCAAGCGAATTTAAGAACTTTTAAGCCTGCGCCGGTGATATGTTATAATGATTGAGCAACAAGAGGAAAAACAAAAGCCTTTCGGAGGCGACGATGGATATTAACCAGGCTGCACGGATGATTGAATGGTTGGATGAGGAGAGGCGGCGCGACAAAGCGACGATTGCGACGCTTGAGGAGCGTCTGGCCCAACAGCAGGAGACGATAACCGCGCTGAACAAACGCCTGGGCAGCCTGGAATCTGACCAGACGGTGATGAAAAGCCAGTTTACGCCCTCTGGCCGCGAGGCAGAAATGCTGGAACAACTGCGCCGCGAGATGCAGCAGTTGTTAGAAAAGCAGGAAGCGAAACGGCTGACGGCGGAACGGGAAGCCGAACGCCGGCTGGAACTGAGCCGTGAAAGCCTGCTGCGTTCCATCCGCGAGCAGACCGAGCGGGTGGAAAAACTGGAACGCCAGGCCAGCGAACTGCCGTCGTATCAGGTGGAGCGCGGACGCATGTCCGATGCGGTTGCCACGCTCCAGCAGCGGGTGGATGATCTGTTTAAGAAGGTTGAGGAGCCGGATCGCCGTCTGGCTTTTCTGGAGGAGCAGCGCCGCCAGGATGCCCGGCGTATTTCGGAAACGCAGTCCGAAATGCCGGAAGTTCAAAAGCAGATTGACAGCATTCGCCCCAAATTGCAGCTTCTGGAGGAACTGGCGCTGCGTACCGAGCGAAAGGTGCAGGAAGTCCAGAACGCCGAGCGCGACCGCCGCGACCAGATTCAGCAGTTTATAGACCAGCAGACATTGGTGCTTCAGCAGCGCGACCAGCAGGTGTCCGAACTGATGAAACGCTTCGGCGAGCAGGACAGCATCATGCAGCGCAACATCGAGCGGTTTGAGGTGTGGGCTGAAGCCTATCGCAGCATGAAAAAGATTATTGACGATTTCGAGCGCATCGGCGACCGGCTGGAACGGCGCATCAACGAAGTGGCCGAAATGCAGCGTTTGAGTGAAGAACGCTTCCGCCAGGAATGGAACGACTGGACGGCGGATGACCAGAAACGCTGGAAGCAGTTCACACTTTCCAACGACGAGGTGTGGCGCAGCCACGACAAAGAGTTTGACCGTTTTGTGCAGCGCATCTCCGAACTGGAGGCCATGTTCCCGCCCATCCAGGACAGCCTGAACCGCCTGTGGAGCCTGGAACGCGAACGCGCGCAGCTTTACCGCGAGCGGTATCAGGCACTTTTGATGGAATACGATACCGGGCCCAAAATGCCCCCGGCAAAACTGAATGGCCCGACCGGCAACGGCGGCGGCATAAACGGCTCGTAACACGGAACGGGTTTTTATGCGCGTTATCGGTACTGCCGGACACGTAGATCACGGCAAATCCACCTTGGTGCGGGCGCTGACTGGCATAGACCCCGACCGGCTGGCCGAGGAAAAAGCCCGCGAAATGACCATTGACCTGGGTTTTGCCTGGTTTGATCTGCCGGATGGGCAGACGGTCGGCGTCGTGGATGTACCCGGCCACCGCGATTTCATCGAAAATATGCTGGCCGGGGTGGGCGGCATTGATGCCGTCATGCTGGTGATTGCCGCCGACGAAGGCGTGATGCCCCAGACGCGCGAACACCTGGCGATTCTTGATCTGCTGAACGTGACTCGTGGGCTGGTCGTCCTCTCAAAAAGCGATCTGGTAGATGACCCCGAATGGCTGGAACTGGTCGCGCGGGACATCGGCGAAACGCTGGCCGGGACGGCGCTGGCCGGCGCGGAAATCGTGCCGGTATCCGCCCGCACCGGGGCGGGACTGCCGGAACTGGTGGAGCGGCTTGCCGCCCTGCTGGAGCAGATGCCGCCGCGCGCCGACGCCGGCAGCCCGCGCCTGCCGATAGACCGGGTGTTTACGATCAGCGGGTTCGGCACGGTTGTCACCGGTACGCTGCTGGGCGGCTGGCTGCGGGTGGGCGACGAGGTAGAAATCCAGCCGAACGGCCTGCGAGGGCGTATTCGCGGCTTGCAGCGGTACAAACAACCGGTCGAAGCGGCAGAGCCGGGCAGCCGGGTGGCCGTGAACATCACGGGCATCGAAAAAAAAGCCCTCGCGCGAGGCAGCGTGCTGTCCCATCCCGGCCAGCTTCAGCCCTCCCTGCTGGTGGATGCGCGCGTGCGGTATCTCAAAGACGCCGGACGCCCGTTGAAACACAACGCCCAGGTGAAATTTTTCTCCGGCGCGGCGGAGTCAATCGCCCATGTTCGCCTGCTGGATGCCGAGGAACTGCCGCCGGATGCAGAGGGCTGGCTGCAAATTCGGTTGGAAACCCCGCTGGCGCTGTCCCAGGGCGACCGTTTTATCCTGCGTTATCCATCGCCCCCGCAGACGGTTGGCGGCGGCATCATCGTCAATGCCCGCCCGGGACGCCGCTGGAAACGCTTTCAGCCAGATGTCATCACTGCCCTGGCGACGCGGCTGTCCGGCACGCCGGCTGAACGAGTGGCGCAGGCGGCGCGGCTGCCGGAAAAACGCCCGGCGCTGCAAAAACAGCTTGGTTATGAGGCGCGGGATTTTGAGACGGCGGTGCAGGATGCGCTGGCCGAAGGGCTGGTGGTGGAACTGCCGGGGGGCGAACTGCTGGCGCGCGCCAGTTGGGAACAGATGAAACGCCGGATGCGCGACGAACTGGACGCTTTTCACCGCGCCGAGCCGCTGCGTCCGGGTATGTCGCGGGAAGAACTACGCAGCCGCCTGGGATTGAAGGGCGCTACGCTAAACGCCCTGCTGGCGATGCAGGATGAAATCGTGGTCGAAAATGACCGGCTGCGGCTGTCCAGCCATGAGGTGCGCTTCAGCCCGGCGCAGGCGGCGCGTATCCGGGCGCTTGAGGAAAAAATGGCCGCCGCGCCTTACACTCCGCCCTCATTTGCCGAGGCCGCCGAGATGGTCGGCCAGGATGTTTTATACGCGCTGATCGAAATGGGGGACATCGTGCAGGTGCAGGATGATGTGATCTTCAGCCGGGCGGCGTATGATGAGATGCTGCACGCCATCCTGGAGATGATTGATGCCGAGGGCAGCGTCAGCGCCGCCGGCCTGCGCGACCGGTTTAACACCACGCGAAAATACGCCATCGGTCTGCTGGAGTACCTCGACTCCGCCGGCATCACCCGGCGCGTTGGCGATGCGCGCGTGCGCGGCCACCGCAGCCGTTAGTGCTGGGCCGCTTTTGTATCCAGCGGTTCTTCAATCGAAGATGACCGATCTACCGCCACCCGCTGAATAAACGCGCCGAGCGAGCGCAGTTTTTCGTCCACGCGCGCGTATCCCCGGTCAATCTGCTGGATGTTGAAGATGTGCGTTTCGCCTTTGGCGGCCAGCGCCGCCAGCAGCATCGCCATGCCGGCGCGAATGTCGGGACTGGTCATGTTGGCGAGGCCGGTCAGGGCGGTCGGCCCCTGCACCAGCACGCGATGCGGATCACAGAGGGTGATGCGCGCGCCCATTCGGACCAGCTTGTCGGTGAAGAAAAAGCGGCTTTCATACATCCAGTCGTGGAACAGCACCGCCCCGGCGCTCTGGGTGGCGATCACCAGTGCGATGCTCATCAGGTCGGCGGGGAAAGCCGGCCAGGGCTGCGCCTTGATGATCGGAATCCGGTTGCCCAGGTCTGGCACGATGGTAAGGGGCTGGCTCTCCGGCACGTAAATATCCTGGCCGTGCGTTTCCCAGGTCACACCTAGGCGGCCAAGCGTATGTTCCACGATGTCCATATGTTCGGGGTCGGCCTGTTTAATCCACAGTTCGCCGCCGGTCAAAACCGCCGCACCGATGAAACTGCCGACTTCGATATAATCCGCGCCCACCCGGAATTCGCCGCCGTGCAGCCGTTCCACGCCGGTAATCACCAGCCGGTTTGTGCCGATGCCTTCGATCAGTGCGCCCATGCCGTTGAGCATGTGGCACAGGTTTTGAATGTGCGGCTCGCAGGCGGCGTTGCGGATGATGGTTGTGCCGGAGGCCAGGACGGCGGCCATGAGCGCATTTTCGGTGGCGGTCACGCTGGCTTCATACAGCAGAATATCCGCGCCTTTTAATTTATCCGCCCGCATGTACAGCGCGCCGCCGGCCTGCTCGATGCGCACGCCCAGCTTTTGCAGAGCCAGCACGTGGGCGTCCAGGCGGCGCTCGCCGATGCTGTCGCCGCCGGGCAGCGGCAGGGTGATCTGGCCGCAGCGTCCCAGCAGCGGCCCGGCCAGCACGATGCTGGCGCGGATTTTTTGCCCCAGCGCCGGGTCTATGGTCGTGCTGGCGATCTGTTTGGCTTCGACGCGCACGGTTTCTGCTGCCGGCCCTTCAACCGCGACCCCCAACTGCCGCAGGATGTCCAGCGTCACGCGCACGTCGCCGATGTCCGGCACGTTGTTGAGGGCTACCGGCTCCTCGGTAAGCAAACAGGCGGGCAGCATCTTGAGCGCCGCGTTTTTGTTGCCGCCGGCTTTGATCGCGCCAGAAAGCCGGTGGCCGCCTTCGATGATGAACTGCTGCATAGTTTTAATCCATCTCCAGGATGACGGAATCGCCGGTGGTCAGGTTAAGCCGGCTGGCGGCGCTGCCCTGGTTCACCGCGATCTCCAGATAACCGCTGCTGCCGATCAACGCCAGAGGTTCGCCGGGCGCGACCTCGCTGTAGGTGTGGCGAATCCCGGCCAGCGAGAACCCTTTTACCTGGACGGTCACGGCGGGGGCAAAAGTCTGCACCGGGTAGCGCCGTTCGCCTTCGGTAAAAGGCGGGATGAGGTAAAGGCCGTCGGTTGTGGCGCGGCGCAGCTCGCCGATGCTGGTGACGGCATTGCCGAAGCGGTCAATGTGAAGAATCTCGCCGGTGATAACTTTACCGGCGACCTCCAGGTACGGGGGCGGGATGCGGTAAAAATTCTCGAACGGCTGCCCAAGTTCGGCCAGCGGGACGCCGGCGGCCAGATGCGCGGCTGTGGGAGCGAAAATGTCCCGCCCGTGAAACGTGCCGCTGACTGCCGACAGCCAGTAGGCCGGATTGCTGAGTTCGACGATTTGCGCATCCAGGTGTTCCGCCACCGCGTAGGACAGGACGCCGTTATCCGGGCCGATGAAATAATAATCGCCGGCCAGTGCCGCCAGCGGCTTTCGGATGCTGCCCACGCCGGGGTCAACGATCACCAGAAAAATTGTTCCGGGCGCAAAATAACGGTGGCAGGTGAGCAGGGTGAAAGCGCCCTGCCGGACGTTCTGCGGCTGGATGGAATGGGTGATGTCAATAAAACGAATGTCGGGGGCGATACGCAGCATGACGGCCTTCATCATGCCTACGTAGGCGTCCCGCATTCCAAAATCGGTTAAAAGGGCGATTGTTTGAGTCACCGGCGGCGTCCCTTCAATACGATACAGGTTTATTGTAGCGTTCTGCGGGTGGTTGACAACCACCTGTCTGGCCGTTATACTCGGCAATATTCACAGCGAGGTTGCAACCAATGTTTCACCATCACGCTAAAAACGGAAACCGCCCGGTGTTGGTGTAGTCCTCCACGCTGTTTTGCTGTTGGTCGAATTCCCCCGCACCGAGCGGGGTTTTTGTTTTCAGGAGGGGTGTATATGCTGGCGGTTGTGGATTATGGCGCGGGGAACCTTCGCAGCGTGCTGCACGCGCTCAAACATCTGGGCGTGGAGCGGATGCAGCTTGCGCGCGAGCCGGGCGACCTGCGCGGCGCGGAAAAAATCATTCTGCCGGGCGTGGGGGCATTCGGCGCGGGGATGCAGCAAATTCGCCGGCAGGGGCTTATCGAGCCGCTAAAAGAAACGATTCTCGGCGGTACGCCCTACTTGGGAATCTGCCTGGGGATGCAGTTTTTGTTCGAGTACAGCGACGAAATGGGGATGCACGAGGGGTTGGGGCTGCTGCCGGGTTACGTGACGCGCTTTCCCGATGATATGGGTTTAAAAGTGCCGCATATGGGCTGGAATCAACTGTGCATCCGGCGGCCTTCGGCGCTGCTGGATGGTGTGGAAGCGGGCAGCTATGCCTACTTCGTTCACAGCTACTACTGCACGGCGGCTGACCCGGCGGATACGGTCGTCACAGTGGATTATGGCCTTCCGTTCACGGCGGCGGTGCAGCGGGATAACCTCTACGGCGTGCAGTTCCACCCGGAAAAAAGCCAGCGCGTGGGGCTGCAAATCCTGGCGAATTTTTTGAAGGCGGCGGCATGATTATTTATCCGGCGATTGACATGCGCGGCGGCAGAGTCGTGCGTTTAAAGGAAGGCGACCCGGCGCGGCAGACGGTTTTCAGCGACGACCCGCTGATGGTGGCGCGGCTGTGGATGGACGCCGGCGCGGCCTGGATTCACATGGTCAACCTGGACGGAGCGTTTTCCGAAGCTAACGATCATCTGCGGATTGTCGAGGCAGTCGCCCGGTTGGGCGTGCGGGTGCAGTTCGGCGGCGGCCTGCGGCAGATGGATGATCTGGCGCGCGCGTTCGAGGCCGGGGTTTCCCGCGCCGTGTTGGGAACGGCTGCCGTCCAGCAGCCGGCGATGGTCGCTCAGGCGGTCGAACAATGGGGCGCGGAGCGTATCTGCGTGGGACTGGATGCGCGGGATGGGCGCATCGCCACGCACGGCTGGCAGCAGGTAGCCGATCTGACGCCGGTCGAACTGGGGCGGCAGATGGCGGCGCTGGGCGTCCGCCATGCGCTGTATACGGACGTGAGCCGGGACGGCGGATTACAAGGGGTTAACGTTGGGGGGACGGTGCGGCTGGCGCAGGCCACCGGCTTGCAGGTGATCGCGTCCGGCGGGGTGCGCGCGCTGGATGATATACGGGCGCTGGCGGCAACTGGCATAGTGGCCGGGGCGATCGTCGGTATGGCGCTGTACGAAAAACGGTTTACGCTGCAAGAGGCGATAACGCTGGCGGGAGGCGCGGATGCTGGCTAAACGCATCATTCCCTGTCTGGATGTGATGAACGGGCGCGTGGTGAAGGGCATTAACTTCGTCAACCTGCGCGACGCGGGCGACCCGGTGGAACAGGCCGCCGTTTACGACCGCGAAGGGGCGGACGAACTGGTTTTCCTGGACATCACCGCCTCGCACGAAAATCGCGGCACGGTGCTGGACATGGTGCGGCGGGTGGCGGACAGCGTGTTCATCCCGTTCTGCGTGGGCGGCGGCATCCGCACCATAGATGACATTCGCGCCACGCTGCTGGCCGGGGCGGATAAAGTATCTATCAACAGCGCCGCCATCAAAACCCCAGAACTGATTAACCAGGGGGCGTGGGCGTTCGGCAGCCAGTGTATCGTGGTGGCGATTGACCCGAAGTGGGTGGACGGTAAATGGACAGTACACATCAACGGAGGCCGCGTGCCGACCGATAAAGAGGCCGTCGCCTGGGCGCGCGAGGTGGAAGATCGGGGCGCGGGCGAAATCCTGCTGACGAGCATGGATCGGGACGGCACGAAAGCCGGTTATCACATCGAACTGACGCGGGCGGTCGCGGAAGCCGTTTCGATTCCGGTGATCGCGTCCGGCGGCGCGGGCAGCATGGCGCATTTTTACGAGGCGCTGACCGATGGACGCGCCGACGCGGCATTGGCGGCCACGCTGTTTCATTACAACGAAGTTCGTGTCGGTGATCTGAAACGCTATTTGATCGAACGCGGCGTGCCGGTGCGTCCGGTAGAGGCGGGGGCAGCATGAATTTCGAGCAGATCAAGTGGGATGAACGCGGCCTCGTCCCGGCAGTGGTGCAAGACGCTGTAACACGGCAGGTTTTGATGGTGGCCTACATGAATGCCGAGTCACTGCGCCGCACGCTGGAAACCGGTGAGACGGTGTTCTGGAGCCGCAGCCGGGGTGAACTGTGGCACAAAGGCGCGACATCGGGCAATATTCAGCGCGTGCAGGCCGTTTATGTGGACTGCGATGGCGATACGCTGCTGGTGCTGGTGCATCCGGCAGGCCCGGCCTGCCATACCGGGGAAGTCTCGTGTTTTTACCGGCGGTTACAGTCCTCAGGATGATTTTATGGCCGATATGTTGAACGAACTCGAAAACATTATCCGCGACCGGCAGACGAACGCACCGGCGGGCAGTTACACGGCCAGCCTGTTTAACGCCGGGGTGAATAAGGTCGCCCAGAAGGTCGGCGAAGAGGCGGTCGAAGTCATCGTTGCGGCGCTGGGGCAGGGGAGAACAGAACAGATCGGCGAACTGTCCGACCTGTTCTACCACACCCTGGTGCTGATGGCGCAGCTGGATATTTCGCTGGACGACGTGCGCGCGGAACTGGCAAAACGTCACGGGCGCGTGTCCTGATCGAAAACAGCCGCGCGTTTATGCCATCCACAGCGCGCGCAGGAATTTAATTTTCTCTAACGTCTGATAACTCTCGCCGCCTTCGTGGTGGTTGTAGTGCCACACCCGTATATCCTTCTCGCCGGCGTAGTGGTTGTAGGCCGCGTAGACGGTCGAAGGTGGGCAGATTTCGTCCATCAGGCCAACCGAAAAGAGCGCCCGCGCCCTGGCCCGCGCGGCGAAGTTCAGGCCGTCGAAATAGGCCAGCGTGTTGAACACGGCGTCCACTTTGTCGCGGTGAATCTGGCAGTAGCGGGCGATTTCCTGGTAGGGATACGACTCTATGATTTCGGTGGCGCGGCGGTAGTGGCATAAAAACGGCACATCCGGCAGCGCAGCGGCCACCTCCGGCATGAGCGCGGCAGCGGCCAGCGTGATGCCGCCGCCTTGGCTGCCGCCGGTGAGGGCGATACGCGCCGGGTCTATCGCGGGGTGGCTGCGGGCGGCCTCGACGGCGCGCACCGCGTCGCTGAAAACGCGGCGATAATAATAGGTGTCCGGGTTTGAGATGCCGCGCGTCATAAAACCGGGGTGGTGCGGGTTTGCGCCGTCCGGTTCGGGGTCGGGCGTGTCGCCGGTGCGCCAGGTGCTGCCCTGGCCGCGCGTGTCCATAACCAGATGCGCGAAGCCGGCGCTGCTCCACAACAGCCAGTCGGTGGGGAAACCGCGCCCGCCGCCGTAGCCGATGTATTCGACCACGCAGGGCAGGACAGCCGACCGCTGGCGGGGCAGCAGCAGCCAGCCTTTGATGGGCTGGCCGCCGTAACCGTTAAAGGTTACGTCGAACGTTTCAACCGTTTGCAGGCCGAAATCCACCGCCTCGAACATGGCGTTCAGGGGGTGGCGGCGGGTTTCGTCCAGGGTGCGCGCCCAGAAGGCGTCGAAGTCCGCCGGTTCTTCTCGTGCGGGGCGGTAGACTTGCAGTTGTTCCAGCGGCATATCAAAAAAAGGCATGATGATTACTCCCTTAATCAACAGCGGGTATCAGCCGCAAAGTGACAATCTGGTAGGGGCGTATCGAAAACAAAACGCGGTTCTGGCCGACCGCCAGCGCCTCCTGGTTGCGTTCCAGCAGGTCGGTGATGTAGGCGGCTTGCAGGTTGAAGCCGGTTTTCAGCGCGGCCATCCCGCGCCGCTGCTGGTATTCGTACAGCCGCACGATCAGGCCGTCGCCATCTTCGGCCTGTTTGACCGTTTCGATGATGATATTGTTGGCTTCCGGCATCACCAGGCTTTCGACGGCGCGTCCCGGCGCGGTCGAACCAGGGGCGGCAATTAACAGGTCATTAAGCGCGTAGGCTTCCGGGGCGGTCATCAAACGCCAGTCCGCCGGGTGGGGCAGCAGGCTGTAAGTAAAATAGTGTTCGCCCTGGTCGGCTTCTTCGTCCGGCATGGTGGGTGAACGCAGCAGGCTGAGGCGAATCACGTTATCGCGGATGTCGTGGCCGTATTTGCCGTTATTCAGCAGGCTGACACCGTAATCACCTTCGCTCAGGTCAACCCACTTCTGGGCGCAGGTTTCAAAACGCGCCCAGTCCCAACCGGTGTTGCGGTGCGTCGGGCGCTGCACGCTGCCCCACTGGATTTCGTAGGTGGCGACCGGCGACAGGATGTCCACCGGAAAAGCCACTTTTAACAGGATGTGCCGCTCGCGCCAGTTCATGCCGGTTTCGATGTCCAGGCGGCGGCTGTTGTAGGCCAGCGAAATCACCTGTGTATAAGTGCTGTTGAGGATGCGGCGTTTGATTTCCAGCGCGGCGCGCAGCGGGCCGGCTTCGATCACGCGAATCGACTCGGCGGGTTCGGCCAGCCACATGTTATCGTCGTAGAAGATGTCTACATCCCAGGCGTCCCAGTTCATCGGGCGATCTTCAAACGCCTGGAACTGGTTAGCGACCGCGCCCGGGGGCAGCACCTCGCGCCCGGCGCGTTTGTCGTAGATGCGGGTGATGTCCCCAGCGGTATTGAACTCCACCCGCAGAAAACGGTTTTCGAGCCGGTCGTGGGCGGCCTGGACGCCGGTTTCGGTTTCGAGCAGGTCGGCACTCTGGCCGGGCGCGATCATCAGCGGGGTGACGCTGTAGGGCGGCAGCCCGGTATTGGAGGCCGTTCCCGGCGCAAGCCAGGTGCCGGTTTCGGTCTGCTGCGTCCAGACCGGCAGGCCGTTCGGCTGCTCGAACCGCCGTCCTTCCGGCAGGTGGCCGCGCCAGAAAACGAGGTCGTCCCGGAAAAAGCCGGACGGGTTAACGATCATCAGGTCGCCGCTGACCCTGCTGGCGATGGTTTGCAGCGCCGCGTCCCGCGTTTCGGTCGCCATCTGCTCAACCTGCGCGTACTGCTGAAGCGATTCCTCGTATACCGCGCCGATGCTGCTGCCAGGGATGATGTCGTGAAACTGGTTGAGGCAGACCAGCTCCCAGGCTTTGTGGAACGTCTCGGCTGGATAGGCGTAACCGGGGTCGAGCAGGGCAGCCAGCGCCGCCAGAAATTCGGCGTCGTGCAGCAGAAATTCGCTGCGGCGGTTGGCGCGTTTGTTACGGCCCTGGGTGGTGTACGTGCCGCGATGCAGCTCCAGGTATAACTCGCCGTTCCAGGTCGGCAGCCGGTCGCCGGTTTCAGACTCCAGGGCGCGGAAAAAATCGCCCACCCGCCCGAACTGCACGCGGGGCAGGGCGGGGAAAGCCGCCATCTCGCGGATGTTCTCCAGCATTTCGCGGGTGGGGCCGCCGCCGCCGTCGCCGTAACCGCAGCTCATCAGCAGGCGGCTTTGGGCTTCTTTGTGCTGGAGCCGCCGCCATGTCCCCAGCGCCGTTTCGGGGGTCGGCTCGGCATTATAGGTGGCGCTCCATTCGCGCTCCGGGCGACCGGGTTCCGGCGTGGTGCTGAAGTGCGTCAGCACCTTCGTGCCGTCCACCCCCTGCCACCAGAAGCTGTCGTAGGGCATTTTGTTGTACTGGTTCCAGCCGATTTTGATGGTGAAAAAGTAGTTCAGCCCGGCCAGTTTGAGAAGCTGCGGCAGGTTGGCGGCGTAACCGAATACATCCGGCAGCCACAAGACGGGCGACTCGGTATTTTCGCCGAAGTGCTGCCGGAAGAACGACCGCCCTAATAAAAACTGCCGCGCCAATGATTCCGGCCCGCTGATGTTGCAGTCGGCTTCTACCCACATGCCGCCGATGATTTCCCAGCGCCCTTCGGCGGCGCGCTGCCGGATGGCCTCGAACAGCGCCGGGTAATCCTGCCGCACGAAATCATAAAGCTGCGGCTGGCTCTGGGTGAAGTGATAATCCGGGAACTGCTCCATCAGGCGCAGGGCGGTGTGGAACGTACGCCCAGCTTTGCGGCGCGTCTGGCCGAGCGTCCATAACCAGGCCACGTCAATATGGGCGTGGCCGACGGCGGTGATGCTCACATCCAGGGGCGCGCCGGCCTGTTCGATGCCCTGGCGCAGCGTTTGAAGCGCCGCTGGCACGCTGGCGTAAAAACGCTCATCGAACGGTTCGCGCGTATCGAGCGTTTTAAAAGCGTCGTCGAGCGCGTTGAGCAGGCGTTCCCTGGCCGGAACATCGGTGTTCAGGTGGCGCGCTGCGTCCAGCGCCACCCGCGCCAGGGCGATAAATTCGCGCGTGGGCAGGTCTACCTGCACGATTTCACAGTTCCGCATCAGCAGGCGGGCGTGTTCGCCGTCTTTGTGGCTGCCGCCCGTCCAGCCATGCAGCGCCAGCAGGTGCGGTTGGCCGTCGCGCCAGCGATTCGGCAGCAGAATCTCCTGGTGGTGGCGGTCGCAGGTGGCGAACGGCTCCCCGTCCACATAGGCCAGCGCCTCCGGGTGGCTGAAACTGCCCGGTTCGCCCAGCGGCAGGCAGAGGCCGATAGGGGAGTCGCCAGGCCAGTCCTCCGGCAGTAAAAACCGGCAGCGCAGCACAAAGTTTGTATCGCGTTTTTCCCAATAGGTGTTGGGCGGGATTTGCGGCCAGTCGCGGTCGTCGTCACCGGCTGTGACCGGGGGCGTTTCCAGCGGGCTGCCGAGGATTTTTAAACGCAAGGGCGGGAGAGGCTGGCGGCGGCGGTACGCCAGCGGCTCGATGAGGGCCAGCCGCCGTTCGATTTTGGGCAGAGTCCAGCGGACGGTGTGGAACACGACGTTCTCCTTGCAGGGCGGCTCAAAGCGCGGCCTGTCTACATTAACGTGATTCTGATCGGGCGGCAAGATGTAAAAATTTATCAGGGCAATTGCATATCATGCCAGGTTCGGAGCCATAAAGGGTTATGG